>JBBQVZ010000083.1:0-15625 GCA_038211015.1 Actinomycetota bacterium | reverse complement strand
GGCGACCCCGCAGACTGGCTCCCCACATAAGTCGACCACCGTCGGGAGAGCGCCTCGCTCGCTTGCCGCGAAGACGGCCCGCATGAGACCAGCGCCACCCGACGGTGGGAGGCACCCAGAGCGGCAACAGGGCGTTGCCCCCCAGAGGGCCTGCCTATGAGCACCCGCCACGGTACCTCTTGGTCGGCTTCGTTGAAAGCAACCTCGACCGAGGAGGACCACACATGACTGCAATCTGCGGAATCGACTGGGCCGACGAATGGCACGACGTGCGCGTCGCCGACAGCGAGACCGGCGAGCTGCTCGTCGCTGAGCGCTTCGCCCACGACGAGGCCGGGATCAGCCGGCTCATTGAAACGCTCGTCGACCAGCGCATCGAGCGCGCGGCGATCGAGCGCCCGAACGGTCTGCTCGTCGGCCGCCTGCTGGCCGCGCGGATCACGGTCCTCGCGATCCACCCGAATCAGGTCAAGGCGGCGCGCGAGCGCTTCCGCGCCGCCGGCGGCAAGTCCGACCGCTTCGACGCTTTCGTGCTCTGCGAGCTCTGTCGCACCGACGCCCACCGCTTCCCGGCGCTCTGTGCACAAGCTGATGAGACGGTCGCGCTGCAGGCGCTCTGCCGCACGCGCGAGGACCTCGTCGAGGCGCGCGTCGCGCTCGCCAACCAGCTGCGCGCGCAGCTCGACGCCTTCTGGCCCGGTGCGCGGCGCATCTTCGCCGAGATCGATTCGCAGATCGCGCTCGCCTTCATCGAGCGCTATCCGAGCCCCGACGACGCGCGCAGCCTCGGCCCCAAGCGCCTGGCCGCCTTCCTTGCGCGCAGCAGCTACTGCGGCCGCCGGCCGGTCGATGAGCTGCTCGCCAGGCTGCGCGGTGCGCCGCTCGCGGTCGTCGGCGAGGCCGAGCTCGAAGCCAGGCGTCAGGTCGTGCTCGCGCTTGTCGCCTGCCTGCGCCCGCTCGTCGAGCGGATCTCCGAGCTGACGAGCGAGATCAAGGGCGCCGTGCGCGCGCACCGCGACGGCGCGATCTTCCTGGCCTTCTTCCGTGACCCGAAGTCGGTCGTCACGGCCGCCGGCCTCCTCTGCGAGGTCGGCGACAACCGCGCGCGCTACCCGACCAACGGCGCGCTCGCGGCCGACGCCGGCCAGGCGCCGGTCGCCGTCGAGTCGGGCAAGCAGCGCGCCGCGGCCTTCCGTTGGGCCTGCGACAAGCGCTTGCGCAGGCACCTCTGCGTGCTCGCCGACTCGACGCGCCACTGGCATCCCTGGGCCGCCAAGGTCTACGCCGACGCGCGTGGCCGCGGCCAGGACCATCCGCATGCGATCCGCACGCTTGGGCGCGCCTGGTGCCGGGTGCTCTGGCGCTGTTGGCAGGACGGCGCTCCCTACGACCCCGCTCGCCACGGCAACCTCACTCGACTGATCGAAGCCAGGGGTTGACACAGGGCGTCTCATGGCGACTCGTCCTGGTCGTCGTCCTCGAC
Organism: Actinomycetota bacterium; assembly: GCA_038211015.1. Lineage (GTDB taxonomy): Bacteria > Actinomycetota > UBA4738 > UBA4738 > HRBIN12 > JBBQVZ01. The sequence goes on along the minus strand of JBBQVZ010000083.1, from coordinate 14,142 downwards.
CAGGTCGGCGACGTGCGTGCCCTTGACCGCCTTGGGCAGCGCGCGGACATATGCGTCGCCGCTGTCGAGGCCGAGTGGCCGCCGGTCCTCGCCCTCGACCTGCAGCCCCTGCAGGATGCGGGCGACCCTGCGATTGGACGGGACGGCGACTCCGTCCTCCAAGTCGACGGTGCCGACGACCTGGACCTGTGGCCCCTTGCGGTTCGACACCGCCTTGATCACTGCGTGCATCGGTCTCCTTTCGGTCGGCACACCATAGGCAAGCCGTCTGCGGAATACTTTGTCCGGTAATGTGAGTTGGGGGGGTGATCGGTCGGCAGGCGCGAGCCGTCTGGGTGATGGGGAAGCAAAAGGTTCTCTACGTCATGCACAACCATCCCGCCGTGCATCCGGGCGGGGCGGAGGCCTACGCCTACGAGTTGTACGAGGCGCTGCGCGAGTCGGACCTGATCGAGCCCCTGCTGGTCGCGCGCATCGGGTCGGGAGCGGCGATGAAGCGCGAGCCGCATCCCGGTGCGCCCTTCAGCGCGGTGACCCCGGACGATCCCAACCAGTTCTTCCTCTACACCGATTGGGAGCGTTACGACTGGTTCCAGATGACCTCCCGCGACAAGGGGCTCTACGCGACGCATCTGACCGATTTCCTGCGGACACACCGGCCCGACGTGGTGCACTTCCAGCACATCCACAGCATCGGCTGGGATGCGGTCTCGCACACGCGCCGCGTGCTCCCAGACGTCCCGATCGTGTTCACGCTCCACGAGTACCTGTCGATCTGCCGCCTCGACGGTCAAATGCTGCGGCGCACCGGCGAGCTGTGCATGGAAGCCTCGCCCCGCCGCTGCCACGAGTGCTATCCGGACATCCCCCCGGCGGACTTCTTCCTGCGCGAGCGCTTCATCAAGTCGCACACGAAGCACGTGGACATGTTCCTGGCCCCGAGCGAGTTCCTGCTGGAGCGCTACGTCGACTGGGGTATCCCCCGCGAGCGCATCCGCTTCGAGGACTATGGCCGGGTGCCGCGGGCGCGCGCACCCGAAGCCCCCCGCGAGCCGGGGGCGCCGCGCAACCGGATCGCCTTCTTCGGGCAGCTCAACTACTTCAAGGGCGTTGACGTCCTGCTCGAGGCCATGACCCTGCTGAACCAGCGCGGCATCGACGCGCACCTGTCGCTGCACGGGGCCAATCTCGAGCTGCAGACCCCCGAGTTCCAGCAGGAGTTCAGCGACCTCCTCGAGGCCACCAAGCGCACCGCGCACAACGTCACGATGCGCGGACGCTACGACCCGGAGGACCTGGCCGAGCTGATGGCCGAGGTCGATTGGGTCGTCGTCTCCTCCCGGTGGTGGGAGAACTCTCCCCTCGTGATCCAGGAGGCGTTCCTCCACGGGCGGCCCGTGATCTGCGGCGACATCGGCGGGATGGCCGAGAAGGTGACCGATGGTGTCGACGGCCTCCACTTCCACGTCGGCGATGGCACGAGCCTCGCCGAGGTGCTGGAACGAGCGGTGACCACCCCGGGGCTCTGGGAGGAGCTGCGCGGGGGGGCGCGGCCCGTCTACGGCATGGACGAGCACATCGCGAGCCTCACCGATCTCTACACCAGCCTGCGCGAGCGCAGGATGCCCAGCGAGCAGACCCTCGCGCGATGAACTTGCTGGAGCGAAGCGCCTGGCTCACGAGCGATGTCCTGTTGCAGGCGGGGCCGGGCTCAGAGGCCGAGCAGCAGGAGCTCGAAGCCTCGTCTGCCAGCGGCGACCAGGCAGTCGACGTCGTGACGCGGGCCCTCGCGCTGTCGAACGGCAACGAGGCCGGGAGCCGGCTGCTCGCGGTGAGCCGCTTCGCTACGGCGCAGCCTGTCGGCGCCGGGCAGCCGATCGACCCGGCACTCCTCGTGCGCGAGGAGCTGGGCCGGCTCGATCCCGCGCAACGCGCGCGGGCCCTGCACTTTCTGTGGACTGCAGTCGCGCCGAGCCTTGAGCGCAGCGGCTCGTACCCGCTCGCACAGCTGCTCGCGAGCCTGCAGCAGGAGCTGCGTCCGCCGCTCCCCCAGATGTTTCGCACCAGCGACGAGCACAACGCGGCCCACGTGGATGTGGCGCTGAAGGTCGATGAGAGAGGAGTGTGGGTCCAGGGCTGGATGCACGACCGCGACAACACGGCCGCGCGCCTGACGGTGATCGCCCCCGAGGGTGGCCGGGCCGAGCTGCTGCCGGGGCTCTTCCGGCACGGCAGACGTGACATGGAGGAGGTCTTCGGCGACAAGGCCGGCGTCAGGGGCCACCGCCACGGGTTCATGCGATTTGCCGACCTCGACGGACCGAGTCTTGTGTCACACGGTTGGCTGCTGGAGCTCGAGACGGCCTCGGGAGACGCGATGCAAAATGCCGTTGCGCACGTGGTCAGCGATCCCGTCACGGTGCGGGAGCGGATCCTCTTCTGCCTGCGGTTCGAGCACCGTGGGACCGACGAGCTGATGCGCATGCAGGTGCACCCGGCGATGTCGCGGCTCCAGGAAGGCCTGCGCGACGTCCCCGCGATCGAAACCGTCGTGCAATTCGGCGAGCCCCCGCCCGCGCCCTCGGTGTCTGTGATCGTGCCGCTCTACGCCCAGCTCTCGTTCCTCGAGTATCAGATGGCGCATTGGGCAAGCGATCCGCAGATGTCAGGCCAGGACCTGATGTACGTGCTCGACTCGCCTGAGCAGGCGATCGTGCTGGACGAGCTGGCGCACGGCCTGCACTCGATCTACGGCATCCCGTTCAGGCTCGCGGTGATGAAGGGCAACGCGGGCTTCACGGCCGTCAACAACCGGGCAGCGGAGCTCGCGCGTGCAGACAAGCTGTTGCTGCTGAACTCGGACGTGGTGCCCGACCAGCCCGGGTGGCTGGGTCGCATGACCGCCTTCTACGACGCCACACCGGACATCGGCGCACTCGGGCCGAAGCTCCTCTTCGAGGACGACTCAATCCAGCACGCGGGCATCTACTTCCACCGTCCACCGGTGTCGCCGCCCGTATGGGACCACATGCACTACTTCAAAGGCCAGCACCGCAGCCTGCCCGCGGCAAACATGGCGCGCCAGGTCCCTGCTGTCACGGGCGCGTGCATGATGGTGGAGCGGGAGCTTTACGAGCGCATGGGCGGGCTCTCGCACCGATACCTGCAGGGCGGCTTCGAGGACTCGGACTTCTGCCTGCGCCTGATCGACGAGGGCCGCGAGAACTGGTACATGCCCGGCGCCGAGCTGTACCACCTCGAGGACCAGTCCTATCCCAAGGACCTGCGCGAGTTGACGACCCGCTACAACCGGTGGCTGCACACGCGGTTGTGGGACGAGCGGATCGAGCAGCTGATGACGCGGTACCCCGGCCTCGGCGGCTGAGCGCGTCAGCCCCTTTGGCGCTTGGAACCGGGAACGTCTTCAGCGTTAGGCGACCTTCTCCAGCCAAAGGCTGCTGGCTCCGAGAGTACCGCCTGGAAAGAGATCCTCAAGCGCCGACAGTTTGTAGTGGTGCAGCAACACGGAGCCGAGGCGGACCCTGTATGAGCTGTTTTGCATGAGGAATGCCTGTACCAAGTACTGCTCGTTCCAGCTCAGCCCCTCATCGAGGATCCAGTCCTTTCCGTAATCCATGGGCCAGCAGATGTCGTGCACGTGAATCCAGACACCTGGCGCCAGATGCGGGAGAACCTCGAAGAACATCCAGTTGACGTCGCTTCCCGTGCGCACACAATGCGAGCCGTCATAGAAGAGGATGTCGCCCGGTTGAAGGCGACCGAAGACTTCTGGGTCCACACGCTGTACCAGGCTGGGCACTACTTCCCAGCTCTCCGGAAGCTCGCCCAGCACAGCTCTCGGGGGATACGGATCAACCAGGGTCACCTCGCAGGGTTCCCCGTTGGCGGCGACAGCACGTGCAAGCAGAAGACTTGAGAGCCCGATGCCGACCTCGACCACGCGCGACGGCCGCAAGTCACGTACCAGCCCGTAGTAGCAATATGCATCCAACCCGCCGAACCCTTGTCCCCACGTGACCTCACCGGGGCGCTCCGGCGGTCCTCGTCGAATGTCCGCAAGCTCGCTCGAATACTTCGCCAGACGCTCGACGAGCGCTGCCTGGCCCTCCATGTCGAATGCAATGCCACTTGGAAGCTTCGAGCCAGTCCACAGGTCGCGGTTCTCACGAAGAAACGTGACGTCGTTGAGCGGCCAGTAGAAGTGATTCGGCTGCAGGTGCCAGCCCCTTCGCTGAAGCTCCTCGAAGGGTATGTTCCCGAGTAGCGTCAGTGCTGTGTCGATCTCCCTGTCCAAGAGCGGGCCGACCGGGGGTAGGTCTTGCCCCGCCCGCTCGACGGTGGTCGGGTCATATCGTGCCGGCGCTCTCCCGATTCGTCGTCCCCAGATGGTGTTGCGCATTGCATTCACTCGCGCTTCTCGCTCGGAAAGCGATGGGCCGCAGGCCGAGCCCAAGTCAGCAGAGACGCCAAACAGCCGTCGCAGCCAGGGGCGGCGTGCAATCGCCGTCAAGAGGTGAAACGTAAGGGTGCGCTCGACGTGCAGGACCGCTTCCCATCGCCCCAGCTGCGGCGGCCCCGGCGCTTGCCCGCGGAAATGCGACGTGAAGGACGCGGGTCGCCAGTCACTCATGCCAGACCCCTTCGTGGTGCGAAGCGCCGCTTACGGGGCTGCAGTGCGGATCTTGTCGTTTGTGCTCGCTTCGCCCTGAAGGTCCTCTGCCGTAAGCAGCTCGCCGATCCGGTCCTTCCACAGGTGCGTGTGAAGCCAGACGTTGTAACGGTTGGACGGCTGACGCAGGTCTGCAGTGTACGACTGCGCTTCGAGGTGGTAGAGCTCAGCGGCGGGCAGGAACCAGTTCTCCCTGCCCGACTCGATCAGTCGTAGGCAGAGGTCGAAATCCTCGTAATCGCCGCGTACATAGTTGCCGCTGAGGCCCCCGAACTCCTCGAAGAGCGCACGGTCGATCATCATGCATGCGCCCGTCACCGCCGGGACCGTGCGCGCCACGTTGGCCTTTGGAAACGTGCGGTGTAGGCCCTTGTAGTACTGCGCGTCCTGCCAGACGGATTGCCCCGGCGACCGGGTGAAGTGCATCCCGGCGTGCTGAATGGAGTCGTCCTCGTAGAGCAGCTTGGGGGCGAGCGCGCCGATCTGCGGCTGCGAGTCATAGAAGGCGCGCATTGTTTCCAGCCATCCGGGCTTGTCCGGCAGCACGTCGGAGTTGAGCAGCAACAGCAATCGGCCGCGGGCGATGGACGCGCCGGCGTTGATCGCGCCGGAGAAACCTGCATTCTGCTCCAGGAAGGCGATCCGGAACGGCACGAGGTAAATCGGGTAGAGGTGGGACGCGAGGTAGTCGAATGAATCCGCCGCCTCGGGCGAGTCGAGCACGTACACGATGTCGGCTGCGTGCATCGCCGGGTCGTCGGCAAACTCAGCGAGCTGGGCTTCGAGGTGCTCGATGTTCTGGTAGACAGGAACGACGATCGACACATCCGGAGAGGTCGGGGCCGTCCCGTACTCGGTTATCTGGTCGATCTTGATCGTCGCATTTGCTCTCTGCTGGAGCCTCATCATCGCGGGCGAGACGTGATCCTCCATCAGCCGATCGTCGAGCACGCGGACTTCGGCGAAGTCATGAAAGATCTGCGCCTGCACATCGGGCATGTCCCGCGTCACACGCGGCCCCGCGATCTCTCCCACCACACCGTCCGCGTTCTCCATCTCGAATACCCATGGACCGTGCAGCAGGCTTGGCGCGTCGAGTTCGAAGAAGCAGATGAACCCCGGCTCCGCACCCGCGTCGGGGTTGAAGACGCTCGACCACTCGAGCACGTCGGGGCGCGGCTGGCGGACGAGCTTGTCGAGCAGCTCGACCCGGCTGCCCTCGGGTGACACCGCGGTAAGGCGCACGATCTCGGCTTCCGCGTCGTGAGCCCAACCCTTGACGTAGAACGACCTGTCGTCGACCCGCAGAATATGGTCCACGATCATCCCGCGCGGACCGTCCGGGGAGTTGACCTTCAACGGGAGTCGCTCCCTGAGCACCTCTCGGACCTCGACCAGAGTCTCGCTCAACGTCGGTTTGGTCGCGGAGCCCGCGGCCGAAGCTATGAAATCAGTGACTCGGTTGCGCATGGCGGAGTCGAGCGCCGCGAGGTGAGTCCGCAGAAACGCCTTCACATCGGTTGCCTCGACCTCGACCTGTGCGCGTCGAACCCCGCTCGGCAGGACGACCACGTGCAGCACGGAAGAGCCGACGTCAAGTGACTGAGCGTCCATGGGGCGCGAGCCGTCCACGGCGAGCGCGACATCGTCCGCGCTGCTCGTCACGAGAAGCAACACGTCATTCGACAGCCACGTGGCTGAGCCGTCAGGCACTGAGAATCTCCTTCGGATCTGTCACCGTTCCGGTTGCCTTTGCCCTCTGCCCGCCGGCCGCGAGGGCGCGTCGGTAGATATCGGCCACGACGGCCGCATGATCGCGGATGTCATAGACAGGCGGGATCCCTGCATGCAGCTTCGACCACAGACCCGGCGTCTCGGCCGCCCTCTTTAGCGCCAAGGCGAGATCATCGGGATCCCCGACGTTGAAGTGCAGGCCGCTGACGCCGTCCGTCACCTTTTCGGACATCCCTCCGATGTTGCTGCAGATCACGGGCCGACCGTTCTGGAATGCCTCCAGTGCCACGAGCGGGCCGGTCTCCCACCAGATCGAGGGGATGATCACCCAATCCGTAGCCCCCATGAGCTGATGTAGCTCAGTCGCATGGTCGTATGGACCCGCGAAGGTGACGGTCTTCGACGTTTTTTCCAGGAGATCCTGGAACTCCTCTTGGAAGTGCGGGGCCTGGGTCTCCAGATTCGCCCCGTGAATCCAAAGGTGTCCGTCGAAGTCCTCACCGAGAATGCCCATCGCTTTGAGCAGCACGTCGGTGCCCTTGTAGGGCGTGAACTGACCGAAGAACGCGAAGCGATTCCGCTTGGGTCGGTCCTCGGTGTTCTCGGTGTGCGCGAACGGCGGCATCGCGTACGTCTCGACCTGGATCTTCTCGGCGGGAATGCCCCAGTCCACGTACCGATCACGCACGTACTCACTCGGCGCGATGAAGATGTCCACCAGCGCGAGGTGCGACTTCATCCAACGCTCGCGCATCTTGAACGCTTGTGGCGATTTCCAGGGGAAGCACTCGTGGCAGCGGCGGGGCGTCTGCTCTTGGCATAACGACTTGTCGTGGGTTCGAATCATCTGGCCGTCGTGGAAGCAGATGGGCAGGTACTCGTGCAGCATGTAGATGATCGGCGCGTCTGGCAGTGTGTTCCTCGTTACGCGCAACCAGTCGTAACCGAGCAAGTAGTTGTGCTGGAAGTGCACGACATCGGGCTCGTGTGCCAGCAGGAAGTCGCGATAGTCCTTGGTGATCGTCTCCTTGTTGGGCGACCGGTGGAAGAAGAAGTCGAAGCCATTCAAATCCGTATAGATGAGGTACTGGTTGGGGTCATCGTTCACGGACGTGATCGGGGAGTACGGATGCGGCGGCCGGAACACGATGGGTGGCATCGGCGATGGCCCTGTACGTCCCAGGAAAACCGGTTCGAACTCGCCGGCGTCTCGTATCGCCTCGTACAGGTTGAGCGCATAGCCCTCCGCCCCGCCCGGCTTGATGTGCGGGTGGTTGTGGCAGACGAGCAGGATCTTCGGCGCCTTGACGCTAGGCATTCAGCACCTCCGCCGGCCGCGAGCGCGTGGCTGCGGCTCGCCTGGCGAGCAGCCGCCGGTAGATGTCGGTCACCACCTCCGTGTGTTCACCCATCTCGTACACAGGGGGGATTCCGGCGTGCAGCTTCGACCACAGGCCGGGTGTCTCGGCGGCCCGCTTCAGCGTCGCGGCCAGGTCATCGGGGTCGCCGACGTTGAAGTGAAGACCGCTGACGCCATCGGCGACCTTCTCTGACATCCCACCGATGTCCGAACAGATCACCGGGCGACCGTGTTGGAACGACTCGGGCACAACGAGCGGCCCGGTCTCCCACCAGATCGACGGCACGACCGTCCAGTCCGTCTCCATCATGATCCTCGTCAGATCCCGGTCCCGATCGTAGGGTCCGGCGAATGTGACCGTCGCGGACGTCGCCGCCAGGAGCTCGCGAAACCTGTCCTGGGTCTCCGGCGCGTAGTTCTGAAGGTTCGCCCCGTGAATCCACAGGTGGCCGTTGAAGTCGTTGCCGAGCAGCGCCATCGCCTTCAGCAGCACGTCTGTGCCCTTGTGGAGCGTGAACTGTCCGAAGAACGCGAAGCGGTTGCGTGCCCGGGCGGGGTCGGGCTCCGGCGGGCGCTCGATCGCGGGTACCCCACAGGGCTCGACCTGGATCTTCTCCGCCGGGATCCCCCACTCGACATAGCGGTCCCGCACGTATTCGCTCGGCGCGATGAACACGTCGACGAGGCTCAGGTGCGATTGGATGAAGCGTGTACGCAAGAAGAACGTCTGCGGGCTCACGTGCGGAAAGCACTCGTGGCAGCGGCGCGGCGATTGCTCGCGGCAGAGCTCCCCGGTACGGGTGCGGATCATCTGGCCGTCGTGATTGCAGATCGCCAGATACTCGTGCAGCATGTAGACGATCGGCACGTCCGGCAGTGTGTTCCTCGTGACGCGCAGCCAGTCGTACCCGATCAGATAGTTGTGCTGGAAGTGGACGACGTCGGGCTTTTGCGCCAGCAGAAAGTCGCGGTAGTGCTTCGTCGCGGTCTCCTTGTCGGACGAACGCTGCATCACGTAGTCGACCTTCTGTACGTCGGTGTAGATGAGGTACTGGTTGGGGTCCGCGTTCACGGACGTGATGGGCGAGTCCTGATGAAGCGGCTGTGCCTCGACCAGGGGGCCTGGCGCACCCGTGCGTCCCAGGAAGACCGGCTCGAATTCCCCCGCTGCGCGAATCGCCTCGTAGAGGTTCAGCGCGTAGACCTCAGCGCCACCCGGCCGGATGTGCGGATGGTTGTGGCATACGTGCAGGACCTTAGGCACTCGGGGTCCCCGCCAGTCCGCGCCTGCCGCTCGGCCTCGATGAGCCGTCTTGCAGCAACTCGCGATAGACGCCGGTGATGTTGGCTACGTGGTCGTCCATCGGATGCACCGTTGGGATGCCTGAGCGAAGCTGCTCCCAGAGGCCACGAGTCGTAGCCGCCCGCTCGATCACCTCGGCCAGGTGGTCGGCGTCGCCTCTGCGGAAGTGCAGGCCATCGACGCCATTTGCGACCTTCTCCGCCATTCCACCGATGTCGCTACAGATCACGGGCCGGCCGTGCTGGAACGCCTCCTGGATGACGAGCGGCGAGTTCTCCCACCAGATCGACGGCACCACGACCCAGTCGACTGCCGCCATCAGCTTTGCTATCTGGGAGCGGTTGTATGAGCCACCGACGGTGACAGTGTCGCTCGTCTCCTCGAGCAACGGCTTGAAGCGATCCTGGAACTCCTGCGACTGAACCTCGAGGTTCGCACCGCGTATCCAGAGATGGCCTGCGAACCCGTCGCCGAGGATCTTCATCGCTTCGAGCAGCAGGTCGGCGCCCTTGAAGGGAGTGAACTGGCCGAAGAACGCGAAGCGGTTGCGCGGCCTGTCTACGTGGTCGTTGCCGCTGTCGGCGATGGGCTCGACCGGCAGCCTGCCGTAGTCCTCGAACATGATCCTGTCAGCCGGGATGCCCCATTCGATGTAGCGATGCATCAGGAAGCGGCTTGGCGCGACGAAACGGTCCACCAGCGACAGCTGCGACCGCACGAAGCGCTCGCGCATGAAGAAGAGCTGCGGACTGTGCTGCGGATAGCACTCGTTGCAGCGGCGCGGAGAGGCTTCGCGGCAGAGCCGGTTGTGGATCGTGCGCACCATTTGCCCGTTCCTGTGACAAATCGGTATGAAGTCGTGCAGGGTGTAGAGGATCGGCGCATTCGGCAAGGCGTTTCTCGTCATCCGGATCGCGTCGTAGCCGATGAAGAGCGTGTGCTGGAAGTGCACGACGTCCGGCTGGATCGCCTCCAGGAGGTCGCGGTAGGACAGCGTCAGCGCCCCCTTCTCGTTTGACCGTTCGAACAGCCAGTTCCAGGACGCCTGGTCCGTGTGCATGAAGTACTGGTTCGGATCGTCGTTCACCGAGGCGATCACCGTGTGCGCATGCCGGGGAGAAAGTGCGGTATCGGGGACGGGCGCCCGCGCCAGGAAGAAGGGCTCGATGTCCTCGGAGCACCGCAGCGCCTCGTACAGCTCGAGCGCATACTGCTCGGCGCCGCCCGGCTGAACGGCCGGGTGGTTGTGGCTGACGAACAGGACCTTCGTGCGCTTATTGCCCATTGCGATGGGCCGAACGAAGCCCGAGCCGCTCGAGCAGAGAGGGACGCTGCCGAGGGTCGGGGGTCGTGGCCTGCGGGGCGGGAACTGTCGGAGCCGGTTGCGCTTGTGCGGCACTGAGCTCGTGGATCTCGCAGATGTATTGCTGGCGGATGACCAGCCGGTGTTCGCGCGAGAGCGCCTCGCCGAGCGCCGGATGGTCATCGAGCCAATCGAACACGGCGCTCGGAATCACCAGGAAATCCAGGCCCCGGGTCTTGAGCGCTGCGAGCTCGCGATTGCTTGCCTCGGAGTCGCTGATCGCCCGCTGCGGCGGTTGCCAGGGTTCGGTGCCCGACGGCAACGGAGCTGTAGCGGCGCTCAGCACGGCGGCCCGGGCCTCGGAGGGGAGGACTTTGTCGAGGTACTGGCTGAGGATCCTGCCATCGGCTCGAGTGATGCCTGGAATGCGGACGGTCCCACTGAGCGCTCTATCGGCAGCCCAGGAGCCCTCCTCCAGCAGGCGGTAAATACGGCAGTCTTCATTCGATACGACCGCCTCGTAGCGTTTGTCGAGATGACGGTTGAAGTCTTCGTAGAAGTCGAGCCACCAGAAGGCTGTATTCGGGAGAACGAAGTAAGCGGCACCCTCGACGCGCAGGTCCTCGAGCTGGGCGATCGCATCGGCGCTGTCAGCCGGGTGATAGCCGGCCCAGCGGCCGTCCGGAAGCCGCGGGAAATGCCATGCGGGGCGCGCGCCGAGCTGCACCAAGTCCTCGTCCCCGCGGCTGACGACCACGGCCGTCTCGGCGGCGGGCACGGCATATTCGACCCAGTCCTGGATGCGGCCTACGAGCTGCTGGTACTCCGAAGCCGTGAGTTTGCTCGAGCCGTCAGCATTGAGCTCAGCCGTGGCCAATTTCCACCTTCATCGTGATCCCCCGCACCTGGCTACGATACTAGCGACGCTGGGGATGTCACGCCGGACACCCGTTACGTCACTACGTAAGGGCGTAGATCGCGCAAACGGCACCGTCCCGCAGGATGGCCGTGTAGCGATCCTCGAGATACCGCTGCAGGGGCGGCAGGCCATATTCGAGGAAGGTCAGATGCTCTTTCGGAAACACGACGAAGTCGAAGCCTTCCGAGCGTGCCTGCTCCAGCAGGTCGACCGAAGCCTCGTCTCGCGGCGGCGGTACGAACTTGCCGTCCTCGTTGGCTGGGAAATGGGAGATGTGGCGACCGTCGAGGTCCGGCAGCGGGACACCGGCGGAATAGAAGAGCACCTTCGAGCCTTCGGGAACGTGCGTCGTGATCGTCTCACGGAGAAGCTGCGGGGAATAAGCCGGGACCGGATCCCGGATCCACTCCGGGTAGTTCCAGTAGTTGTGCCCATCATCGGTGTGGAGGGGCGTGAAGACACGGCAGCCTTCGAAGAAGTAGTGCGTCACCTGGCTGTGACGGGTGCGAGACGAGTCCCGCTGGGGAGAGCCCCCGTGAAGTAGGTTGGGCGCCCAGAGCACGGCCTCGCCCTTGCTGACCAGCGCGTATTCGGGCTCGAGGTTTTCACGGTCGATCAGCCGCTGGCAGTACTGCTCGTACTGCAGCCCCCGGGCCATTAGGAACGCATGGCGATCGCCGTAATTCTCCTCCCTGAGCGTCTCGCCCATCTCGACGTCGATCTCGTCCCATGTCGGGATCGGCAACTTGTGACTCCCCGGGTAATAGACGAGCGGACCATTGTCCATGTCCATGTCCTCGAGGGCGACCCAGGCGCCGCACATAAAGCCCGGCGGGTCGGACTGGAAATGGAACGAGTCTGAATGGGGAAGCTGGTTGGTGCCAATCCCGAAGTTGAGCGTCTGGAATGGCTTTACCTTGCGCTCGAACAGTTCCTCCGTCACCGACAAAACCTTCGGATTGAGAGCGAGCGCCCGCGCGCTGTCGCTTGTCTTCCACGCGTTCTTTACCCGGTGCCAGTACCAGTCGTCTCCACGCCCGGTGTACCTCGTGTAGACAACCCCGTCGACGTCGACCTGGGGGCCCTCGTGCCAGGGGTCGTTGAGGATTCCCTCGAACTCGTCCCGGAGCGCATCGATGAGGTCGAGCGAGCAGATATCTCGCACGACGAGATAACCGTCGGCTTCGAACCGCCGACGGTCTTCATCGTTGAGCATCCCGGTGAACGATCCGGTCTCGAGGGTCACGAGCCGCAGCGTACCCAAGATGCGTAACGTATGATAAGGAACGCGGGAAAAGCGAATCGGCCGGCGGCGCTCGGAAGGCCGACCGGCCGCCGCTACCGCGACCCCTTCGCTATGGGACTGAGACTGCGATACTCAGTCCCTCGTGGCCAAGGAGTGGGAATATATGAGGACCGAGACGGCCACATCGTCGACTACGAGGTCTTCAACCTGCTGCCGTCGCTCGCGGTGCGCGGTCCCAAGCCTCCGCTCGATGGCGGGAGCTTCTTTGCCTGTATCGGAGCGGCGCAGACCTTCGGGCGCTTTTGCGAGCGCCCCTTTCCAACGATCCTCTCGGAGGAGCTCCGCCTGCCGGTCCTGAACCTCGTCTGGCGAACCGCCACCTTGCCCACTTGAGATCCGCGAACGGCTCAAAGAGTCGGAGCGAGGGACCTACGAGCGTTTCTACGGTCTAAACGCTGACAAGAACGCGCACTGAAACCCCGGCACGCTTCCCCGTGGCCAAGGCGATTACCGAACTCGTAGCTTCGCCTGGCGGTCGGGTTCGAGACTACATCGACTTACGTGGGCCGGGGCAGCGTGGATTGTGGTTCTCGGCTTGGTGCCGTTGGCTTTGCTCACTGGAAACGTTTCTCCTGAAGTGGTTAGGGTGAGGGCATGGAGACGGTCGTATCACGGGTGATTTCGGAGCAGGATCTGATGTTCAACCCGCGCTATCCGGAGGCCTATTTCCGGGTCGGGGAGGCCGTCCTGCGGGCCGTCAAGACGGGGCTGGAACTAGCCGGCGTCGAGCCGCAGCGGGTACTCGACTTGCCCTGCGGACACGGACAGGGCCTGCGATGGTTTGCAACCGCGTTCGATGACATAGTGGCCTGCGACCTAGACCCACACGCGGTTGACTTCTGTGCCCAAGAGTTCGGCGTGACCCCGCTCTACTCGCACCCCGAGCCTGAGCAGATCCCCCTAGACGGGACCTTCGACCTCATCACCTGCGGTTCGTTGTTCACGCACCTAGACGCCCCGATGTGGCCCCGGTTTCTGCGGGTGTTCCGCGAGCACCTGAGTCCTGAAGGGATGCTGGCGTTCTCGACGGGGGGTCGGTCCTGGCTCGCCGACATTCGCGCACGCCTTACACGCGACCTCGGCAGCGAACAAACCGCCGATGAGTTGCTGTCTTCCTACGAACAGACGGGATTCGGTTACGCCGACTACCCGTCCTCACCCGGCTACGGTCTTGCTCGAGCGAAACCGGCCTGGGTGATGCCGCTGCTGGCCGACTTCCGCGTCATCCACATGAGCGAGGGCGGCTGGGATGCATGGCAGGACGCCTGGTGCGTGACTAGCTGACCTTGCGTAGCGAGGCTGTCGGGGCTTCTGGTGCCGTCACCTTCACGATCTCGGCGAACTGGTAGCTCTCCGGCAGGCCGTCTCAATGCTTTCCGCCAAGCTTGGGAACGACGGTCTGAACTGGCCCCACTGCGACGGCCTCAACTGGCCCCACCTCCGTCCGAGCAGACGCCGACGGTTCGATGCTCATCGAGCTCGAACGGGAGGCGGCGGAAGGAATGGGATCACGCGTGGAGCTGTTCG
>JBBQVZ010000082.1:0-15786 GCA_038211015.1 Actinomycetota bacterium | reverse complement strand
TCGAACGCGGGCTCGTGCATCCGTGGTTCACCCGTCTGCAGCATGTGCTCCAGGTTGTCCTGCAGCAGCTCCCATTCGTAGAAGTGGTTCGAACCGCAGTCCTGACATGCGATCACCACGCCCTTCACCCCTTGGGCCGCGAATAGCACTCGCATGGCATCGAGGTCGTGCACATCCGCCTCGATGTCCATGCGCTCGTCGGACGTGAGCTCGATCCGTTCGTCCGGCTCGTCGGGTTGGGGCGTCGGCTCTTCCATCACTCGTCTTCCATCGCAGCGGGTTCGTCGACGAATCGGAAGGTCTTGAACGCTTCGGCGTACGCGTGGCCCGCCTCTTCACCGGTCTGCTGCGCGCGGAGCCGTACCCATGGTTCGACCTCGGCACCCCCTTGGGAGACGTGCTGCTCGAGGGACTTGATCTTGACGTCGATGGTGTCCGCGATGTCCACGTACGTGTCCGGCTCGTTCGAGCTGAGCCACAGGTTCTGGACCTCGAACGGCTCGATGCCCTCGGCCTCCAGCTCCTGGAACATCACGCGCGTCGGCGCGTCGGGCATGACCGCCGAGAGCGCGAGCATGCCGGCCGCCTTGTGGTCCGAGTGGTTGATGTAGCGGTTCCCCGACCACAAGCGCGAGGGATCCGGCGCGACGATCACCTCGGGGCGCAGCCGTCGGACCTCCCGCGTCACCTTCCGCCGCGTATCCAGCGTGACCTCCAGCATGCCGTCGACCTCGCCCAGGAGCGTCACGCTCGTCACTCCGAGCACCTCGGCGGCCGCCCGCTGCTCGCGTTCGCGGATCGGTCGCATCTCCTCCCGGGTCACGCCCGGCTCGTTGGACCCGGCGGATCCGTCGGTGATGACCACGTAGTGGACCTCGCAACCTTCGCGCGTCCACTCGGCGATCGTGCCGCCGCACATGAACTCCGCGTCGTCGGGGTGGGCGAAGAGAACCAGAGCGCTCGAGAAGGCCATGTCAGGCAGGTTAGCGCCTGTCCCCCGTTGCGGAAACCGCCCGGCTTCACCCGGCCCCATGAGAGGTCGATACCTCGAGGATGCCGAAAGTGGATGTCGCCGGCCCGCACGCACGCATCTTGGCGTGGTTCGCGGTCACCAGCCTGGTCGTCTTCGTCCTGATCGGTGTGGGCATCAGCCATTTCCGAGCACGAGACGTCAATCAGCGGGAAGAGCGGGCCGCGGCGAGTCGCGCGGAGTTGGTGGCACACCAGGCGATCGCGCCCTTGCTCACGGCGACCGACGTCGCCTCCCCGCTGACCGGAACTCGCTACGACACGTTCGAGCAGCGAGTCGCGAGCGTCCAGGAGGAGCAGCCCGGCATCGTCCGGATCAAGATCTGGGCCACCGACGGGCAGGTGCTGTTCTCGAACGATCGCGACCAGGTCGGCACGCGACCCGGCATCGAGGACGAGCTCGAAGAGGCCTTGGACGGGGAGCTCGCCAACGAGATCTCCGATCTGACCGCAAGCGAGAACGATAGCGAGCGGCTGTTGGCGGACAAGCTCTTCGAGAGCTACGTGCCGTTCCACTTCACCGGCAACGACCAGGTGGCGGCAGTGATCGAGGTGTACCAGGACTACTCCGTGATCCAGTCCGAGGTCGACCGGTTGACACGAACCCTGTCGATCTCGCTCGCCATCGGCTTGGTCGCCCTGTACGTCGTGATGCTGCCGCTGATGGTCGGGATCACCAGGACGCTGCGCCGCCAGAACCAGAAGCTCCAGGAGCAGGCCGATCAGCTCTCCGATCTGTTGGAGCGCGAACAGGACACGGTCGCCGAGCTCCGCGAGCTCGACCGGCTGAAGAGCGACTTCGTCGCGGCGACGTCGCACGAGCTGCGAACACCACTCACCAGCATCCGAGGGTATGTGCACATCCTTCGCGAGTCGGCGCTGGCCGACGACCCGGTCGCCATGGAAGCCCTCGGAGCGATCGAGCGCCAGTCCAGCCGACTGTTCCGATTGATCGCGAACGTGCTCAGGGAATCGAACCTCGAGCACGACGACGCCGTGAACGCGGTGTTCATGTTCTCGTTCCAGGATCTCGTCGCCGAGGTCGTGGCCGACTTCCACGACACCGGCAAGCGCATCGTCAGCGAGATCCCGGACGACCTCCCGCCCGCTACCGCCGACAGGCGGCGCGTCCAGGACGTCCTCGTGAACCTGGTCGACAACGCGCTGAAATACTCATCCACTGCCACGCGCGTGACGCTCGGAGCTCGGGTCGACGGATCGACGCTCACGTTCTGGGTCGGCGACGAAGGGATCGGCATCGACGCGGAGGATCTTCCTCGGATCTTCGAACGCTTCTATCAAGCGGACCAGTCGGCCACGCGATCGTACGGAGGCGTGGGGCTGGGCCTGCACATCGTCTCAGGGCTGCTGGCGTCGATCGGCGGGAGTATCGATGTGGGGAGCACACCGGGAACCGGCAGCACGTTCACGGTCACGGTCCCGCTCTCGAGTCCAGAGGATCTCGAACCGGCTCTCCCCTTCAACGCGGCGAACGTCTAGCGCGCCGCGAGCGCCGTATCGATCGCCTCCGCCTGGCGTCGAACGCTGGCGGGCGACGGACCACCCGGTGTCGTTCGCGCACCCACGGAGCGATCCGGGTCGAGCAGCGTCTCGCCTTCCACGACACCGAACGCCTCCCACTCCTCGGCGGTGAGGTCTCGGAGCGACCTCGATCGTTCGGCGAGTCCCTTCAGCAACTCGCCGGTCCGCCGGTGTGCGTCGCGGAACGGCACGCCTCGACGGACGAGCGCCTCGGCGAGGTCGGTCGCGTAGAGCCCCTCATCGGCTGCCGATGCACGCATCGCGTCAGGGTCGAACCGCACCGAGTCCACGGCGCCCACGAGCGCCGGGAGCACCAACTCGAGCGTGTCCGCGGCGTCGAACGCCGGCTCCTTGTCCTCCTGGAGGTCGCGGTGATAGCCGAGCGGCAGACCCTGCAGCACCGACGTCAACGCGACGAACCCGGCGGCGATCCGGGCGGCCTTCGCGCGCGAGAGCTCCGCCGTATCCGGGTTGCGCTTCTGGGGCATGATGCTCGAGCCGGTCGTGTAGGCCTCGTCGAGCTCCGCCCAGCTGAGCGCCGGATCGGTCCAGCGAGCGAGATCGGCGGCCAGGCGTGACAGGTGCGTGGCGCAGATCGAGGCGTCCGCCAGGAACTCCTGGACGAAGTCGCGATCCGACACCGCATCGATGGAGTTGTCGAACGAGCGTCGGAAGCCGAGACGGGTCGCCGCTGCCTCGGGGTCGAGGCTGAGCGTCGATGTGGCGAGCGCGCCGGCTCCGAGCGGCGACGTCGAGGTTCGGACGGCCCATTGGTCGAACCGCTCGAGGTCGCGGAGCAGCGCCCATGCATGCGCGAGGAGGTGGTGTCCGAGCGTGACGGGCTGTGCCGGACGCGCGTGGGTGGTGCCGGGCATGACGGTCTCGACGTTGTCGCGCGCCCGGGCGACGAGCGTCCTGACGAGCATCGTGGTCAGGCCCTCGATCCGACGGCCCGCGGCGAGCAACCACAGTCGCAGATCGGTGACGACGAGGTCGTTGCGGCTGCGGCCCGCGTGAAGCCTCGCGCCCAAGTCCCCCAACAGGTCCGTGACCCCGCGTTCGATCGCCGAATGCACGTCTTCATCCGACTGATCGAACGTGGATCCTCCGTCCGCGATCTGACGGCCCACGTTCGAGAGGGCTTCGGCGAGCGCGCCGGCCTCTTCGGACGTCAGCAGACCCGCCTCCTCGAGGCCGCGCACGTGCGCGATCGAGACGTCGACGTCGTGCGATGCCAGGCGCACGTCGAAGTGCACGCTCCGGCCGAGGGCGTGTGCCTCCGGCGCCGGCGCCGACGTGAACCGGCCGGCCCAGAGCGGTTCGCCGGAGCCGGAGCGTGCGTGTCCGGAACCTCCGGCCGCTTCGGTCATGCGCCGCCCTGTTTCGCGGACCACACCTTGAGTGGGAGCCCGTAGAGGCGGACGTAGCCCTCGGCATGCGATTGGTCGAACGCGTCGCCGCTCCCGTACGTGGCGAGCGACAGGTCGTACAGGGAGTGCGCCGAACGGCGCCCGACGACCGTGCATGTGCCGGACTCGAACCGCAGGCGCACCTCGCCGGTCACGTGCGTCTGCGTCGCGTCGACGTACGCGTCCAGGGCCACGCGGAGCGGGGAGAACCATTGACCGTCGTAGACCAGGTCGGTCCAGCGCTGTTCGACGAGCGGCTTGTGATGCGCGACCTCGCGCTCCAGCGTCAGGTCCTCGAGCGCCCGGTGGGCCAGGATGATCGCGAGCGCGCCGGGCACCTCGTAGAGCTCGCGCGACTTGATGCCGACGCGCCGGTTCTCGATCATGTCGACCCGGCCGAAGCCGTAGGTCCCACCGAGCAGGTCGAGCGCGCGGATCACGAACGGCAGGTCCGCCGCGTCGCCGTCGAGCGCCACGGGCAGCCCGCGCTCGAAGGCGACGACGAGCTCGGCGGGTTCCGATGGACGTGCCTCCGGCGGTGCCGTCCTGGCGAACGCGTCCTCGGGCGGAGCGACCCAGGGATCCTCGAGCGGCCCGCACTCTGCCGTTCGGCCCCATAGGTTCTCGTCGACGGAGTACGAGCTCACGATCGACGCGAGCGGGATACCCCATTCATCCGCGAGCACCAGCGCCTTCTCGCGCGGGATGTTCGCGTCGCGGATGGGCGCCAGCACTTGAAGCTCGGGCGCGAGGACGCCGAACGACACCTCGAACCGGACCTGGTCGTTGCCCTTGCCGGTGCATCCATGGGCAACGACGTCGGCGCCGATCTCGCGAGCGACGTTCACGACCTCCTCCACGATCAGCGGCCGCGCGAGTCCGGACACCATGGGGTACTTGCCCTCGTAGAGCCCGTTCGCCTTGATCGCGTGGACCAGGTAGTCCGCAGCGAACCGATCGACGGCGTCCACGACCCGGACGTCGGAGGCGCCGGCGAGACGGCCGCGCTCCACGACCCCGTCGAAGTCCTCTTGCTGGCCGACGTCGACGGCGACCGCGTGGACCTCGTAGCCCTGCTCGACGAGCCAGCGGATGGTGACCGAGGTGTCGAGTCCTCCGCTGTACGCCAGCACCGCGCGCTTCATGCGTCCGCCTCCATGATGTGGTTGAGGGTCCGTTCGAGCGCCGCGGCCGCGACACCTTCCCGTCCGAGGATGAGGATCGTGTTGTCTCCGGCGATCGTGCCCGCGACCTCCGGCAGATCGACGCGATCGATGCCCTCGGCCAGAGCAGAGGCGGCGCCGGGCGGGGTCCGCACGACCAAGCCGTGATCGCTCCGTGTGAACGACAGCGCGAACTCTTCGAGCAGCCGCTTGAGCAACCGGAGCGGCACGGGCGGCGCGCCGTTGCCCGGGACGACGTACCTGAGGCCGTCGTGATCGTGCACGCGCGCCAGCCCGAGCTCCTCCACGTCGCGCGAGATCGTCGACTGCGTGGCCTCCAGCCCGAGCGCGGCCAAGCGCGCCCGGATCTCCTCCTGCGAGGCCAACCGCTCCCGGCCCACGAGGGACAGGATCGTCTGTTGGCGCTTCGCCTTCACGGCCGCGTTGCCCCGGCTCATCCCGATGCACCCCCGGCCTCCGCGTCGGGCGTGATCATCGTGCCGACGCCCTCGGGCGTGAACAGCTCCAGGACCAACGAGTGCTCGACGCGGCCGTCCACCAGGTGCACACGGCCCACGCCCGCCTTGATCGCCTCGGCCGCGCTCTCGAGCTTCGGGATCATGCCGCCCTCCACCACCCCGTCGCGCCCGAGCAGGTCGAGGCATTGCTCCGCCGAGAGCTCCGAAAGCAGGTCGCCCGTCGGCCCGATCAGCCCCGGCACGTCGTTCAGGAACACGAGCTTCTCGGCGTCGAGCGCGATCGCGAGCTCGGCCGCCACCACGTCGGCGTTCACGTTGTAGGCCTGGCCGAACTCGTCCACCGCGATCGACGCCACGACGGGCACGAACCGCTGCGCCATCAGCGTCCGGACCACGTCGGCGTTCACGTGGACCACTTCGCCGACGAAGCCGAGGTCCGGAGTCGTCTGTTTGCGTGCGAGCAGCATGCCTCCGTCGACGCCGGACAAACCGACGGCCGGCACACCCCCCGTGACGAGTGACGCGACCACCTCCGTGTTCAGCTTGCCGGCGAGCACCATGGTCGCCACGTCGAGCGTCTCGGCGTCGGTCACGCGAACACCGTCGACGAACGTCGTCTCGATCCCCAGGCTCGCGGACATCTTGGTGACCTGCGGGCCGCCGCCGTGCACGATCACGGGCAGGATGCCGGCGCTCTGGAGCAGCGCGATATCCTGCGCGAACGACGCAACGAGCGGCGCGCTCTCCATCGCAGCACCGCCGTACTTCACCACGATGACCTTCCCGTGGTGCTCCCGCATGAACGGCAGCGCCTCGAGCAGGACGTGCGCCTTGGCCACGGTGCGCTGGCGGATCTGCGGCGGCAGTGCGAGGTCGCTCACGTCGTGTACTCCCCGTTGATGCGGACGTACTCGTACGAGAGGTCGCAGCCCAGAGCGCGGCTCCGGCCGGGACCCTCGCCGAGCGAGACCTCGATGTGGATCTCGGGCTCCTTCATGGCGACGCGGGCCGACGACGAGAGCGCGTCGTCCTCGAAGTAGCCGGCCGGGATCGTCCCGCCGTGGACGAGCCGAACGCCGCCGATCGCGATGTCGATCGCGGCGGGGTCGACGTCGATCCCCGATGAACCCACGGCCTGCAGGATCCGGCCGGGGTTCGGATCGCCGCCGAACGCGGCGGTCTTCACGAGCGGTGAATCCGCGACGGCCTTCGCGACGAGGCGCGCGTCGTGCTCCGAGGCGGCGCCGGCGATGTCGACGAGCAACACGTGCGTGACCCCTTCGGCGTCGGCGATCAGCTGGCGAGCGAGCGACTCGCCCACCTCACCGATCGCATGGGCCAGCTCGTCCCACGCGGGGACATCGGGCGTCACCTCGGAGGCATCGGGCGTAGCGCCGCTCGCGAACAGCAACACCGTGTCGTTCTTGCTGGTGCACGCATCGACGGTGAGCGCGTTGAACCGTGGCTTGAGCTGCTCGTCCGCCAGGCGCTGGAGGTGGTCTCGGCCCACCTTCGCGTCGGTCGTGACGAACACGAGCATCGTGGCGAGGTTGGGCGCGATCATCCCGATGCCCTTCGCGCATCCGCCGACGCGGAAAGCGTCCGTGTCGGCCGTGGCCTGCTTGTCGACCGTGTCGGTGGTCATGACCGCGCGGGCGAAGTCGTGCCCGCCCGCGGGAGACAGCGCGCCGGCGAGGATCGGCAACGCCGCGAGGAGCGGCTCGACGTGCACGGGTTCGCCGATCACACCGGTCGAGCACGCGAGGACGTCGGCGATCTCCACGCCGAGCGCGCCGGCCGTTGCGGAAACCACCGTGTGCGCGTCGGCATCCCCTCGTCCGCCCGTGGCGGCGTTCGCCTGTCCGCTGTTCACGATGACTGCCCGGCCGTGGCCCTCGGCGATACGGGCGCGGCTCAGATGCACGGGCGCGGCGGCGACGCGGTTCGTCGTGAACAAGCCCGCGACGGTCGTGCCCGGGTCTCCGACCAACAGGCCGAGGTCGGGACGACCCGACGGCTTGAGCCCCGCGCTCATCCCGGCTGCCCGGAACCCGAGCGGGTACGTGACGCTCACGGATACACCGCCAGCGTCGGGAGCCCGGTGGTCTCCTCCAACTCCAACACGAGGTTGAGGTTCTGGATCGCTTGTCCCGCGGCGCCCTTCACCAGGTTGTCGAGGGCGCCGATCACCACCGCGGTGCCGGTTCGCGTGTCCGCGACGGCTTGCAACTCGACCACGTTCGAGCCGCGCGTCCTCTTGGAGTCGACCATCTCGCCGGGCGCCAGGACACGCACGAAGGAACGTCTCTTGTACGCGCCGACGAGGCACGCCGTCAGCGCTTCCGTCGTCGCTCCGGACGCGAGCGGCGCGTACACCGTCGTGACGACGCCACGGACCGCTGGCACCAGATGGGGCACGAACACCACCGCAGGCGTGAACCCGGTCGCCAGCTCCAGGCCGCGCTCCATCTCGGGCGTGTGCTGGTGTCGCGGCACGCGGTACGGGCGGACGCTCTCCTCCGACGATGCGTACAGGGCGGCCTCGCTCGCCGCCCGACCGGCGCCCGAGAGCCCCGTCTTGCCGTCGACGTGGAGGGAACCGGGCTCCACCAAGCCCGCGGACAGCAGCGGCGCCAGGCCGAGGATCACCGGGGTGGGGAAGCACCCGGGGTTGGCCACCAGCTGCGCTCCGGGGAGCTGATCGCCGAACAACTCCGGCAAGCCGTACACCGCCTTGGCCAGCCAGTCCGCGGCAGGATGCTCGAACCCGTACCAATCCGGATACGCCGATGCCGGCAGCCGGAAGTCTCCGGCGAGATCGATCACCTTGACGCCGGCCTCGAGGAGCTCCGGAGCGAGCGCTGCGCTGGCGCCGTGCGGCAGGGAGCAGAACGCGACGTCGGCCACCTCCGCGACGTCGGCCGCGACCGGCTCCCGAAGGATCTCGGTCCCCTGAGTCAGCGCAGCCAGGTTGGGGTGTACGTCTGCGAGCGTGCTCCCTACGGATCCGTGCGCGCCCATGAACGTCACGTCCGCGAGTGGGTGGGCCTCGAGCAGCCGGATCAGCTCGCCTCCCGCGAACCCGGAGGCCCCGAGCACCGCGACGCGCACGTGATCCGAGGAGCTTAACATTACGGATAAGTATGCAAGACGATGCATAGAACCGTCAACTCATGACGATCGGACCATCCACCTGCCGCGGTCAGGGCCGATGACATGATGCTCGATGGAGGTCACAACCATGCGGGTGCTGTTCACGTTCGCGGGAGGAAGTGGGCATGCGGATCCGCTCGTGCCGATCGCCGACGAGGTTCGCGATGCCGGTCATGCCGTCGCGTTCTTCGGCCGCCGGTCCGCCGCCACCGTTCTGGACGCTCACGGTTTCTCGTTGTTCGCCGATCACGACGATCCGGCCATGGCGACCGGGGATGCCGGTGCGATCACGCCACTGCTCGAGCTCGACATGGAACGCGAATACCGCATGCTCCGCGACGGCTTCGCCGACCGGATCGCGCGCGACCGAAGGGCGGGACTCTTGCGGCTGGCCGACGAGTGGCGACCCGACCTGCTCGTATGCGACGAGACCGACTTCGGCGGCATGATCGCCGCCGAGAGCTTCGGGCTGCCGCACGCGACGATGCTCTCCAACGCGTCAGGCTCGTTCGTGCGAGCCGAGACCGTCGCCGGGACGCTCGATGCGATCCGCGCCGAGCACGGGCTGCCGCCCGACCCCGGTTTCGCGATGCCCGCCCGCGACCTGGTCGTCTCCCCGTTCCCGCCGAGCTTCCGCGACCCGGCGTTCCCGCTGCCGGAGAACGCCATCTCTATCCGTGCCGGTGCGGGGGCGACGGTCGACGAAGTCATACCTGCATGGATGAGGCAGCTGCCGGACCGACCAGGCGTCTACTTCACGCTCGGCACGATCTTCAATCAGGAGTCCGGCGACCTGTTCGTTCGCGTGCTCTCCGGGCTCCGCGAGCTCGAGGCCACGTCATCGTGACGGTCGGCCGGAACCTCGACCCGCAACGGTTCGGCAGGCAGCCGGAGAACGTGCGCATCGAGCGCTACGTCCCGCAGTCGGTCGTGCTGCCACATTGCGACATCGTCGTCAACCACGGCGGATCCGGCAGCGTGATCGGCGCGCTCGCACACGGCCTTCCGCTGGTGGTGCTGCCGATGGGAGCCGACCAGCTCACGAACGCCCACCGGTGCGAGCAACTCGGTGCCGGCGTGGTGCTCGACGCCGTTCGCGTCACATCACCCGCCGTTCGAGATGCCGCGTCCGCGCTGCTGAGCGACGCCGACGCGCACGGCGCGGCCGAGCACATCCGTGATGAGATCGCATCGCTGCCCGGGCCCAACGCCGTCGTGCCGCTCCTCGAGCAACTCGTCGAACGCAGACGCGCCTCTCCTCCCGCGTGAGCCAGGGCCCACGCAACGAGCCTGGTTCAGCCCGGGGAACCGCCTCCCGAGACGACCGTGAGCCGGGACTCGCCGAGGTAGGTCGGATCGCTCGCCGGCGCGGTCGCGGTCCCGGCACGCGCGATCGAGCCGCGGGCCTTCCCGAGGTTGGACCGCAGCTCGTCCGCGCCGTTCGTGAGCATGGTGGCGGCACGCGCAAGCTTGTTCTCGACGACGGCCCCCATGACCTCCAGCGCCGATGAGACCTCGGCCAGGCTCGACTGCACATCGGCCGCATCGCCGAAACGCTGCACCAGGCTGTAGAGGAAGAGCACGATGGGGAGTGCCGACGAGTACGGGACGATCACGACGCCCTTCGACCACGCGTCGGCGTGTGCCCGCTTCAGGACCGCGTACGCGGCGTCCGGGACCGCGGCGACCGCGACCTGCGACGTCACGGCCGGATC
This sequence comes from Actinomycetota bacterium, assembly GCA_038211015.1. Taxonomy (GTDB): domain Bacteria; phylum Actinomycetota; class UBA4738; order UBA4738; family HRBIN12; genus JBBQVZ01. The sequence continues at coordinate 5,296 of JBBQVZ010000082.1, read as the reverse complement.
GAGGTACTGCGCGACCTCCTTCGCCCGCGCGGCCACCGCGCGTTCGACATCGCGCGCACACGCGTCGCGCGAGACCGGGTCGTCTGCGGCCTCCAGCGCCTCGAGCTCGGCGAGCGCCGTCCACTTGGAGTCGATCGGCAACCGCCGTCCGTCGGAGAGCTGCAGCCCGAACTCCACCACCTTGCCGCCCACGCGAAGGTCCGTGACGAGCATGCCGGGCGGAAGCTGCGCTAGGTGTTCGCGCAACACGTTCTCGCCGGCGCGGCCCTTCGACGCTCCCCCGGCGAGGACCGTCGACAACCGCTTCACGACCTCGCGACCCTCGATGTCCGCGTGACGACGCTCCTGCTCGCGGAGACTCAGCTCCTCGAGCACGCGACGCGCTCCTTCCAGACCCGAACGGAGCTGTTCGCCCGCCAGATCGCGGGTGCTCGCCGCGTCCGCGATCCGGCGAAGCTCGGCCGACTGCGACTCCAACCGTGCCTCGACGACTGCGAGCGGCGTGTCACCGAACGCGAACCCAGGCTTCGGTTTGCGGAGTGCAATCGCCGCACCGACGGCGACGCCGATGGCCAAGGCGACGAGCGCGATCCCGAGCTGGTCCATGAGGGTCCTTCCGTTCGAGGGGGGAACATCACGACAGTAGGGAGACCCTCTGACATGCGGAACCGTTAGGGGCGATCAGACTTCGAACGCGCGGTCGCGAACGACGGAGCTCACCGCGGGAGCGAGCCGACGCGGCCGCTCCACTAGCTCGACCGCCACGCCGTCGGGATCGAGGACCGTCATGCATCGGGCGCCGAACCAGTCGCCGGGCTCGGTCAGCTCGACGGGCGCCGACTTCACCGCCACTCCCGCATCGACCAGCTTGCTGTGGAGCGCATCCACGTCGTCGACCGTGAGCCCGATGTGACCGGAGCCCGGGCGTTCCAGTGGGTGTCCTTCGCCTTCCCTCACACCGACGTATTCGAGCAGTTCCAGCACCTGCCCGCGACCCAGGTCGAGGTCGGCGCTCAGCAACCGAGCGCCGGGCACACCGGTGATCTTCTCGACCTCTTCGCCCGAGAGCTCGCCGACGCTCCGTACTGGGAGTTCGAGCAGGTCGCGGTAGAACGCGAGCGACCGTGCGATGTCGCCCGTGGTGACCGAAACATGATCGAGTCCCAGGATCCTCATGCGCCCCTCGATCCGTCGCCCAACCGTTCAGGCACGATATCGCGCCGGAAGACATCGTCGACCGTCTCGGCGCGCTTGACTACCTCCGAATGGTCACCGTGGACCAGGACCGTTGCCGGTCGTGGCAGGGCGTTGAAGTTGCTCGAGGCGGCGTCCTGGTACGCGCCGGTGTCCAGGATGGCGATGACGTCGCCCGGCTCGACGTCCGGGAGCGCCGCGCCCGACACGATCACGTCGAACCCACAGCTCATGCCGACCACGTCGGCCTCCTGCGACACTGGTCGGTCGGCACCGCTCGCGACGACCGCCGTCCAGCGGTTGTGCTCGATCAAACCGTCGGGCAGGAACATCTCGGTGGTATCCAGCTCGACCCACCGCTGCGCGATCGGCCGGGTCTGCGCCTTCACGTTCCGCACGGTTGCCAGGTGGACCCCCGTGTCGGCGAGGAGCGCTCTGCCTGGCTCCGCCTCCAATCGGATGCCCTGGGTCGACAGACCTTGGCGGCGCAGGCCCTCCCGCAACGACGTCGCCACCGCGTCGGCGTACGCCTCGATCGGTGGCGAGAGCTCGTCGGCGAGTCGCTGCATGCCACGGCCGGTGGTCCGGCCCGTCGGGTCGCGCGGCGACGCGAAGCCCCCGCCCACGTCGATCTCGCGCGGCGTCCAGCCGCCCCAGGCAACCGACAACGCGGCGATCGTGTCGGCGAAGCTCGCCGCCATGGCCCGCCAGACGTCGAGCGAATGGTGATGCCGGCCGAGGTGCGCCATGACGCCGGCCACGTCCAACTCCTCTGCCGCGAGCGCGGCTGGCCCGATCGCCACGAGCTCCTCGGTGGGGATGCCCGGCTTGTACGCGGAAGCGGCCTCCCGGATGGGCACGTCCGTCTCTGCGAACTCCGAGAGAGTGTCGAGCCCGTCGTAGTCGGGACGAACGCGGAACCGCACGACGGCCCGGCGGCCGGAACGGCGAGCCGCGTCACGAACCAGCTCCACCTCTCGCGCGCTGTCGAGCGTGATCCGGCACCCTGCTGCGACGGCTCGCGCGATCAGTTCCGCGGGCTTCACCGAGCCGTTCACCGAGATCTTCTCCGTCGGGACACCGGTGCGCAGCGCCGCCTCCAACTCGCCGGGACCGAACGTGTCGCATCCGGTCCCCTCCTGGGTCAGGATCCGGCGGAGCGCCAGCGTGAAGTTCGCCTTGATGGACGGGAGCAACTGGACCTCGCCCTCCGGCCAGGCGGTCCGGAACGCGGTCACGGTCCGACGAACGTTCCGCCGCAGTTGGTCCTCGGAGATCACATGGAGGGGCGTGCCGAACGTCCGCGCGACCTCGACGGTGTCGCACCCTTCAACCCAGAGGTGACCATCTCGGATCGAGAGACACTCGTCGATCGCAACCGCGCTGTCGGCGGGCGACTCCATCATTGGCTCAGCCTTGGAAGATCGGCTGGAACAGCTGATCCCAGACCTGCTGCTCTTCGGGCGTCAGGACGCGGTAGCCATGCAGTCGGCTGTACATGTCCGCCGTTGGATACACGAGCGGACTGTCGGCGACCGGGCTCGCCTCCTGGCGCAAGACGTCCTGCGAGGTCGGGACGGGCGAGACGTTCTGGATCCAGCCCACGATCAGGGCCGCCACGTCGGGCCGGTAGATGAAGTCCATGAATGTCAGCGCGTCGAGCGGATGCTCGGAGTTCGCCGGGATGCAGAGGCTGTCGGTCCAGAGCATAGCGCCCTCGTCGGGCACGACGAACTGCAGGTTGGGGAATCCGCCCATCTGGAGCTGCAAGATGTCCGCCGACCACGCCATCGTGAGGGCGACGTTCCCGGACGTGAGCGCGTTGACGTAGTTCTGCCCGTAGTACTGACGCACGAGGCCTTCGTCGCGTTGCTTGATCAGCAGATCCGCCGCCGCTTTCCAGTCGTCCTCGGTCGACTCGCTCGGCTCGACGCCCATCCCCAGCAGCGTGAGGTTCGGCATGTCCTCGGTGTCGCCGAACATGCCCACCTCCCCCTCGAACGCGGGGTCGAACAGGTCCATGACGCTCGTGATCTCGCGCCCCGTGAGCTCCGGGTCGTAGCCGATGCCGGTGATCCCCGACATGTACGGGATCGAGAATCGATTGCCCGGGTCGTACGCCGGGTCCTTGTACTTCGACGCCGCGTTCGCCGCGAAGTTCGGCAGCTGCTCGTGGTCGAGCGGGATCAGGAAGTCGTTCGCCATCATCAGAGGGAGCCACTTGGGGTACCCCATGACGATCAGGTCGTAGCCGCTCGGCTGCCCCGCCTCGAGAAGCACGCGGAGCTTCGCGAAGAACTCGTCGTACGCCTGGATCGCCTCGACGTAGTGGACCTCGATGCCGGCCTCCTGCTTGAACAGCTCGAGCGACGGGTGGACGCGCTCGCCGTCCACCTTGCTCTGGTCGATGTACAGGGGCCAGTTGGCGAACGTGAACTCTCCGGTCACCTCCTGGGAGGCCCAGTCGAAGCCGCCGGCGGTCCCGGTAGCGCCGGTCGTTCCCGTGGTGCCGCTTCCGGACGGCGACGGCGCGTCGCTGCCGGTCCCGCCGCACGCGGCCAAGATCCCGGACAACCCCAGGCCCGCGGCGCCCATCCCCGCGTAGCCGAGGAACCGGCGTCGAGACATGCGCGGCTGCACCAGCCCTCGCAGCAACGGGAGATCGAACCTGTCGTCTCGCACCATCGGGCCCCCTTCTCGTCCAGCATCACCGGGGCCGGTGGCTCCGTCAATGCCTATGGTCCTGGACCGGCCTCTGGCATGATGTCGCGGCTATGACCGCCGAAGGGAATCTCGACCGCGCCCGGATCGCATCCCTAAAGCAGCGGGAGGACGCGGCCTTCATCGCGGCGCGACCTCGCTCGGCCGAGCTCTGGGACCGAGCGAAGGCGTCGATGCCAAACGGAGTCCCGATGTCATGGCACCGGACCTCGTACGACCACCCGCCGCTGTTCGTCGACAAAGGGAAAGGCGCACGGTTCCGTGACGTCGACGGCCACGAGTACTCCGACTTCAACATCGCGGACATGTCGATGTTCGCGGGATACGCCCCGGAGCCGGTGGTCGAGGCCGTGTCGCGACGCGTGTCGCAGGGCACGCAATTCATGCTGCCGAACGAGGACGCGCCGTGGGTCGCCGAGGAGCTCGGTCGCCGATACGGGATGCCGAAATGGCAGTTCACGCTCAGCGCCACGCACGCGAACACCGAGGCGATCCGCGTCGCGCGCACGCTGACCGGCCGCGACAAGGTCCTGTTCTTCGACGGGAAGTACCACGGTCACTTCGACGAGGCACTGGTCGACCTTCAGGACGGGAAGCTCCTTCCGGAGGAAGGCGGTCTGCCGCACGACGTCACGTCCAAGACGAAGATCGTGCAGTTCAACGACACCGAGGCATCGCGTGCCGCCCTGGAGCCGCGCGACGTCGCGATCGTGATCACCGAACCGGCCATGACGAACAACGTCGGCTTGTTGCGGCCGGAGCCCGGCTTCCACGACGCGCTCCGCGCGATCACGCGCGAGACCGGCACAGTGCTCCTCTACGACGAGACGCACACGCAGGTCGTCGGCCCCGGAGGTCTGACGAAGATGTGGTCCCTGGAACCCGACATCGTGACGATCGGGAAGTCGATCGCCAGCGGCGTGCCGCTCGGCGCGTACGGCATGACCGAGTCCGTCGCCGACATCCTGCAGAGGCCGGAGGGGCGGTTCGACGAGAAGGAGGCCATCGCGACCGGCGGGACGTTGTTCGGGAACCCGCTCTCGATGGCTGCCGCGCGCGCGACGATGGGCGTTGTCCTCACCGACGACGCCTACATCCACACGCACGTGCTGGGCGGCCGGCTCGCCGACGGCATCGAGAAGGCGATCCGCGGCGCCGGGCTCCCCTGGACCACGCACCGGTTCTGGCCGCGCTCGGGTGTGACGTTCGCACCAGCGATGCCGCGCAACGCGCTCGAGGCGTTCGCGGCGAAAGACATCCCGCTCACGCTCCTGTCGCGTGTCTACCTGGCGAACCGCGGCGTGTGGGACGCCATCGTCGGCGCCGGCCCCACGTGCCCGGTGCCGGCAACGGACGAGGACGTCGACCGATACGTGGGGGC
>JBBQVZ010000081.1:0-15965 GCA_038211015.1 Actinomycetota bacterium | reverse complement strand
ATCCCGGCGACGCAGTTGGGGACCGCCACCCCGTCCTTGTACGCGACGGCGTCCTGGGCGCTGCCACCGTTCGTGAGCTGCGGCGCCTCGATGAACTTGATCCGCATCTTCTTGATCGCGGACGGGTTGCTCACGGCCCACTCGATGCCCTGGCCGATGCAGACGTTCCCCCCGCAGGTGGCGTCGGTCTCGCCCGGGATCCCGAACAACGAGGCGGTGACGACGACGTCGGTGGCCGGGCCCGGCTGCGGCGGGATCTTGATCTTCCCCGTCGTTCCCAGGTTGTCCGGACCCTCGGGGTTGATGAGCAGGATGCCGCCCACCGACGTGTCGACGGTCATGGAGAACTGGGCCTCGCTGCCGGTGGGCGTGAAGGGCGCCGAGGCCTCGGACGGCTCGGAGTCGCCGTTCGCGTTGTGCGCGGTGACCGTGCAGGTGTACTCGACGCCGTTGGTGAGACCCGTGACCAGGGCGGAGGTCGTCGAGCCGTCGTTCGTGGCCTGGTGCACGTCGTCGACGCCCGCCACGCACGTGACGGTGTAGCCGTCGATCTCGCTGCCGCCGTCGGAGGCGGGCGCCGTCCAGCTGACCGCAGCCGAGCCGTCGCCGGGATCGGCCACGACGTCCGTCGGGGCGTCGGGCACGTCGCCCACCGGCTCGGTCGTCAGGCTGCCGGCCTCGATGAACACGGTCGAGTCGTAGGCAGAGTCGCCGACATCCGCGATCGCCAGCTTCATCGTGTTCGTCTCGTCGGCCGTGACCGCAGAGGTGCAGGTGAGCACCGTGGTCAGTCCGTCCATCTGGGTGTCGATCGTGGCCGGACCGGGGTCGTTGAGGTCGTTGTTCCGGAAGAGCGACGGGTTGGTCGCGTTCGTCCCGAAGGGATTCCCACCGTTGATGGTGTTCACCGACACCGGCGTTGCGCCCACGGTGGCGCAGTTCGTGCCGTTGACGAAGAAGCCGAACACGTCGTTGAAGCCACTGCCGACGAACTCGTTGTACTCCTCAGACGAGAACACGTACCTGAACGAGATGCTCGACGCGTCGGGCACGAATTCGAACGTCAGCACGGCCGCGTCCTGTGTGGTCTGGCCCACGGGCAGCAGCAGGTTCAGGCTGGCATCGCCGGGTTGGCCGTTGCTCGTCGTGGCGTTATCGACGGTGTTCGGTCCGACCACGTTCGCGATGGCGCCAGAGCTGAGGCTCACTCCCTGTTCGAACCCGACGATCCCTGACGGCCCGGTCCCGCCGCCGGCGAACGTCCCGCCGGCGACGTTCGCGCCGGCGAACTGGGCGTTCGACACCGTGACGCCGGTCCCCACCAGCGCGCTCGCCAACGCGGCAGGTGTCACGGCGCCGCCCAGGGGCTGCGTGATGACGGCGGCGCTCGCGGCGGGTGCGGTGATCAGCATGCCCGTCAGGATGGCGGTGGTGGCCAGCGTGACCAGGACGGGTCGGCGCAGCCTCGAAGACGTGGTGGCCATCTGTTTCCCTCCCAGGAGAGTGGTGTGGGGAGGAGCTTCGCCGGGCTCCCCGCTGAAGTCAACCCGACGAAGGTCGGCAGAGGAGAGGAGAGGGCTAGAGGATGGGGAGGTAGCGATCCGTTTCGTACGGCGTCACATGAGCCTTGTACCCGTCCCATTCCTGGCGCTTGTTGCGGATCAGGAACTCGTGGACGTGCTCGCCGAGCGCCTCGCGCACCACGGTGGAGTCGGCGGCCAGCCGGATCGCCTCGTGCAGATCCTCCGGGAGCGAGCGGATGCCGGCGACGTCGCGCTCCTCGCCGGTCATCTCATAGATGTTGTTCGACGCCTCGGGCGGCAGCTCGTACTCGCCTTCGACACCGGCGAGACCGGCCGCGAGCATGGCGGAGAACGCGAGGTACGGGTTGCACGCCGGGTCCGGCGAGCGATACTCGATCCGTGCCGCGCCCTCCTTGCCCGGCTTGTACAGCGGGACGCGCACCAGCGCGGAGCGGTTGCGGCGCGCCCAGCAGACGTAGACCGGCGCCTCGAACCCCGGGATCAGTCGCTTGTACGAGTTCACCCACTGGTTCGTGATGAGCGTGATCTCGGGCGCGTGGCGCAGGATGCCTGCGATGTAGGACTTCGCGGTCTTCGACAGGTGGTATTCGTCGGTCGCGTCGAAGAACGCGTTGCGATCGCCTTCGAACAGCGACTGATGCGTGTGCATGCCGCTGCCGTTTATCCCTGCGATCGGCTTCGGCATGAACGTCGCGTAGATGCCGAACTCCTGCGCGACCTCCTTCACGGTCAAGCGGTACGTCATGACGTTGTCCGCCATGGTGAGCGCGTCGCTGTAGCGGAGGTCGATCTCGTGCTGGCTGGGCGCGACCTCGTGGTGCACGTACTCGACGGGGATGCCCATCGACTCCAGGTACAGCACCGTGCGCTTGCGGTAGTCGGTCGCGACGTCGAGCGGCGTCTCGTCGAAGTAGCCGCCTTGATCCAACGGCGTCGGGTCGTCCACGCTCTTGAAGTAGAAGAACTCGAGCTCCGGTCCGACGTAGAACGTGAATCCCATGTCCGAAGCCTTCTGCAGCTGGCGCTTCAGCACCCCGCGAGGGTCGCCGTCGAACGGCGTGCCGTCCGGGTCGTAGATGTCGCAGAACATCCGCGCCACGGCCTGCTCCGTCTGCCACGGGATCAGCTGGAACGTGGCGGGGTCGGGGATCGCGATCATGTCGGACTCCTGGATCCGGCTGAAGCCCTCGATCGCCGAGCCGTCGAACCCCATGCCCTCGGTGAACGCGCCCTCAAGCTCCTGCGACGTGATCGTGAACGACTTCAGGAAACCCAGCACGTCCGTGAACCACAGGCGGATGAACCGGATGCCGTGATCCTCGATCGTGCGCAAGACGTAGTCGGCTTCGGCGGACAGAGCCATGGGCCCACCGTACGTGCCCGCTGCGCTGCCACGGTTACGGCGGGGTAACAAGTGGCGGGGCCACGGCGGGCGGCGTCTACGATGCTCGCGTGCTGACCCCGGAGACCCTCGGTCGAACGCTCGCGGAGGCACCCGATCCCGAGCTCGCGCGGGTGGCCATCTCCCGGGTCGGCGACGACCCCGTCGCGCGCGAGCAGCTCGGTCGCCCGGAGGTGTTGCCCGTCGCCGTCCGGCTCTTGGGGTTCTCGACCGCCGCGGCCGATCTCCTGGTGCGCCACCCGGAGGAAGTCGCCTCGCTCGCGGACGTCCGGCCGCGCACGCGGCCCGAGCTCGATGCGGAGCTCGCCGACGACATCGCGCGCGTCGGCGCCGACGATGGGCTCCGCGTGCTCCGTCGTCGCGCGATGCTTCGCGTGGCGGCCCGAGACCTGGATGGTGCGTCCTTGGAGGACGTGGTCGAGGAGATCTCGCGGGTCGCCGAGGCGTGCCTCGAAGCGGCGTGCCGCCTCGCCGTCGGCGACGTCCGCATGGCGGTGATCGGGCTCGGCAAGCTCGGAGGTGGTGAGCTGAACTACGCGAGCGACGTCGACCTCATCTTCGTGCACGCCGACGGAGGCGCCGAGGCGCAGGACGCGGCCGAGCGCGCCGCCGCCGCGTTGATCCGGTCGCTCGCGGAACCGACGGCCGAGGGGATCGCGCTCCGGGTGGACCCGACGCTTCGCCCCGGCGGCCGTGGCGGCGTGCTGTCCCGGAGCCTGGAGGCGACGCTCGACTACTACGAGCGCCAGTCGGCCACGTGGGAGCGCCAGGCCATGATCAAGGCGCGGTCGGTCGCCGGCGACCCGTGGATCGGGTCGGCCTTCGTCGAGGGGGTGGCGCCGTTCGTCTACCCGGAGGAACTCGGCGAGCGCGCGATCGACGACGTCCGGCGTACCAAGGTCCGTCTGGAGGAGTACATCCGTCGGCGTGGCAAGGAGCTGACGGAGGTGAAGCGCGGCCGCGGCGGGATCCGGGACGTGGAGTTCGCGGTTCAGTTGCTCCAGATCGTGCACGGGCGGCGCGACCCCCGCCTCCGCGAGCCGAACACGTTGCGCGCGCTGGCGACGCTCGCCGAGGAGGGCTACGTGGCGCAGGCCGACGCCGACGCGCTCGCCGACGCGTATCGGTTCCTGCGGAGATTGGAGCACCGGCTGCAGATCGTTCGCGACCTCCAGACGCATGACCTTCCCGCGGACCCGCATGCGCGGACGACGCTCGCGCGGTCGCTCGGGCTCGCCGACGCGCCCGCGCTGCAGGACGAGTACGAGCGCCAGACCGAGCTGGTGCGCGGGATCCATGAGCGGCTGTTCTACCGGCCGTTACTCGAGGCCTTCGCGGGACCGGTGGCGCCGAGCCCCGGCGTGGATCGTCCGGCTACCGAGGAGCTGCTCGCCGGGCTCGGGTTCGCGTCGACGTCGCAGTCGTTCGAGGTGTTGCGCAGGCTCGTCGACCCCGGGACCCGGATGGGCAAGGTGTTGGCGCACGTGTTCCCGGTGATGGTGCCGGCGCTGGCGCTCGCGTCGAACCCCGACCAGGCGCTGGTGCGGTTGGAACGGATCGCCGAGGCGGTGGGGGACCTTCACGGACCGGCCGATGCGCTCGCCGCGGATCCCGCCGCGGCGCTGCGGTTGGCGCATGTGGCCGCGGCGAGCGCGTTCGCCACCGACCTGCTGGTGGCGTCGCCGGAGCGGTTGACGGCACTGGCCGACGGCGGTCGCGAGGTCGACGCGCAGGCATCGCTGATCGCCGCCGTGGCTCGCTACGCATCACGCGAGCTGCAACCGAGGGAGACGGGCGCCGTGCTGGCAGACGTCGCCGACCGGGTCGTCCGCGAAGCGGTCGAGGCCGCGGAGCCGGACCTGCCGTTCGCCGTCATCGGCATGGGCAAGCTCGGTGCGCGCGAGCTGAACGTGGCCTCGGATCTGGATCTGGTGTTCGTGTACGAGGGAGAGGGGCCCGACGACATGCGACGGGCAGTGGGCGCGGCGGAGCGCGTGATGCGCGAGATACGCGACGCGGGGTGGGAGCCCGACGCGGACCTTCGGCCCGAGGGCCGCAACGGTCCGTTGGCGCGATCGCTCGCGGGCTACCTCGAGTACTGGGAGCGATACGCGGAGCTGTGGGAGTTCCAGGCGTTGCTCCGGGCCCGACACGTGGCCGGCGACCCACAGCTCGGCCGGCGGTTCTCGATGAACGCCGCGGACTTCGCGTACCCACCTGACGGCCTCACCGTCGATCGCGTGGCCGAGATCCGCCGGATGCGGGAGCGGATCGAACGAGAGCGGGTGAAGCCGCCCGAGGCGGCGAAGTTCCACTTCAAGCTGGGGTACGGGTCGCTGGCCGACGTGCAGTTCGCCGTCGAGGTCTCGTTGATGCGCTTCGGCGGCGCCAATCCCGAGCTCCGAACCAACCGCACGTTGGAGGCGGTCGAACAGCTCGCGGAGCAGCGGTTGCTGGAACAGAGCGTGGCGCGCGACCTGGGGGAGGCGTTCGTGTTCCTGTCCGACGTGAAGAACACGCTGGAGATGGACCGGCGACTTCGAGCCGAGGCGGTCCCGCCCTCGCCCGACGATCAGACCGCCCTGGCAAGACGTCTGGGTTACGAGGAGTATCCGAGGCAGAGCTTCATCGACGACTACCTCCGCGTGACGCGCAGGGCTCGGCGCGCGATGGAACGCGTCTTCCACGAAGACGCGCATTAGCAGAGGGGAGCAACATGCTCAGGGAGTTCAAGGCATTCATCATGAAGGGGAACATCGTCGACCTCGCCGTGGCGTTCGTGCTCGGCGTCTCGTTCGCGACGCTCGTCTCCACGTTCAGCCAGGTCTTCATCAGCCCGCTCATCGCGGCCGTCGTCGGGAAGTCGGACATCTTCAACCTCAACGTCACACTCGGGAAGGCAACCATCTCGTACGGGATCTTCATCAGCGCATCGATCAACTTCGTCCTGGTGGCGTTCGTGCTCTTCCTGGTCGTGAAGGCATACAGCCGGTTCCGCGTGCAAGCCGAGGACACGACGAAGACCTGCGCGTTCTGCCGGTCGGAGATCGCGATCGGTGCGGTTCGCTGCCCGAACTGCACCAGTCAGCTGCAAGCGAGCTGAAACCGGAGAGGATCGCGTTCGCGTAACGCTGCTCAGCTCCGTCGAGCGGGCCGCCGGGTTCCCGCTCCCGGGACGGTCGCGCGGAACCGGGGAGGCTCGCGATGCCCGGTCGCGTGCTCGAACGCGAACGCGAGGCCGATCAACCTGTTCTCGGTCCGCGCCGCGCCCATCAGCGAGATGCCGACCGGCAGGCCCGAGACCAACCCCATCGGAACGGTGATGCTCGGATAGCCGGAGATGGCCGCGGGTGAGGTGTTGCCCCCCACGTAGTGGTCACCGAGCAGGTGATCGATGAGCCACGCGGGCGAGCCCGAGGGCGCGACGACGGCGTCGAGCGACTGCTCCGCGAGCACCGCATCCAGACCCTCCTCGCGGGAGAGCCGTCCACAGGTCGCCAGCAGCTCGAGGTAGGCGGGATCCGTCAGCGGCCCCTTCTCCTCGGCCTGCTCGAAGACGTCCTGGCCGAACAGCGCGATCGCCTCATCGCCCGCGCGCGACACGTTGAACGCGATCAGCTCGGCGAGCGTGCGGGGAACGTCACCGCCGACGGTTGCCAGGTACGCCGCCACGTCGGCCTTGAACTCGTACTTCAGGACCTCCCACTCGGGCTCCTGGAGCTCGGTGGCATGCGGGACGTCTGCCGGGTCGATCAGCTCCGCACCGAGGTCTCGCATCGCCGCGAGCGCGTCCTCGAACAACGCGTCGACCCGCTTGTCGAAGCCGGCCAAGTTGCGGGCGACCCCGATGCGCGCTCCTCGCAGCGCGCCCGGATCCAATTGCACCCAGGCGTCCGACCCCGCGATGACGGCGAGCAGCGTGGCCGCATCCGCGACGGTCCGCGCCATCGGGCCGGCCGTGTCCTGGGTGTGGGAGATCGGCACGATGCCCGCGCCGCTGACCAGCCCAACCGTCGGCTTGATGCCGACGAGCCCGTTGAGTGAAGAGGGACAGATGATCGAGCCGTCCGTCTCGGTCCCGACCGCGATCGCGCAGAGGTTCGCGGCGACGGCGGCTCCCGAGCCGGAGCTTGAGCCGCATGGGCTCCGGTCCAACGCGTAGGGGTTCCGGCATTGCCCGCCTCGCGCGCTCCAACCGCTCGAGGAGCGGGACGAGCGGAAGTTCGCCCACTCGGAGAGGTTGCTCTTGCCCAGGAGGAGCGCGCCGGCGTCACGGAGGCGAACGATCACGGGCGCGTCCTGCGCCGGTCGCGAGTCCTCGAGCGCCCATGAGCCGGCGGTCGTCTTCATGCCGTCCGCGGTGTCGATGTTGTCCTTGACCAGGACCGGGATGCCATGCAGCGGCCCGCGGACGTGTCCCTCCGCCCGCTCGCGGTCGAGCTCGTCGGCGATCCGGAGCGCGTCCGGGTTCACCTCGATGACCGCACGCAGCTCCGGACCTGCCCTGTCGATCGCGTCGATCCGACCGAGGTACGCCTCGGCGAGCGAACGGGAGGTGATCTCGCCGCCCCCGAGCTTCGACGTCAGGTCGGCGACGGTCGCCTCATCGAACTCGAACGGCGGCACGGTTTCTCCCGATGGCATGGCGGGTAGTGTCCGTCGCGACGGGCGACGCAGCAAGCGGCAGGACTCCGGGATGCGAGGAGTACGCTCGACGACATGAACGGGCGTCGCACCTCGTTGATCACCGGGGCGTCGAGCGGCTTCGGCGTGGAGTTCGCGAAGCTTTTCGCGCGCGATGGCTACGACCTGGTGCTCGTCGCGCGGAGCGAGCCACCCATGCGAGAGCTCGCGGACTCGCTGGCGAAGGCGCACGCGATCACCGCGACCGTCATCGCGAAGGACCTGGCCGCGCCGCACGCAACCGAGGAGTTGGTCGCCGACCTGGGTGCGCGAGGCATCCAGGTCGACGCGCTGGTGAACAACGCCGGCTTCGCGCAGTACGGGCCGTTCGTGGAGGCCGACCCCGGCGTGCTGCACGAGATGGTGTCCGTGAACGTCGTCGCCCTTACCGAGCTCACCCGCCGTTGCTGCCGGGCATGGTCGAGCGCCGGTGGGGAAGGATCGTGCACCTCGGGTCGGTCGGCTCGTTCGCGCCCGCCCCCATGACCGGCGCCTACGCGGCGACGAAGGCGTACGTGCTCTCCCTCTCGCTCGCGATGGCGGAGGAGCTGAAGGGGGCCGGGGTGACGGTCACGGCGCTCTGTCCCGGGCCGACCGAGACCGGGTTCCAGGCGCGCGCGGACATGGCCGACTCGAAGCTGATCGCCGGGAGGAACCTGGATTCTTCGGAGCAGGTGGTGCGTGCCGGCTACGCCGCCATGAACAAAGGACGGCCGTACCTGGTCACGGGAACCACGAGCAAGCTGTTCGCGTTCGGGAGCCGGTTCCTGCCACGGATGGCGGCCACGAAGCTCGCCGGCAACGCGCAGCAGCGGATGTGACGGCTAGATCCGCTCGATGCTCTGGATCTCCATGCGGGGACCGTACGCGGGTGCCGAGATGTTGCCGGCCTCCAGCAGCACCTGCACGCGACCTCGATGACCGCGGTACGGCTCCAGCAGCTCGAGCATCCGCTCGTCCGTCCCGCGCGACTCGCGCGCGAGCGCGAAACACACGACGTTCGGCAGGTGGAAGTCGCCCACCGAGATCGCATCCGCGTCGCCGAGCGCCGCCCGCGCGACCTCGGCGACCGTCCACGGTCCCACGCCGGGCATGGCGAGCAACCGGGCGTTCGCCTGGTCCACCGGCAGGGACGCGGCCTCCTCGAGGCGCGATGCTCGCGCGCAGGCCGCGCGGATGGTGTCGGCGCGCCGCCGCTCGACCCCCCAGGGGTGGAACGCGAAGTACGGGGTCTCGGCCAGTCGCTCGGGGTCGGGAGGCAGGTACAGACCCACGTCTCCCGGCGCCGGCTCGCTGGTCGCGAACACCATGGACCGGTAGGCCCGTCGAGCTTCCACGCCGGTGACCTTCTGCTCCAGGATGGCCGGGATGAGCGTGTGCATGACGGCGCCCGTGCGCGTGATGCGCGCGCCCTCGTGGCGGCGCCAGAGCTCCCGGATCACGTCGTGCTGCGGCTCGAACCCGGTGTCGTCGTCGAGGGCCCCGATCATGCCCGGCACGGACTCGAGCGCCCAGTCCGCGCCCGGTCCCCACGCCTGGGCCGAGATGTCGTAGCCGATCGAACGGATGTGCACCGTCGCCGGACCCTCGGGCGTCCGCATGGCGCGGAAGGCATCGGCCAAGCCGACCCGCATCGTCGGATCGCCTGCGCCGCGGCAAAGCGGGACGAGGGTCTCCGCCAGGTCGATCGGGAACGTCATCGGGATCGATCGCAGTGACACGGGCGAAAAGCCTAGTGCTCGTCCTCCGACCGCCCAGGCACAGGCCCGAAATAGTTCGCCAAATCCCGTCGGTTCGCGGCTAATGCACCACGAGTTTGCCGCACATCCCCTGGCACTGGCCGTTCACGATGCTCGAGTGGAAGCTGCACCGGAACCGGTAGGTCCCGGAGTCCGCGAACCGCCGCGTAACGGACGTTCCTTCGGACAGGGAGTGGCGGAAATGCCAGTTGCCGCCGTAGGCGGTCACGGTGTGGTTGCCCGAGACCGCGTGCCACTTCACGCGCGAGCCCTCTTCGATGCTCACCCGCTTCGGGGACCAGTGGGGCGAGGCGTACAAGGAGCCGACGGCGCGGATCGTCGTGACCGCCCCTCGATGGGGAGATGCGCTCACCACCGCGGAGAAGGCCGACACCATGAGCAGGGCAGCCACCGACGCGATCACGATCCGAACACGGGTTCCGGTCATCGATCCCTCCTCATCAGGATGTTCGACCGTACTACGCGTTGGAAGCCGGAAGGGATGGCTGCCTGCCCGTTACGGGCCGGCGGGTTCGACCGGAAGGCCGGCGTCGCGCCACGCTTCGAAGCCGCCGATCACGTCTGTCGCTCGGTGCAGCCCCAAGCTCTGCAGTCGGGCCGCGGCCAGGCTCGAGCTGAAGCCCTCCTGGCAGAGCACGATGACTCGGACCTCGTGGTCGGTGGCCGGCGGGATGCTCCACTCGCTCGACGGGTCCAGCCGCCACTCCAGGACATTCAGGCCGATCGCGAGCGTTCCGGGGATCTCGCCGTGCAAGGCGCGTTGCTCGTAGGTGCGAACATCGATCAGGAGCGCGCCGTCCTCGAGCGCGGCCGATGCCTGCTCGGGGGTGATGCGGTCGAGGGTCGCGCGGGCCTCACGCAACAGGTCGTCCACGGTTCGCGGCATGCGGTCATCGTAGCGACCGTGCCCCCCTTAGAGCTGGCGGTTGAACCAGATCCCTCCGGGTCCGGCCGAGAAGCTCGCCGCCTCGCCCCACACCGCCACCGTCTTGCCGGTGTTCGTGATGTCGATGCCGCCGTAGTCGCCGTACTCCGAGGTGAAGCCCGCGGCCGTCTTGTACGCGGCGCCCGTGTCCGCGTCGGAGATGTCGGCCTCCACGCTCCACGTCTGCCCGCCGTCGGTCGAGGTCCGATAGAACGTGTTCCACGAACCCGTTCGGTTGTCGGCGTAGTGCACCCGGAAGACGCCGCTCGCGCCGCCGGCGATCGCCGGAAAGCTGGCGTTCGCCGTGCCGTTCCCGAGCTCGACCGCGGCCGCCCATGTGGCACCGCTGTCGGTCGACCGACGCACCCACACGTGGCCATTCCCTCCGAGCGTCGCCGCGCCTGTATAGAGCGCGACCAGGTTGCCGGCCGAGTCGCTCGCGAGCGCCGTGGTCGAGGAGGTTTCCCACGTGACGCCCGTGAACGGCGTCGCGAGGACGGTGCGCGCCCACGAGGTCCCGCCGTTGGTCGTGCGCCAGATCTCGATGTCGACCGCCCCACTTTGCGTCTGGCTCCCCGGGTAGCTGGATGCCGACAGCAAGGCCGTGCCGTTCGGCAGGACCTCAAGGCCGTTGGGGTAGCGGTACCGACCGCTGTCGGTATTCAGCTTTACCGCGGGTGAGAACGATGCACCGGCGTTGTGTGACGCCGCCACCCACAGATCGGCCGTCGTCTCGTACGCGACGTAGACATCTTGGCCGCTGGGGCTGACGCCGATCCACGGCTTGTCACCCCAGGGTTGCCCCGACACCTCGATCGGTGCGGTCCATGTGGCGCCGTGATCGGAGGACTTGCTGAAGACCATGTCGTAGCGGTTCATCCAGGTCGCGTAGACGATGCCGTTCGACGCCACCTTCACGACCGGGTCGTATTGGAACTGATTCACGTTCGGGCACGGGCACACATAGGTCTCCGGGCCCCAGCTGGCGCCGTTGTTGCTCGAGACGCGCACGTATATCGGGATGGCGGGGCATTTCTTGCATGCCTTCGGCCCGCCGAACCGGTTGTACATCACGTAGACGTAGGGAGCGCTCGGGTCGGTCGCGATCGTTGGCTCCCAAGTGTCTTCCACTCCGAGCTTGATCTCTCCAGCCCATCCGACGGCCGCCGCGGACGGGGTCATGGCGCGCGCCTCCGCGCGTGTGATGCCGGCCATGTCGGCGGCCGTCGCCGCCACGCCGACGTGCTCGCCGGCCTCCCGTGCCGCGTTCTCCGTTTCTGCTCCCTCTTCCGACTCGGGTTCTGACTCCGATCCGACCTGCTCTTCGATCCGGTCGTCTGCTCTCGACGCCGTCGCGGGCGCCTTCGATCGGAACGCGAAGGCCGCGACGAGCATCACGGCGACGAGCACGACGGTCAGCGGAACGATCCAGCTCTTGCGCATCCCCCACCCCTTTGGCGAACGTGTGCGAACCGTACGCTGGGGGAGGAAACCGGTCGAATCGAGGCGTTGACCAGCGGTCATGTTCGACGCATGCGGTGGCTCCCAGCAGGCGCGGTAAACGTTCGAGGGGTCGTCGCGCTCTATACGCACGATGGCGACGACTGGGCCTACAGTGCGCGGCGTGGGAGAGGGACTCCCGGAGCGGGGAGCGCTTCGCTCCGCCGCTGGCGAGCACGACCTGGAGGCGCTGTTCCGCAGCGCCGGACCCCAGCTGTGGCGCGCGATCTACGGGTACTCCGGAGGACGGCGACAGGTGGCTGAGGATGCGGTCGCGGAGGCGTTCGCCCGGGCCATCGAGCACGGGGACGGCATCCGCGAGCCCTTGGCGTGGATCTACGTCACCGCCTTCCGGCTGGCGACCCGCGAGCTACAACGCGAGCGACGCCGGCCGCCGGCGATGCCCGACCCGGTACCGGGGATCGACCCGGCCGACGCGCAGGAGATCCTCGCGGCGCTCGCCACGCTGTCGCCGAAGCAGCGGGCCGCGGTGCTGCTGCACGACCAGGAAGGGTTCACCTCGCCCGAGGTGGCAACGTTGCTGGGGATGTCGGCGGCCACCGTGCGCGTCCACCTGTTCCGCGGTCGCAAGCACCTGCGAGCGCTCCTGAGCCCCGAGGAGGACCCCGATGGATGACCGCTATCGCCGCGAGCTGACCAAGCTCCACGGTGGCGAGCCGCCCGCCGATCTGTGGGAGCGCGTGCTCGACGGCCCGCGGTTGGCGCCGCTCGGCCCCAGCGTCCGCTCGCGGGTGACGGCCGGCGTAGTTGCGTTCGTGGTCTTCGGGCTCGCGGCCACGTTCCTGTGGCAGGCGTTCCGGTCCTCCGGCGAACAGCCGGCCGGTTCGGACCAGATCGCCGTTCCGCCGCGCGGTGAGACCGCGGAGGTGTTCCTCGATGACGGCCGTCCGGTGTTCGTCGTTCACCACCTGGATGGCACCATCTCCGTGGTGGATGGGTTCTCGAGTCATCGCGCGTGGGGCGTCGAGGAGCTGAACGTGTGGTGCCCGTCGACCCGCCAGTTCGTCGAGGTGGCGCACGAGGCGCACTTCGACGAGTACGGGGATCGACAGGCGGGGCCCGCGCCGGGTGGTGTCGCGACCTTCGCGTTCGAGGTCACCGCCGAGGACGCCGTCGGGGATCCCGCCTCGATCGTGGTGGGGGAGATGCAGGACGGCACGCTCGATCCCCACTCCGGTCCCGAGCGCCCGCCGTTCTGTCCTTCCGGCGGGTCGGGCGTCGACGACGCGGACCTCATCGCGGTCACCGGAGGCTACACAGGAGAGACCGGCATGGTCGTGGCGCACTCGCTCGACGGCCGTCAGGTCTGGGACTCACCGGCCGAGGCCGTGGCTGCCGCTCCGTCGGGGTGGGTGGGGGTCCGGGGAACGCTGCTGGTCGCGTCGGACGGGTTCGTTCAACTCTGCGCTCGCGTCGTCGACGATGAGTGTGAGGGCGGGGTCGTGGTCCGGGGGATCGACGGCATCGGACTGATGCTCAACGTGACGCGGTTCGCGTGGGTGTCGGGCTACGAGGAACCACAGGTGTGGCTCGTCCAGATCCACGACGGTGTGATCGACAACCCGGCAGGTGTCAGCGGCCTCCTCGGATCGTGACGCGACACGAAGCAGGATCGCTCGCTGTTCGCGAACGACCCTGCTCGCACCCGAGGAAGTGAGGGGGGGAACATGAGCTACGGCCGTTCCTCGTCGGCCGAGTTGGCTGGGTGGCTCAGCCGCCGCCTCCTTCGCCGCCGCCGTCGCAGTCGGTCACCCAGAACGTCTTGTGCTTCGTCTCCGCGCCGATCGAGCCCTGCGCTTCGATGGTGAGCCTGATGTGGAAGCCCTGGTTCGGATGGGCGGTGGCTCCCGAAGCGGCGATTGGCCCTGAAAGGTCCTCGTAGATCGTGCCGTCGAGGTCAGTGCCGCCACCGGCCGGATCGGTACCGATGACCGTCGAGTCGACCAACAGGAAGCCGTTCCCGGTCGGAGGCTGAAGCTCGAACGTCGCCGTCCCGGTGAGATCGCCTTCATCGAATCCGAAGAAGTCGATCGCGAACACGCACCCCACGCGGGGCTCGTTGGCCTGGGATTGCTCGAAAGGCATGCCGTCGACCTTCACGGTCCCGTTGTTCCCGGGCGGGTTGCCAGCGGCCAACGCGGATCCAGCTCCGGCGACCAGTACGCAGATGGCACTCCCGACGACTAGCGTCGATCGGAACGAACGCATACATCCCTCCTTCTTTGCCCACCGCGAGGCAGGCCCTCGGCGTGAAGAGCGCAAGGTCGCTTGGGACCGAACGCCATCTCGTTGGGTACATCGCGGAGGCCGGAAAAAATGTTCGGCTGTTCCGGAAGAGAGTGTCGATTCGAGCCCATCGGCCCCCGCGGCCGCGCCGTTCGGCTTCCCCCGAAACTTCCGCGAAGACGATCGGTCATGCACGAGACATCAGTAGCGGGTCAAGAAGGAGCGGTATCTGGTCGGTCGCTCTCAATCGCCTCCGCCAGCAAACCGATACAAGGGTCGACATGTCGGCTCGCAAGGGTCCCGCCCTTTCCTTGGTGAAATTTCAGGATGCCGCGAACATTTCGGGGCTCCAGCCCGATATCCAAGTAACGATCGGCGACGTCAGATCGCTCGACGCTGTGGCTCGCCTGGTCGAATGGGCGAAGGACGGAGACAAGGATGCGTTCGGGCAGATCTTCCGGCTTCATCGGGACGCGATCCTCAGATTCGCGCGTCTCCGCCTGGGAGCCGAGGCCGACGACGTGGTCTCCGAGGTCTTCACGCGGGCGTGGATCACGCTCAATCGCTACGAGTACACCGGTCTTCCGTTCGTTGCCTGGCTCTACGGGATCGCCCGGCACGTGGTGGCGGATGAGCTCACTCGTCAGTCGCGCACGCAGCCCAAGGCCGATCTCCCCGAGTCGCTCTCGAGATGGGCTGAGGACGATCGGATCGATCTGTTCGAAGCGATCGAGAAACTTCCGACCGAGCAGCGACAGGTCATCGAGATGAAGTACTTCATGGGGATGCGCAACGCCGAGGTCGCCGATGTGCTGAACACGAGCGTGAACGCGGTCAACGGCAGGCAGTGGCGAGCCCTTGCCGCCCTTCGGGATCAGCTCGGGGAGCAGTCGTGAGCCTTCACGACGATCTTGCGAGCTGGGAAGCGGGAGAGCTCTCGCGGGAAGAACTGTTCGCCTCATGCGTGGCTTCCGACAAGAACCTTGCGGAGCCCTGGGAGAAGAACCTCGAGAAGAACCTCGAGAACAACCTGGCGGAGCCCTGGGAGAAGAACCTCGAGAACAACCTGGTGCCGAGCGCGGACAAGGATGCGATCCGGCTAGCTCTGACGAAGATGCTCGACCTCCATGAACGACTCACCGAGATCGGGAACGAGCCGGTTCCCTACCACGAGGCGGACTGGGAGCAGCTCAGGGCCAGCCTGCCCGATCGACTTCAGCGTCGCCGAATCTTCGGCGGTGGGCGTCTCGCTCGTCCCTTGATCGCTGCGTCCATGGTGGTCGGCCTGACCGCCGGCGCCGCGGCCGCCTCACCAACGGTGCGTGAACACATGGTTTCCATCTGGCACGGGATCCAGCACCTCGCCACGAGCGACCCGATCCCGGGTGAGAGGCAGACTCCAGCAACCGTCACATCTCCGGGCGCGCCAGGCCATCAGGTCAATGGTGGTCCCGATGGGACCACAGGCAACTCCGGTGGCCAAGGCGATCCTGGCGCCAACCACGGCCATGGAAACGGCACCGCGAACCCCGGCGGCACCGCGAACCCCGGCGGCCCCGCGAACCCCGGCGGCCCCGCGAACCCAGTCCCTCCCACCGTCCCTGTCCCTCCCACCGTCCCTGTCCCTCCTACCGACCCCGGCCCTCCCACCGTCCCCGGCCCTCCGCCAACTGAAACGGCGATCCCTAAGCGCGGGGACAACACGGGCCGGCCAAGCACAAGTCAAGTCTTGTCTCGCGCTTAACCCTTGTAGGGGCGCCCTTTGAACCGCTCCTTTCTAACGTGGATGAACACCTCAACCGATCGGAGCTGGATATGAAGAACACGATCCGGACCATCGCGCTCATCGGCGCGATCATGCTGGTGATGGCGCTGAGCGTGACCGCGTTCGCGGCGAGCTCGAA
>JBBQVZ010000080.1:0-16136 GCA_038211015.1 Actinomycetota bacterium | reverse complement strand
AGGTGCTCGAACACGAAGTCGCCGAACGCCGCGCGCGCCACCGTGCTTCCCCGGAACGCCTCCACCGCCTCGTGCAACGACGACGGGACCCGCGGAACATCCTTCGCCTCATACGCGTTGCCCACGAACATCTCCGGGGGCTCGACCTTGTTCGCGATGCCCCACATCCCCGCCGCGATCGTGGACGCGAACGCGAGATACGGGTTCGCGTCGGCACCCGGGATGCGGCACTCCACGCGTGAGCCCGTGTGCTCGCCGACCGTGCGGAACCCGCACGTGCGGTTGTCGCGGCTCCACACGATCGCCGTCGGCGCCCACGAGCCCAGCTGGTACCGCTTGTACGAGTTCACGAACGGTGCGTACGTGATGGCCATCTCGCGCGCGTTGGCCATCAATCCGCCCATGTAGTGGCGGTAGGTCTCCGAGAGGTGGTGCGGCGCGTCGTCGTCGTGCATGAGCGACTTCGCCCCCTTGGCGTCCCACACGCTGGAGTGCAGGTGACATGAGGACCCTGCTTCGTCCATCGTCCACTTCGCCATGAACGACGCGGCGACGCCGTTCAACGCGCAGATCTCCTTGACGCCGTGCTTGTACAGCGCATGGTTGTCCGCGTTCGAGAGCGCGTCGCTGTACGTGATGTTGATCTCGTGCTGCCCTTTGCCGAACTCGCCCTTCGAGAACTCGACCGGGATCCCCGCACCGATCATGCCGTTGCGGATCTGACGGATGATCCACTCGTCCTTGGTCGTCTGGAGCATGTGGTAGTCCATGATGTAGGTGGAGCTCGGCCGCAGGTCCTGATACTTGCGCTCCGCGGCCTCCTGGTACGAGTCCTTGAAGAGATAGAACTCGAGCTCCGATCCCGTCTTCACGACGAATCCGGCATCGGCCGCGCGCTGGATCTGCCGTTTGAGGATCTGCCGAGGAGCGACCTCCACCGGCTCATTGGTGTCCTCGTTGTTGATGTCGCAGATGACCATGGCGGTCTTCTCGAGCCACGGACACAGCCGGAGCGTGGTCATGTCCGGGATCATCTTGAAGTCGCCGTAGCCGGTCTCCCAGCTGGCGTACTCGTAGCCGGGCAGGGGCTCCATCTCCATGTCGATCGCAAGCAGATACAGGCACGCGTGGAGCCCCTCCTCGCCCAGCACCTCCTCCAGGAAGAAGTGCGGGAGCACCCGCTTGCCCTGGAAGCGACCCTGGAGGTCCGTGAACATGCACAGGACCGTGTCGATCTCGCCGGAGTCGGTGAGCTCCTCCAACTGTTTGACGTCAAGCATCCCCTGCTGCATCACCGAGCCTCCTTCCGAGAGATGCGTGAGCGCGGGGGCCGTGGACGCCCCCCGCGCTCCGCGTGACCTTTACGTCGTCTGTGTCTTCGCTAGCTCGACGGCGCGGACGGTGGCGTGCTGACCCCACTTCCTTCGCCCCGCAGGATGGATTCCTGCTCCGCCTGCGAGCTCGTGTAGCCGGCTTGGTCGGGAACGCCTCGCTCACCCTTGGTGAGCGCGAACTCCTCCTCGGGCGAGAGCACCAAGCGATGCCGCCCGGCGATCGCGAAGTAGATCACGCCGAGGACGTAGTACACGGCGACCCCGTAGACGCCCGGCCGGTAGGCCTCGTTCAGGAAGACCGAGGCCAGCGAGATGACCGCGATGATGCCGGCGATCATCGCGCCCGCCTCACCCCACGGGCTCATGTACGGCCGGTCGATGTTGGGGAGCTTCCGCCGGAGCAGGACGAACGAGATGGCCTGCATCGTGTAGGAGATCACCGCCGCGAACACGGCCATGTTCAGCACCGCGGCCACGATCTGTCCGGCAGCGTCGCCGCCCTTGCGTCCCAGGTACCACACCAGCCAGACCACGATGTAGCCGACGATCGCGCCGGCGATCAGTGCCACGTGGGGCGTCTTCCGCTTCCCGCCCGTCTTCGACAGGAACGCCGGGAAGTACCCGGCCCGGGAGAGCGAGTACGTGTTGCGCCCGTACGCGTAGATGATCGTGAAGAAGCTCGCGATCAGCCCGAGGAGTCCGATCAAGCCCAGCAGCTCGGCCGCCGTCCCGTCTCCGAAGACCCCCTTGAAGCCGTCGAACAACGGTGTGCCCGAGGCTCCGATCGCCGAAGCTCCGCCGCCGATCCCCGAGTTGATGAACAACGTGAAGACGCTGGCGATCAGCAGGGTGTGCATCCCCCAGATCGTTCCCTTCGGGACGTCTCGCCTCGGGTCCATCGACTCTTCGGCGGCGAGAGGCACCTCCTCGATCGCCAGGTAGAACCAGATGGCGAACGGTAACGACTTGAAGATCCCGCTGATGCCGAACGGGAGCCAGGGTCCGCCGCCGTTCGGGAGCGGATCGCCGCCGCCTTCAGGGATGTTGAACAACAGGCTCGGGTGGAACTTCCCGCCAACCAACGCGGCGACGTAGAAGAACGCCAGGATCCCGAGGGCCACGATGGTGATCCCGACGGTGAACCGCATCGTCGCCTCGATGCCGATGATGTTGATCCCCACGAAGATCACGTAGAAGACGGCCCACCAGAACGGTTCGCTGTTCCAGAAGGGCTCGCCGGTGATGTCCAGCAAGCCCGCCATGATGTCGTGCATCAACACACCCATCGCGGCAACGACCACCGCAGGCGTGATGACGTATTCCGCGTTCTCGGCCAGACCGGTGAGGAATCCACCCCACGGTCCCATCGCCGATCGGGCGAACGAGTATGCGCCACCCGTGTGCGGCAGCGCCGGCGACATCTCCGCGATGCAGTAGCACAGGCCGTAGTACATGACGGCGATGATGGCCGTCGCGATCAACAGTCCGCCGAAGCCTCCGGTGGCGAGGCCGGCGTTCCAGCCGTAGAAGTCTCCTGAGATGACGGCACCGACGCCGAGTGCCCAGAGCGACCACACCCCGGCGTGTCGTCTGAGCCCTCGGTCCTTGAAGTACTCCTCGTCCACCTCTTTGTAGGTGACGGAGCCCACCTTGCGCTCTCTCTCCGACACGCGGAATCCCCCCTCCGTATCGACGACGCGGCTTCCTGCGCGTATCTAGCACCAGACGCCGCTTGTCTGTCAAACGGCCAAACGGCGCATATGCGAAGCCCGCGCGGCTGAGGGGATCAGGACGAGTGTGGGGCGAGCCGGAATAACCGCACGAAGAGCGCGACCCCGACCCCGAAAGCCAGGCCGGTCGCGATGCCCCAGGCGTCCACGACCGACGCGAAGATGGTTCCCAGGAGCACGCAGCCCACGACCAGCGGCCAGCGGAGCTGCACGTCAACGACGTATCGCAGCAGCAAGAGCGAGCCGATGAAGCCCGCTGCCGGCCAGTAGTCCCAGCCGGAAGACGGCCCTCCCAATGGGAGAGGCGTGCCCATCGCGAGGAAGCGCAGCATCCCTCGATGATACGACCGTTGCGCCCTCCCGATACTCAGTCCGTCGGCGTTACGTACGCGGCCGTGATCCCTCCGTCGACGATCAGCGACGCGCCGGTCATGAACGACGAGTCCTCGGTCGCGAGGAAAAGCGCAGCCCTCGCCAGCTCCTCGGCCTGTCCCAGGCGTCCCATCGGGATGTGCACGAACCGTCGCTGCCGCTTCTCCTCGTCGGAAAGGAGCTGCATCAGGAGCGGCGTTTCGATGGGGCCGGGGCAGAGGGCGTTGCAGCGGATCCCCTTGCGGGCGTACTCGACGGCGATCTCCCGGGTCATGGCGAGCACTGCCCCCTTCGAGGTGGTGTACGCGGTCTGGGAGGTCGCCGCGCCCATCCAGGCAACGAACGAGGCCACGTTGATGATCGAACCCCCCCCGGTCTCGAGCATCGCGGGGATCCCGTACTTACAGCCGAACGCGACACCCTTCACGTTGACGGCGAGGACCACGTCCCAGATCGCCTCGGTCGTGAGATGCACAGACCCGTCCTCGGCGGGCATGATCCCCGCGTTGTTGTAGAGGATGTCCAGCCCTCCGAACCGCTTCACGGTCGCTTCGACCATGGCCTGGGCGTCGGATTCCTTCGAGACGTCGGCGTGGACGTAGGCCGCCTCGCCCCCCGCGACCACGATCTCGGCGGCGGTCGCCTCGCCCGCCGCATCCGATACGTCGGTCAGGACGACCTTCGCGCCCTCGCTCGCGAAGAGCTGCGAAGCCACCTTGCCCATGCCGCTCGCACCACCGGTGATCAACGCGACCTTGCCTCCCAGACGCATGCCCAGCCTCCTGAGTCGTGTGGGGGAGAAGGGTACGCCCGGCGGCCCATACGGGAGTGGGTCCGAGGCACCACGAGCGCACGCCTGGCCCAAAGGTCTCGTTTCGGTCAAGAAACGGTCAGAAATGGGTATGCATGACTAGGACATGTCGCGCCGATACATCGGTTACACGATCCACTCGGCCACCCGGTCGAGGGACACGGCCCGAGGGGCTCAAACACAGGAGGCTCGGCATGACAAGGTTCAGGGACTCGCGTTGGTACCGGCGCATCACGGCCGGCTCGATCCTGTTCGGCATCATCTTGGTGTCGAGCGTCGCGTACGCGGCGTGGACGGCATCGGGCGGCGGACAGGGATACGCCAAGGCAGGCACCGCGCAGGCCCTGACCACGGTTGACGTCTCGGCGTCGACCACCGCATCGCTCTACCCGAGCGGCACCGGCGGCGTCCGGCTCAGCATCAACAACCCGAACCCGTATCCGGTCCGCGTCACCTCGGTGAGCGGCAGCGGGACCGTCACCTCCGACAAGGGCGCGGCGTGCGACGCCTCGACCGGCGTTTCGTTCACCAACCAGACCGGCCTGACGCTGGACATCCCCGCGACCAGCGCAGCCACGTTCACGTTGGCCGGCGCCGCGGCGATGAGCAACGCCTCTGACAACACCTGTCAGGGCGCGGTCTTCACCATCCCGGTTTCGCTCTCCGGCGGCAGCAACTAACCAAAGACCCGTCCAGGCGAAGGAGGGCGGCGAGAGCCGCCCTCCTCCGCACATCATCTGAGGTGACAGTGTGTTGAGGGCCCCAAGGATCGGCGGTCACGGCGTGAGGCGGTTGCTCACGGGCGTGGCCATCGTCGCGTCCTTGGTGGTCGCTACGCCCGGGGTCGCGCAGGCCGCGTGGAACGCTCCCGCGAACGCGACGGGTTACGCGAAGGCCGTCTCGGTCCCGCAGGGCAACACGCCCTCGGGCTCGGTCAACGGTCGCGACGTGGCGGTGTCGTGGGCAGTGACGCGCTTCCCGGACAACACACCGGTAGCCGGCTACACGATCCGGCGGTTCGATTCATCGACCGGCGTCCCGCAGACGGTCCTCGCGTCGTGCACGGGGACGATCGCGACGCTCACCTGCACGGAGTTCGGCGTCGATCCTGGGACCTGGAGATACGCGGTGACGCCGAAGCACGCGCTCTGGACCGGGGCGGAGAGCCTGCAGAGCACCACGGTCACGGTCGGCTCTCCATCGCTCACGCTCTCCACGACCACGCTGAGCGCGCTCCCCACGACGAGCGGCGGCTCGATCGCGAACTTCCTTGACGGCGAAACGGTGATCTACCGGCTGGACAACGCGACGACCGGCACCATCCTCGCTGGTTCCATCACGCCGTCGCCGGTGCCGGTCGGCGGCTCCGCGACCGTGAGCGTGACGATGCCTCTCGGGACCGCGCTCGGCGCCCACACGGTCTACGCGGACGGCTCGCTCGGATCCACCGCGAACAGGGCGATCACGGTCGTTGACACGACCCCGCCGGTCGTCAGCGCCGCCGTGATCAACAAGACCTTCGGTGACAGGCCGGGGTTCGTGAAGCAGGGCGGCACGTACTTCATCTACGCGAACGCGTCCGACACCGGGAGCACGGCGAGCGGCATCTCGACCGTCACCGCCAACGTCAACAACGTGGAGACCGGCCAGACCGCGGTGGCGATGACGACGGCGGGCGGCCCGTTCACGGTGGGTGGCGTGAGCTACAGCTACCGGAGCGCATCGCTCACGGCGAGCAACCCCCTGGTTGCGGGTGTGAAGTCGTTCACCGTCACGGCGACCGACGTGTCGGGGAACACCGGAGGGTTCACCGGCTCGGTCACGGTGGACAACACGGTGCCCACCGCGACGAACATCCAGACGACGAACATGGTGGCCGGGATCCTGGGCAGAGCGGAGATCGGCGACACGATCACCTTCACGTTCAGTGAGGCCATGGACCCGAACTCCATCCTCGCCCTCTGGACGGGCGCCTCTACCCCGGTCACGCTGCACCTCAACCAGGTGGCTGGAAGCGACACCGTGACGATCTTCAACTCGGGGAACATCGCGCAACTTCCGCTCGGATCCGTCGCGCTCGGCGGCACGAACTACACCAACGCGAACCGCACCTTCACGGGGTCGGCGATGGTGATGAGCGGCTCGACGATCACCATCACGCTGGGGACGCAGAGTGGCGCAGCGAGGACACAAGGGGGGACCACCACCATGGTGTGGACCCCCGCCATCGCCGCGACCGATCTCGCCGGCAACGCGTGCAGCGCGACGCCCTTCACCGAGACCGGCGCGGCAGACGTGGAGTTCTGACCGAGCAGCAGCCCGCTCGAACGCGTCGGATGGCGCGCGTCCGACCTATCATCGGCCCGTCACATCGCGAAGGAGCGGTCCATGGCGGAGCTGTTGATGGTCGGCGGTGAGCGCATCGCCGCCACCGAGGGCAAGACGTTCCAGGTGGTCGAGCCCAGCACGGCCGAGCCGATGGCCGAGGTGGCCGAGGCAGGACCTGAGGACGTCCGTCGCGCGGTCGACGTCGCCCTGGAGGCGTTCGAGGAAGGTGCCTGGCCTCGCATGAGCGCCCGTGAGCGCGGCCGGGTCCTGACGAAGGCGTCGTTCCTGATACGCGACCGCCAAGAGGACCTGGCGCGGTTGGAGGCTCGCAACGGCGGGAAGCCCATCAACGCCGCTCGCGGTGAGATCGACCTGGTGGCCAACGTCTTCGAGTATTGGGGCGGCGCCGCCAACAAGATCTTCGGCGAGACGATCCCGGTCGTGCCGCCGGGTATCGACGTGACCCTCCGCGAGCCGGTCGGTGTCTGCGTGCTGATCACACCGTGGAACTTCCCGGCAGTCATCGCGTCGTGGAAGATCGGACCGGCGCTCGCGTGTGGCAACACGGCGATCGTGAAGCCGGCGTCGCAGACCCCCCTGACCGCGTTGGCGATCGCCGACATCCTGGTCGAGGCGGGCCTCCCCGAGGGCACGCTCTCCGTGCTGCCGGGTCCGGGCGCCACGGTCGCCGGCGCGCTCATCGCTGATCCCCGCGTCTCCAAGATCAGCTTCACGGGCTCCACGGAGGTCGGAACCACGGTCATGCAGGAGGCGGCGAAGAACATCACCCGGGTCTCGCTCGAGCTGGGCGGCAAGTCCGCGAACGTCATCTTCGCCGACACCGATCTCGACGTGTGCGTCGAGAAGTCGATCTGGTCCGTGTTCGACAACGCCGGGCAGGATTGCTGCGCGCGGTCCCGGACGTTCGTCGAGGAGCCGATCTACGACGAGTTCGTCGAGCGTTTCTCGAAGCGGGTCGAGGCCATCGCGGTGGGAGAGCCGCTGGACGAGGCGACCGAGATGGGGCCGTTGATCTCGCAGGGACAGCGACAGACGTCTCTCGACTATCTCCACCTGGGTGTCGACGAGGGCGCCCGACGAGTGACCGGTGGCGACGTCCCCGGGCGCCCCGGGTACTTCCTGCGCCCGGCCGTGCTCGCCGACGTCCACAACGACATGCAGGTCGCGCGGGAGGAGATCTTCGGTCCGGTCGCGTGCATCCTGTCCTTCGAGACCGAGGAGGAGGCGGTCCGCATGGCGAACGACTCGCCGTACGGACTGTCGGGCTCGGTGTGGACGCAGAACCTCGGTCGCGGCATCCGCGTCGCGAAGGGGATCCGCACGGGCAACATCAGCGTGAATTCGTCGTCGAGCGTCCACACCGAGGCGCCGTTCGGCGGCTACAAACAGAGCGGGTTCGGCCGGGAGATGGGGATGCACGCGGCTGAGCTGTACACGGAGCTCAAGAACATCTACTTCTCAGAGCTCTGACCCAGCGAGGGCGAGAGCGTTCGGTCCGGAGCTAGACTCGATCCATGGTCGAACTGCCTGAAGAGCTTCAGAACCGCCAACCCCGGAAGGATGGGCACGCGCCCACGGCGCGCCTCACGATCGACGCCTACAACCGGTTGAAGGTCGAGCTGGCGGACCTCATGGAGAGCGGTCGCCCCTACATCTCCGAGCGCATCAAGATCGCGCGCGAGCACGGAGACATCCGGGAGAACTCGGAGTACGACGCCGCCAAGAACGAGCAGGGCCTGATGGAGTCGAAGATCCGGAAGCTCCAGCAGATGCTCCACGACCCCGACATCGTCGAGGCGCCCACCGAGGCCGACGCCGTCGGTCCGGGAATGCTCGTGACCGTCCGCCCGCTGGACGACGACGATCCCGAGGACGAGACCTACCTCTTGGCCGAGCACGCCGAGGAGAAGGCGTCCGGCGCGCGAACGGTCACCATCACGTCGCCGTTCGGCTCGGCGCTCATGGGCGTCGCCGAAGGCGAGGAGATCGTCTACCAGGCGCCGGGGGGTAGCTTCCGCTACGTTGTGGTCGGCTTCGAGCCGCACACGGGCTAGCCATCTAGTCTGCGATGGACTAGTGGGCAGGCGGGACGCGAACCTCGAGAACGAAGCCCCGAGGATCCGCGACATGCCGGCTCCTCGCAAGAGCGAGGGCGCGGCCGGCGGTGCGATGCAGCGCATCTTCGCCTGGCCGTACCGCGGGATCCTGGCCTTCCTCTTATGGTCGGGCGTCCGTCCGTACCAGCTCACGTTGCTCTCGCTCGCGCTCAACATCGCCGTCGGGGGGTTGATCGTCACCGGGAGCTGGCTCGCGGCCGGCCTGCTGCTGATCCTGGCCGGGCTCGCCGACGTTTTCGACGGATCGGTGGCGCGCCAGCGCGGCGAGGAGGGGCGATCGGGAGCGTTCTTGGACTCGGTACTGGACCGGGTGTCCGACGCCATCCTGTTCTCGTGTCTGTTCTGGGCGCTCGCCGCGAACGGTGAGCGGTTGGAGGCTGCGCTGGCCCTCATCACGCTCGTCGTGAGTCTTTCGGTGAGCCACGTCAGAGCCGAGGCGGAGGCCGTCGGCGTGTCGTTGACCGAAGGGTTCTTCCAGCGGCTCGAACGGTTCCTGGCGTTGATGGTCGGACTGCTGATCCCCGGCGCGATGCGTCCGGTGCTGATCGTGCTGACGGTGCTCGGCGGTGTCACCCTGCTCCAGCGGGCCTGGTCGGCGGTCCAGGACGCGCGTTGACGAAGGGCGTCGGCCGGTAGTGTTCCAACGAACGGCATACCGGCCAGAAGATTCGCCAGAAGATTCGCCAGAAGATGCGGAGGGGTGATCGTGGAGTTCGTCCGGGTAGGTGGGGTCGCCGAGATCCCCGAGGGCGAGATGCGTGCGTTCGACACGCCGGCCGGCCGGGTCGCGGTCGCGCACGTGGAGCACCGGCTGTTCGCGTTCGGCGACGAGTGCACGCACCAGGGATGCTCGCTCGCGGAAGGTGACTTCGACGATCGGGAGGCGCGGGTGGAATGCCCGTGTCACGGGAGCGTGTTCGACGTCGAGACGGGCGAGCCCGTGGAAGGGCCGGCGGTGGACCCGGTGCCGATCTATGCCGCTCGTCTGACCGAGGACGACTGGGTCGAGGTGGCCACGCAGGCAGGCGGTGACGAGTGAAGCTGGGGATGGTCGGACTCGGCCGCATGGGCGGCAACATGACGGCCCGACTCCAGCAGCACGGCCATCAGGTGGTGGCGTACGATCCCTCGTCCGACGCGGTCGAGACGGCCGTCGCGTCGGGGGCCGAGGGCGCGGCGTCCCTCGCCGAGCTCTGCTCGAAGCTGCCGTCGCCCAAGGTCGTGTGGTTGATGGTTCCGGCCGGCGACATCACCGAGTCCACGGTCCGCGAGCTCGGCGGCATCCTCGGCAACGGCGACGTGATCGTGGACGGTGGGAACTCGAATTGGCGCGACACGCAACGGCGCGCGGAGCAGCTCGCCGCGGGCGGTATCGGGTTCCTCGACTGCGGCACGAGCGGGGGGCTCTGGGGGCTGGCGAACGGCTACTGCCTGATGGTCGGAGGCGAGCCCGGCGCGATCGCCGCCGCCGAACCGGCGTTCCTGGCGCTCGCCCCCGAGGACGGGTACGCGCACGTCGGTCCCTCGGGTTCGGGTCACTTCGTGAAGATGGTCCACAACGGGATCGAATACGGGCTGCTCGCCGCGTACGGGGAGGGGTTCGAGATCCTGGATGCCTCGGCGTTCGACCTGGACCTGGAGCAGATCGCGGGTATCTGGCGATACGGGAGCGTGGTGCGTTCGTGGTTGCTCGAGCTGCTGCACGACGCGCTCGTGAACGACCCTGGGCTCGCGGACATCCGCGGCTACGTCGACGACTCCGGCGAGGGAAGGTGGACGCTGGAGGCCGCGATGGAGGAGAACGTTCCCGCACCGATCACGGCCCTGGCGCTGTTCTCGCGGTTCGCCTCGCGGCAGGACGAGTCGTTCAGCGCCAAGGTGATCGCCGCGCTGCGCAACGAGTTCGGCGGCCACGCGGTGAAGACCGAGGTGCCCGCCAAGGAGCCTAGCTGACGTGGCGCGTCGTCCCGCGGCACCGCAAGCGATCGTCATCTTCGGCGCCTCAGGTGATCTGACCAGACGCAAGCTGCTGCCGGCGTTCTTCCATCTGTACCTCGAGGGCATGCTCCCCGAGCGGTTCGCGATCGTCGGCTATGCGCGCACGGAGTTCACCGACGAGGAGTTCCGTGAGCACGCGCGGGACGCGGTGAGCGAGCACGGCAAAAGGGAGCCGGTCGGCGAGGTGTGGATGGATTTCTCGAAACACCTCCGATACGTCCCGGGGGAGTTCTCCGACGCCGGTGCGATGAGCCATGTGGCCGAGGACCTCGAGGACATCGACGCCACGCACGGCACAGAGGGCAACCGGTTCTTCTACTGCGCGACGCCGCCGACCGCGTATCCGGACATCGTGAAACGGATCGGTGAGTCGGGGCTCCAGGTCGGTTCGAAGATCGTGTTCGAGAAGCCGTTCGGCCGGGACCTGGAGAGCGCGCGGCAGCTGAACACCTGCATCCACGGCGTGTTCGACGAGTCGCAGGTCTTCCGGATCGATCACTACCTGGGCAAGGAGACCGTGCAGAACATCCTGGCGTTCCGCTTCGCGAACGGCCTCTTCGAGCCGATCTGGAACCGTCGCTACATCGACCACGTGCAGATCACCGCGGCGGAATCGATCGGGATCGCGGGGCGCGGCGCGTTCTACGAGCAGACCGGTGCGATCCGCGACCTCGTCTCGACGCACCTGTTCCAGATGATGACATTCCTGGCTATGGAGCCGCCCGTCTCGTTCGAGCCCAACCGGCTGCGGGACGAGACCGTGAAGGTATTGCGGTCGGCGCAGTTCTGCGATCCCACAAGGTTGGTGCGCGGGCAGTACGAGGGGTACCGGTCCGAGCCGGGCGTCTCCGACCACTCGAACGTCGAGACGTTCGCCGCGCTGCAGATCGACATCGACAACTGGCGCTGGGCCGACGTGCCGTTCTTCCTGCGGACCGGCAAGGGCATGGTACGCAAGTCGACCGAGATCACGCTGAAGTTTCGCAAGGTGCCGTTCAACGTGTTCCGGGGGAGCGACATGGATCTCCCGCAGCGCGATCATCTGACCATCCGGATCCAGCCCGACGAGGGCATCACGCTGGCGCTCAACGCGAAGAAACCGGGCCCGGGGATCGAGCTCGGCCGCGTGACGATGGACTTCGACTACGACACCGAGTTCCACTCACCGTTGATCGACGCGTACGAGTTGCTGCTGCTGGGCGCGATGGAAGGCGATCACACGCTGTTCCTACGGCAGGACGGCGTGGAGCGCGCGTGGGAGCTGCTCGAGCCCGTCCTCGACGTGAAGGGCGAGGTCCACCAGTACCCGCGTGGCGGATGGGGGCCGGCCGAGGCCGACGCCCTCATCGCGCCGCGCAGATGGCACACCTCGACCGAGGACTAGCCCGTACGGCCGCGTTGCCCTCTCAATCACCCCCTGTTGCGTGCCGATGGAACGCAAGGAAGGTCTTTCTGGTGCTGAACACCCGAGAGGCACTTGCCGCCGAGCAACGGGAGCCCACAGTGGAGGAGCGTTCGAGCAACGGGGATCGAGGTGCGGTTCGCGTGCTGGTCGTCGAGGACGACCAGGATGTGCGTGACGTCATCCTCTCGGCGCTCGAGCGCGAGCACTTCGAGCTGCGATACGCGGTCGACGGAAGGGTGGCCGTCGACCTGGCACAGGTGTTCCAGCCCGACGTCATCCTGCTCGACCTGAATCTTCCCGAGCTGAGCGGTATCGACGTCTGCCAGCGCGTGCGCGAGTTCTCGGACGCCTACATCCTGATGCTGACCGCATCCGGCGACCTGAGCGACAAGCTGGTTGGACTCTCCGCGGGGGCGGACGACTACGTGACCAAGCCGTGCTCGATGCCGGAGGTGATCGCCAGGATCCGCGCGCTGATGCGCCGAAGCAGAGGCGCCTCGACGCCGGATCGTGTACGCGCGTTCGGTGACCTGCGGGTCGACGCGTCGAGCCACGAAGTGTCCGTAGCCGGCAAGGCCGTCGCGCTCACGCGGATCGAGTTCGACCTGCTCGACGTCCTGTTGACCGACCCCAAGGCGGTCGTGTCGAGGGCGAGGCTCCTCGAGCGCGTCTGGGGACCGAACTGGGTCGGCGACGATCACATCGTCGACGTCCACGTGTCCAACCTGCGCCACAAGATCGGGTCCACGCTCATCCGGACCGTGCGAGGGGTGGGCTACCGGCTGGGGGACGCGGCATGAAGACGGAAGTCGTGGTGCCGCCGTCCACCGATCGTCCCGA
The DNA here is from genome assembly GCA_038211015.1 of Actinomycetota bacterium. Lineage (GTDB taxonomy): Bacteria > Actinomycetota > UBA4738 > UBA4738 > HRBIN12 > JBBQVZ01. Next base: position 3,180 of record JBBQVZ010000080.1, on the reverse strand, counting down.
TCTCACGTGTCCGAACGCTCGCATCCTGGTGGTCGACGACGGCGGGGCGAACGTGGAGCTCCTGGAACGGGTGCTCACGGGAGCTGGATACACCCACGTACGCGGGTTCACAGACCCCAACGAGCTCATGCGCCGCATCGATCAAGACGCGCCCGACCTGATCTTCCTCGACCTTCACCTGCCCCTCGACGGTTTGGGGTTGATCCGAGCGCTGCGCACGCGTTTCCCGAAGTCGGTGGACCTTCCGATCGTCGTCCTCACGGCCGACGTCACACAAGAGGCGAAGCATCGCAGCCTGCTCGCCGGCGCGAGCGACTTCCTCACGAAGCCCCTCGACCGCACCGAGGTGCTCTGCCGCGCAGCCAATCTGCTGGAGGCGCATGACCTTCATCGGCGCTTGCTCAACCGGCAGGTTGACCTGGAGTCCCTGGTGGCCGAGCAGACGGAGAAGCTCCAGGAGCGCCTGTACGACCTGGGGCGGCTGGATCAGGAACGGCGAAAGCTCCTGTCCCACCTCGTGCATGCAGAAGAGGAGGAACGCAGGACCATCGCGTCCGACATCCATGACGACCCGATCCAGAAGATGGTCGCCGCATCGATGAGGCTGGACATGGTGCTCGAGGATCACCCCGAGCTCGCGGCCGACGAGCAGTTCCACAAGGCGCAGGACACCGTCGACCGGTCGATCGAGAGCCTGCGGACCATGATGTTCCAGCTCCGGCCGTACGTGTTGGACCACGACGGCCTCGCCGCGGCTCTCGCCGTGTTCGTGGTGGAAGAAGGGAAGCTTCCGGGGAGCGCGACGTACAAGGTGCAGAGTCATCTGCAGTCCGAGCCGCCGGAGAGCGTTCGGGTGATCCTGTACCGCATCGCGCAGGAGGCGCTCGTCAACGTCCGCAAGCACGCGCACGCGACCCAAGTCGAGATCACGCTGGAAGAGGGCGACGAGGGGTACACCCTCCAAGTCAAGGATGACGGCGTCGGCTTCGAACGTTCGGAGATCTCGGATCCGTCGCTCGGCCACATCGGCCTGACGTCCATGCGGGAGCGGGCTTCCCTGGCGGGAGGATGGTTCCGCATCGATGGAACCGGCGGCACCGGGACGATCGCCGAGGCATGGATCCCTCGTGCGGAGGACGGAGCCGCAGCGTGAGAAGCGTGCGCACTCGATGACTCGGGCGCCGATACGAACCCTGATCGCCGACGACGACGCTGAGGTGCGGAGCGTGCTCATCGATATCATCGAACGTGCCGAGTCCCTCGAGCTCGTCGGAGTTGCGGAGGACGCGCAGCAGGCGATCGAGCTCGCCGGCCGGCAGCACCCGGACGTGGCCCTCCTCGACGTGAAGATGCCGGGAGGTGGTCCCCGGGCTGCGCGCGAGATCCGCGCATCCTCGCCCAAGACCGCGATCATCGCGTTGTCCGCCCACGAGGACGCCCGGAGCGTGCAGGAGATGCTGGCGGCCGGCGCCTACAACTACCTCACCAAGGGGACGAGCCCCCAGGATCTCGTGGAAGCGATCTGTTCGAGCGTGGATGGTCAGGTTCGGCTCTCGTCGCGAGCGGCGTCGTTCGTCGTCAGCGAGCTTGCGTTTCGCCTCGAGCGCGAACGTGAGGTGGACGAGCGGCGCTCCGCGTGGGAGGAGCAGATCCACCGCATCCTTCAGAGCGGCGGTGTGGGATGCGTGTTCCAGCCGATCGTGGCGCTCGAGACCGGGGAACCGGTGGGGTTCGAAGCGCTCGCTCGGTTCGATTCGGTGCCCGTCCGCAGCCCGGGGGCATGGTTCGCGGAGGCGACGGCTCTCGGGTACGCCCTCGAGTTGGAGATCGCCGCGGTCGAGGCGGCCATCTCATGCATCGACCGCTTGCCGTCCGACGCATTCATGACGCTGAACGTTTCGCCCGCGTCGATCATGTCGCCGCGGCTCACGGAGACGATCGGCCGGGTGCCGCTCGATCGCATCATCGTGGAGGTCACCGAGCATGCCCCGATCACCGACTACCCGAAGTTGCGGTCCGCGATCGCCGCGCTCCGCCGCGGGGGGGCTCGTCTGGCGGTGGACGACGTGGGTGCGGGGCACGCGAGCCTCCGCCACATCCTGCAGCTCGATCCGGACCTCATCAAGCTCGACGTCAGCCTGACGCGGGAGATCCAGACGCAACGGACGCAACGGGCGATGGCCTCGGCCCTGGTCACGTTCGCGCGAGAGGTCGGAGCGAGCGTCATCGCCGTCGGCATCGAGACCGAAGCGGAGCTCGCGGTCATCCGTGAGCTCGGGGTGCCCCTTGGACAGGGCTACTACTTCGGGCGCCCGGACTCCCCCGAGGTTCTGTGGGAAGCCAACGCGCTGGGGTCGGCCGTCCAACAAGCGTGAATCTGCCCTCGGGCCGACCCTCGAACCTTGAGCGTGCCTTGACCTTCAGCAGACCCGGGGGTGAGACTCCCCGCCGACATCACAGATATGAGCATGACGGCGCAGGTCTTCGTCGCGGGACCCAGGAACCTGCGGAGCCGTCGCTCGGCACGCTCGATCGCAGGGTTCGTCCTGATGAGTCTGGCGCTCACCTTCGGGATCCAGCGCGTGGTCCTGGCCGACCCCCTCGGTGGCACCAAGCACGGAGCGCTCGTGGTCAAGGGCGTGGACGCGAACGGCCGGGTCTCCTCGTCCGCCGACGTCATCGACGTCTCCGGGGCATACCCCGGGATGGCCGCCCAGACCTCCACCTTCCAGGTCCGCAACGATGGCTCGCAGCCGGTGGCCTTCACCGTGAACGCAACTGGCCTGGTCGCGAACGGCCCCCGTTCGCTGGATGACGTTCTCCGGATCACAGTGCGCGATGCCGCCTCCGGCGACACGGTGTACCGGGGCCGGCTCTCGGGTCTGCGGATCGAGCACACCAAGATCCTCGCGGCAGGTGCCGCCGCCAGGTTCACCGTCGCGGTGACGTGGCCGAGCATCCCGGCCGATGCCGCCTATCAGGGTGCCGGCCTCCGCTTCTTCGTGGTGGCCAGCTCCTCGGCCGCGTAACACGACTAGCTGTGCTTCCTCGGGACATTGTTCAAGACGGTGATCGGTGCCCTGCCCCCATGTGCCATGTGTGGGCGATGGTAGTTGTAGTGATGAAGCCACCGCTCGAGCTCGGCGGTACGTGAGTCGTTCGTCTCGTAAGCCCGTGCGT
>JBBQVZ010000079.1:0-16331 GCA_038211015.1 Actinomycetota bacterium | reverse complement strand
GGCGTACTCCAGCAACGCAGCCCGGCTCCGCCGGCTCCCCAAGATCGTCGAGACCTACAATCACCGCAGACCCCACACTGCGCTCGGAGGGCTCCCGCCCATCTCAAGGGTGCAGACAACGTGAGTGGGAACGACAGCTAGCGGAGGCCCACGAGATCATTGGGTCGATCCGCAGCGAGCCAAGGAGGAAGAAGAACGGTGGCGGCTTCAGGCTCACGTTCACGCTCCCAAAGGGTTGGGATTCGGGCTAAGGGTGGCGCACATGACTTGATCGATGACCCGCTCCTACGGTCTCTGGGGCGGCGGGAATGACCCCTTGCCGATCACCTGTCCGAGGCCCGGCCATCGCACGCGCGGCCCGTCGTAGACCTTGTCGCCGTTGAAGTGGTAGATGAGCCGCCCTGAGCCGCCGCCTTCGAGAGCGATCACCGCCACGTATCCACCGTTGGACCAAGGGACGTCGACCTTCACGGCGGGGAAAACGGTGCCGTCGTTAGCCCGAACCTCGACGCTGTCGACCCCGCCGAACAGCGAGAGGAACACTGCGGGGACCGGAGCCTCGAAGGTCTGCACGTCCGGCCCACCGCCCAGCGGACGCTTGCACGGGGCTCGGGTCGCTCCTGCCGCTGGTTCCACGCACCCGACGCCATCGTAGCCATCCGCGGTCGAGGTGTACTTGACGCTCCAGGTGGTTCCGAAGGCGCGGATGGTGCCGACCTGCGTGGTTGCGACGAGCGGGGGTGCATTCGTCCCGAGGACCTTTCCATCGGCCCCCCTCGCCACCACCTCGCCAGAGGCCGCCTTCCCCGCCAGGTCGGAACCGAACCAGTACACGTCGAAGGCGAAGGGAAGGCTGGGCGGCAGGTCGATCAATCGCGCCTCGACGGGGGTCCACCCGCGTTCGAAGTAGTACTCGACACGAGCAGCGTCCTCGGTCACGGCGCCGAAGTACTCTCCTTGAACGGCGTTCGGTTGAGGGACACCGAAGTCGGCGACGGAACTGGACCCGCTGACTTGCGGACCAATCTCGACGTAGGAGAGCTCGACGTTCTGCTCCGATGGAAGCGCCTCGAGGAGCCCCCAGTCAGATCCCTGCTGCCAGCCATCGAGGACATAGCGGGGGGTTTGCCCTCTTGCATACGACTGCAAGGAGTTCGTCCATGCGATCGAACGCCAGATAGCTTGAGCGGTGGTTCGGTCCCCATTGGTCACGTCCGGACCGACCGTCATCACGATGCGATACGGGGACATACCCTCCAACGTCGGCCCGATCGTGCCGGTCGAGGAGTCCTCGATGCTCCCGCCGCACAGGTCGCCAACACTCCTTCCGTCGTCCCCGAGCGACACGAAGATCGCAACACCGTCGGGCGGCAGGCGCGTCGGCTCTCCGGGCCTGGTGTCGCAAACCGGCGTCGAGAGCCCTGGATCGAAGTTCGTCATCTCGATCACCGGGACCGCAGTGCCAACCAGCGAGGTGTTGTCGGCATCCCACAGGCCTAAATAGTCGACCTGGATCCAGTCGCTCGGGCTCGTGACCGTCAGTCCCCCGATCGTCGCGGTGCGCTGGAACACGGGCCGCAGGCTCGACGGGGCGGCCTGCTCACGCAGGCGGCTCACATTCTCAGGGGTAGACGTCGCGCCGCCCGGAGACGATGGGGGACTGGGGCTGGAGCCGATCTCCGTCGAAGAGGTGCAGGCGCTCATCAGCAGCCCGACGACGACGAACACAGATGCAGCCGCACGCCGTCTGCTTACGGGGGTCCGGGAGCTCATGTGGGTCATCATCCTCCATGGAGTCTCGAAGGCCCGTTTTCGCTGAGGGCTCCGGGATTCGTGCATCTGGGCCTCGGACGCCTCGGTGCCCGATGCTCCAAGCTGACCAAGACGGTCGAACTCCTGCTCCTTTACTCTCTGTCCCGGTTTCGCGGCCGTCCCAGGCCCGGCCCTCCCTCCTTCGCTGACGGTCTTTGAGGTAGTTCCGACGGCTTGTTGGATGGATCCAGGAAATCGTGTCCACGGGTTGCGGCGTTTCTTTTCCGCTATCTGTACTCCCATCAGGCGCAGGACGGCTTCCTCCCCCTCGAATAGGCCGTCCGACGCCCTTTCGATCTGCCGACAACGCACCACGTAGACGTGCCAGAGCGCCAGGCCGCAGGCTTCGCGGGGTTCCGCTATCCGCTCCCCCGTGGCCGGCGCTCCTGTCGATGCACGGTCGACTCGGCAGTGTGTCGTAGCGCACGCACGAGTTGAGGAGCTGCGAGCGCCGGATCGACACCTCGGGTCAACTGTCATCGACGTCCGCGGGGCTTGCGCCGACCCCGACCAACGGGGTATGCAACGCCGAGGGGACCGGCGACCCAGTGGGGGTGGCCGTGTTTGAGAGGAGGGGCTATGCGGAAGCGGTTCGTGTCAGTGGTGGGAGGCGCTTGCTTGCTGGGGTTGGTAGGCGGGACCGTGGTCGCGAACGCCGGCGGCGCTGACATCACGGCGCCCGAGACGATCACGGTGGTCGGAACGACCATCAAGGATCGATACGTCGATGTCGGGAAGCATGGTTTCAGCCCAGGAGACGTGCTCGTGTTCGTCGAGCGACTGAACGACGAGGCTGACGATTCGGTCGTCGGCAAGGGCAGGATCCAGTGCACCGTGCATGTCGGCCCCTGGGCGATCTGCGTCGGCACCTTCGACTTCACAGGGCGCGGCGAGATCGTGGGCGAGGGGTTGGTTCCCTTCGGAGATGACGCCGTGTCATTCGACGTGCCAGTGACGGGTGGAACCGGGGACTTCACGAACGTCCGCGGTGAGGTTCACATCGACCCCGTTGCCGACGGGGTGGAACGAGAGTCCTTTGAGCTGATCCCTTGAGACGCGAGTAAGGCCCATCCAAGCACCTCGCTCTCGAGAACTCTCGAGAGCGCGAGCATAAGGACGTGCGGTCAAGACCGGGCTGGCACGCGACATCGTCACGACACGCAGCTACCGCCGCCTGTGCTTCGGACGTGATTGACGACACTAGTCTCGTGGCGCCGGGTCCTTACTATGGAGTAGGCAACGGCAGTAGGACTCGCGAAGGTTGCTTCCTGGCTGTTTCAACAACGACCCCGAACTCACGTCAACCTCCGGTTGGCGTCATCGACCAAGCGCTCGCAGACTGAGCAAGCCCATGGATCGAGCATCCCTAAGCACTTCACCGTCCTCGCAATCAACTCGAAGGCGCCCGATCAAACCGTCCTACCCTCAAGCAGGTCGCTTCCCTGCATTCGCCGTGCGAGACTCCGCCAGATGAGCAGCTTGGCCACGGCGCTGGACCAGCTCCCGAAGGTCGAACTGCATTGCCATATCGAGGGAACGATGCGCGCCACCACGCTCATCGAGCTGGCCGATCGTCAGGGCATCGAACTGCCTGCTACCGACCCCAAGGAGCTGTACCGCTACGACTCACTCGATGGCTTCCTGAAGGTGTTCTGGCTCGTTCAATCGACGCTTACGACCCGTGACGATTGGGCTCGACTCGCATACGAGAGCGTGATCGACGGGGCTGCGCACGGGTTGATCCATCGCGAGTCGTTCTTCACGCCGACTCGGCACCTCGAAGCTGGCCAAGACCTCGCCGACATCGTTTCGGGGCTGGACGAGGGCCTCGCTGCGGCTGAAGCCGAGACCGGTGCTACATGTCTCCTGATCGCCGACATGGACCGGGCTTTCGGACCTGAGAAGGGGCTGGAGCAGGTCGAACGGCTAGTGCAACTCCGCCGTTCGCGCGCAGTGGGGATCGACCGGGTGATCGGCATCGGCATGGACTCGACCGAAACCGGCATCGACCCCGTGACCTACCTGTCGGCGTACGAGGCGGCTCGTGCTGCTGGCTTTCGGCTCACCGCCCACCAGGGTGAGAACTCTGGACCGGATGAGGCTGCCGCGGCTCTCGACGTACTACGCGTCGAGCGACTCGATCATGGGTATTCGATCCTCACGGACCCCGACCTCACCGCGAGGGTCGCGGCCGAACGGATACCCCTCACGGTCTGCCCGAACTCGAACGTCCGCATAGCGAACTCGTTCGACCGGCTCGAGGACCACGTGTACCCACAGCTCCGAGCGAACGGTCTGCTCGCCACGCTGAACACCGACGACCCTGCGCTCTCCGACCTCGACCTCGGGTACGAGTACGCATCGGTGGCGGCTGCCTTCGGGTGGGGGTGGGACGACATGGTGTCGATCGCTCTCGACGGCGTCGAAGGATGCTGGCTCGATGACGGCAGCAAAGCATCACTTCGCGAGCGAGTCCGAGAGGCGGCGGTCGAACTAGCGCCGGTCGCCGACCGCTAGACGCGCGGCCCTCTGCGCCGGGGCACGTGGCCATTAGGCGGCTCCCACCGTCGGAACGAACGGGGTCGCCAGGCTCTAAGCCTGTCCACTCACCACCCGGTAGAGGCGCCAGCGGTCGGGAACGCCCTTCAGCTCGTGCTCGCCGGCGTCCTCGAAAGCGAGGCCGGACCCTGCGACGAGATCCTTCACCGTCTGGGAGACGAGCACTTCCGACGGACCGGCGAGGGCCCCCACGCGAGCGCCGATCGCGACGCCGAGACCCGTGATGTCCGCACCCTCCACCGCGACCTCCCCCGTGTGGAGCCCCGCACGGATCTCGATGTGCAACGCGTGCACCGCATCGGCGATCGTCGTGGCGCACCGCACTCCGCGGGCGGGACCGTCGAACGTGACGAGGAAGCCGTCGCCCATCGTCTTGATCTCGCGTCCCCGGTACCGCGCGATCTGCGATCGGACGATCGCATCGTGCTGGCGTCGCACGTCGTGCCAGCGCGCGTCGCCGAGCGTGGCGGCCTGGGCCGTGGACTCGACGATGTCCGTGTAGAGGACCGTCGCGAGCACCCGGTCGAACTCGGACTGCTCGATCCTGAGAGACTCCACGAAGATCGCGATGTGCGGGACAAGATCGTCGAGCGGGTAGATGTGGTCGTCCCCGGGCAGTTCGACGAGCCGTGCCCCGGGCGTGTGCGCAGCGATGTAGCGGCCCTGCTCCACCATCTCGAGGCGATCGCCGGTTCGGTGCAGCACCAACGTGGGAACCTGCACCGTGGGGAGGATGTGTCGGACGTCGGTCTGCTCCACCGCACGATCGCGCGCGATCGCGTCGCCGGGGCTCGCCGACAGGCGCAGGAGCTTGCCGAACGCCAGCACGAGGCTCTCATCGTGAGCGAGCGAAGGGGACAACACCTCGAAGAGGTCCCGCACGAACGCGGGCTGTCCCCACTCGCGCTCGATGCGCGAGTACCACTCCTCGAAGTCATCTCCGGTCCAGAGGGCCTCGTAGTCGGGTGCACGCGTGCCGCGCGCCAGCGCACCCTGGACGATCACACCCGACGTCCGCTGCGGATGCGTCGCAGCGAACGTGAAACAGAGCGAGGCGCCGCTCTCGATCCCGAACAGGAAGGCGCGTTCGCAGCCGATCGCGTCCATCACGGCACGGATGTCGTCCATCTGCGCCTCGATCGTGGCCGATGCGCCGGCCCACACCCGGTCCGACGTGCCGGTCCCACGGCGGTCGAACAGGAGCACGCGGCCGACCGACGTCAGCCCCTTCATGAATGACACGAACGGAGGGAAGTCCCACGATGCCTCAATGTTTGAGTAGTCGTGGGGAACGAACACCAGGTCCACCGGGCCGGATCCCACGACCTGGTAGCCGATGTGAATCCCATCGGCCGTACGTGCGTAGCGTGTCTCCGGGACGTCCATCAGGCCACTACCCGGTACAGGCGCCAACGGTCGGGAACGCCCTTCAGCTCGTGCTCGCCCGCGTCCTCGAAGGTGAGACCGGAGCCGGCGACGAGGTCCTTCACGGTTTGCGACACGAGCACTTCTGACGCTCCCGCCTTGGCGCCGACGCGCGCGCCGATCACGACCGTCATGCCAGCGATCTTCCCGTCCACCGTCTGCACCTCGCCGGTATGGACGCCCGCGCGGATCCTCAAGCCGAGCGGTTGCACCGCCTCCGCGATCTGTTGTGCGCATCGCACGGCCCGTGCGGGGCCGTCGAACGCAGCGAAGAACCCGTCGCCGGCGGTGTCGATCTCGGTGCCTCGGTAACGCGCGAGCATCGTTCGCACGATCCCATGGTGGCGAGTGACCAGTTCGGCCCACCCTTTGTCGCCGAGGGACGCGGCCCGCTCGGTCGAAGCGACGATGTCGGTGAAGAGCACGCTCGCTAGGTAGCGGTCGAACTCCGCCTCGACATGTCGGATCTCATCGACGAAGCGGTCGATCGCATCGAATGCATCGCTGCCCTCCGGTTGCAGGAAATGTGGAGCGCCTGCGAGCTCGTGATACTTCGCACCGGGGATCTGCTCAGCCACCCATGGTGCCGCTCCCCAGTGCTTTCCATCGCGATCGTTCTCGCCGAGGATGACGAGCGTCGGCACTTGGATCCCCGCGAGGATCGATCGAACGTCAGTTTCCCGCTCTGCCCTTTCGATCGCGAGCGCGGCGCCCGGACTTGCGGAGAGGCGCGTCCACCTCGCCCAGTCGCGGAGTTCGTCGGTGCTCGGTTCGTAGCCCATACCCTCCGCGTTCCAACGCCAGAACTCAGGCGTTCCCCAGGACTCCTCGATCCAGCGGTCCCACTCGCTCGCCTCTTCCTGGGTCCAGCCCCACGGGAAGTCAGATGAGCGCCAGTAGCGAACGAGCGGCGCGTGTAGGACGAGCGCCGTCACTCGTTCCGGATAGCTGGCCGCGAAGAGGAGGCTCACTGCGGCGCCCGCCTCGAATCCGTAGACGACCGCTCGCTCCGAGCCTGCTGCGTCCATCACCGCACGCATGTCGTCGAGGCTCTTCTCGATCGCCATCTGTCCTGGGGTGCCGGGGCGGTCGGAGATGCCGAATCCTCGGCGGTCGAACGTGATTACACGGGCTCGCTGCGCCCACACGCGCAGGAGCCGCGCCATATCATCGACGTCCCAGTTGGCGTCGAGGTTGCCCATCCACCCGTCGTTCAACACCAGGTCATAAGGGCCCTCACCGAAGACCTGATAACCGATGGATACGCCATCGACCGCTTTCACGTAACGAGACTCCGGTCGCTCCACGCTCAGCTCACGACCCTGTACAGGTGCCAGCGGTCGGGGATGCCTTTCATTCGTGTTCGCCGCGACTTCGCACGGACGCATCTTCGCGTTGGCGCTTCCAGCAGGCAAGTTGGGCGTTGCCTTCGTCGAGATGGTCCGGGCTGGATCGTCCAGGCGGCTGCCTGTGCCGGGGCACGTGGACGTTACCTAGCCTCTCAACCTGCCTGGAGTAGCGACAGCCCACCGCCCGAGCGAATAATGTGTCACCGGACAGGCTGGAGAGGCAGAAACTGATGTCTGGGTTGGGTAGTGCCAAGGATCCAGAGAACAGCTCTCACCACCTCTCGCGACTCTTAGAAAGCCTGCCGGTCACTGACCGCATACTGGATCTTGCAGGAACCTCGACCCCTGTGCTTGAGGGCGGCGACGGCCCCCCGGTCGTACTTCTGCACGGGGTAGGAGGATTCGCGGAGGAGTGGGGTCGGGTCCTTCCGCGGCTGGTAGGTAGCCATCGGGTAGTGGTCCCCGATCTGCCGGGTCTTGGTCGATCCCAAGCGGGGGCCGGAAGGCTGGACGCTGCCTCGGTAGTCGATTGGCTCCGCCATGTGATCGAGCAAACGTGCAGCGAGCCGCCAACGCTCGTGGGCCACTCACTGGGAGGAAGCATCGCGGCACGCTTCGTGATCGAACACGGCGAGCGCATCAGTCGGGTCGTCCTCGTCGATTCGGGCTCGATCGGCCGCTTCCGACCGGCACCAAGCGTGATCTGGGCGATCCTACGGTTTGGCGCGCGGCCGAACCACGCGAACCACGACCGGTTCCTACGAAAAGTGTTGGTCCACCCCCAACGCGCAGCGGCGGAGTGGGGTGGTCGCTGGTCCGCGTTGGAGGGCTACGACATTGAGTTGGCGGGTAACAAGAAAGTGAGCACGGCAACCGGTCAGTTGGTACGCCGGATCGCCGCACGAAGGATCCCGCAGGAACAGCTCGCCGGGATCACGGTGCCGGTCGCGCTGATCTGGGGCAGGGGTGACCGGCTCATGCGCTACCGGATCGCAGAGAAGGCCGCCGCGCAGTTCGGCTGGCCTCTCCATTCGATCGACGACTGCGGCCACGGGCCTCACATCGAACGACCGGACGCCTTCCTCGAGGCGCTCGGTGCGGCCATGGACGCTCGACCGTCCTGACGCCGGAGAAAGCGCGAAGGACCGGCCCGGCTGCGTCGCGTAGGGTGCCTGCGCCGGGGCGCGTGCCGCCGCGGGCAACAACCGTTGGTGAAGCTCCGTTCGGGATGTCACTTCAGTCACACCTGACGCTTGGTCACCTCTCTGGACGACACACGGTCAGACGGCGCCGCGCGTCAAGCGCAAGCCTTGTTCCATTCTGCACTAGGTACGTGCGTCGCCCTCGGCTTCAGATCGACAACGACTACAAGCCGATCGAGGCCGTCTTCGATCTGGGGATGTAGCTTGGAGTCTGCACAGCAAGGAGCGAGTGGATCACTACGAAATCAACCTGCGGGGAGTGGCTCGCCCGTCGAGGTCGCCCGGATAGACTGGCGTTGATCGGTCGCTGACCGGACAGGGAGAAATCCGATGTGGACCCGATTGGCGGTCGCGGTAGAGCTCTTGGCCTTCCTTGGAGCCGGGTGTGGGAGCAGCGCCGGAAGCTCCGGTCCGCCTCCCGAGTCATCTCGGTCATCCTCCATCGCCGCAACGGCCTCCACATCGTCCTCGACGCCTTCCCCTCTCGTCGCGCCGACGGGATGCGAACCCAACGGGTCCGCAATCGAGATCTCCACAGTGAATGAGAAATGGGTGGGGGCGGGAACGCACGGCAACTACTGTCTCGGTGCTCCGGCCGACGAGCCGTTCACGGTGACGGTGCACAACGACCCACACCATCAGGGCTTCTTCTCGCCGAACCACAACTTCTCCATCTACATCGACGCCTCGATCAGCGACCAACTCTTCTACGGCGACCTGGTGTATCCGGGGGACAGCACGACCTATGACGTGACGGCTTTGTCGGCCGGTCTCTACGTGTTTCGTTGCGACATCCACCCTGCGAGAATGACGGGTGTTCTCCTGGTTGGTTGATGGCCAGCAATTCGCGAGGCCACCCATGAGTCGAGATGATCCACACCTCACATGACGCGCGGTTACCGCCGACCGTGCTTCACGATGCTGGCCTACTCCACGGGCGTTGGGGCGAAGACCGCAGCGGCATCGAGCTCCGCGAGATCCGCATCGTCAAGCTCGACCGCTGCCGCACCCGCGTTGTCGAGCGCGTGAGCCACGTTCGACGTCCCGCAGATCGCCGACGTGACGCCAGGCTGGCGAAGGACCCACGCGATCGCTACCTGCGCGACCGTGGCTCCCATGCGACTCGCCACCGGCCGGATCCGGTCGACGAACGCGATGCTCTGGTCGAGCCGGTCGCCGACGAACAGGCGTCGGTAGAAACGAGAGTCGTGCCAGTCTGACGACCATCGATCGTGACCGGTCTCAGGGGTAAGTGCACCGGTGAGCACGCCGCTCGCCAGCGGCTCGTAGATCACGGCCGCGATCCCTAACTCTCCACAGCGGGCCACCACCGGTCGCTCCTCTTCGTGATCGATCAACGACAGCCCCTGCTGGATCACGTCGACCGGCCGGCTCGCGTGACAGGTCTCGATATCGGCCATCTCGTAGTTGGACAGGCCGATCGCGCGGACGTGCCCTTCATCCGCGAGGCGTGCCATCTCTCCCCAGGTCTCGGCGAGCGGAACTCCGTCGTCCCCGTCTGGCCAATGAACGACATACACGTCGATCCGGTCGGTGCGCAGACGCTTCAAGCTCGCTCGACATGCCTCCGCGATCTGCTCGGGTCGCAAGCCCGTTCCATCTGGTGCGGGCGCGACCTTCGTTGCGACGATCAGCTCGTCGCGGATGTCAGCGATCACCTCTCCGATCGCTGTCTCGTTGCGCGTGTCCAGGTAGACCTCGGCGGTGTCGACCCAGTTCACGCCGGCGTCTAGCGAGGTCGTGACGATCCCACGGGCACGCTCGATCGTGAGGCTCGCGCCGTCCCCAAGCTCATAGCCTCCGAGCCCGATCGCCGACACATCAACGCTCGAACTTCCCAATGCTCGCAATCTCATCTGGTCCCCTCTCGGCGCAGACTATGAACACTTGTCACCACCGCATCCTGTTCCTGCTCCTCATTGTCGCCGGCAGACTCACGTTCGCGTAGTCGCACTCGCGGACTCCTTCTTGACACGCGGTGGAAGCAGCTCTGGTTCGCCGATGTGACACGCGGTCAGCCGCCACGGAAGCTCGGAGTGATCGAGGCGCAGTTCGGGACCAACCATCCCTAGAATCCTGGCGTCCACCGACGCGGGGAGTGCCTTTGGCCGGTGACGTCATCGGGCGCGAGTCCGAGCTCGCGATCCTCCATAGCTTCCTGGACTCGATCCCGACCGGGCCGAGCGCCTTGGTCCTGTCGGGTGATCCCGGCATCGGGAAGACCACCGTGTGGAAGGAGGGGCTGGCGGGAGCTCAGCTTCGGCGCTACCGCACGCTCTCATGCGGTCCGGTCGAGGCCGAGACACGCCTGTCCTACGCTGCACTCGGTGACCTCCTCGAGCCCATCCTCGAGGAGGCACTCCCCACTGTGCCGGAGCCACAGCGCCAGGCGCTCGAGGTGGCCCTCTTGCGCTCCCCGAGATCGGGCGCCCGAGCTGACCAGCGGGCCGTTTTCCTGGCCGTGCTTGGATGCCTCCGATCGGTGGCCGCCACCTCTCCCGTTGTGGTGGCCGTCGATGACATCCAATGGATGGACCTCCCCTCGGTCCGGGTGCTCCAGTTCGTCGTGCGGCGCCTGAAGGACGAGCAGGTTGGGTTGATGACGGCCGCACGAGGCGCCCGTGCCGATGACGACCCCCTGGGCGTCGTGTCGGCCTTCGCCGACGGTCGCGTGCACGCCGTCCACGTCGGACCGCTGTCGCAAGACGCCCTCGAACGGGTGCTCCGGGCCAAGGTTGGGGAGGGGTTCTCCCGAACCACCCTCCTCAGCCTCCACGAGATGTCGGGAGGCAATCCGTTCTTCGCAAAGGAGATCGGATTGGCGCTCCTTCGCCGTGGAGGTGACGTGACGGCCGGCGAAGGGCTCCCGATCCCTGACCGCCTTCAAGAGCTCATCGATGATCGCCTCGGGGGGCTCCCTGCGCGGACCGTCGAAGCCCTGGAGGTCGTCTCGGCCCTGTCGGCTCCGACGTTCGATGCGATCGCTGCGGCGACCGATCCTTCCGAGGTCGACCGTCGCCTGGGTCCAGCGATCGAGCACCACGTCGTGGAGGTCGTCGGCGATGGGCTCCGGTTCACGCACCCCCTCCTTGCTTCCGCCGTCTATCAGAAGATCCCGCCGGCTCGGCGTCGCGAGCTGCACGCCCGGCTCGCGACCATCGTCCGCGATCCGGAGGAACGAGCCCGCCACCTGGCGCTGTCCGTCGAGGGCCCGGACATCGCCGTCGCCGCCGCCCTCGACGAGGCCGCCCTGCTGGCCTCTTCCCGGGGAGCGCCGCAGTCGGCGGCCGAGCTCTGGGAGATGGCCCGCCGCGCCACGCCGCGGGATAGAGACGAGGACCTGGTCCGTCGGACCCACCAGGCGGGCGTGGCGCACTACGAGAGCGGGGACCCCACGCTGGCGCGGAGCGTCCTGGAGCAAGCGGTGGACCTCTCGATGGCCGGGCCTGCTCGAGCCCGCGTGCTGCTGGACCTGGGGATGGGCCTCGCCGAGACCGAAGGGTGGCGGGGGGCCTGGGCCGTGTTCGAGGCTGCTCGGGGCGAGGCGGGGGACGATCTCGCGCTGAGGGCACTGATCGAGCAGAACCTCGGGTACGCCTGGCTGTTCAGGGGAGACCTCGCGGCATCGGAACGGCACGCTCGCGCCGCGCTGGAGCTGGCCGAGGAGCTGCAGGACCCACGGGTGATGGCCGAAGCGTTCCAGGCGTATCCGTTCGTCAGGTTCCTCCTCGGACGCGGGGTCGATCAGGAGATGCTCGATCGCGGGGTCGCCCTGGAAGGGCACATGGAGGGCGAATTCAAGTCCCACGTCCTGCGTGCGAGCTTCGTCGTGGCGCAGCTCCTCAAGTTCACCGATCGCCTGGACGAGGCCCGCCGGACGTTCACCGAGCTCCTGGGTGATGCGGCCGCGCATGGCGTGGAGAGTCCGATCCCCCAGTTCCAGTACCACCTCGCCGAGCTGGAATGCTGGGCGGGCAACTGGGATGCGGCCATGGAACACGCCCAGCAGAGCAGGGCGGCCTCCCAGCGACTCCGCATGGGGGCGTGGATGTCGGCGGAGGGCCACTTCGCGGTGGGCATGGTGGAAGCCCATCTGGGGCGGGCCGACCCGGCGAGGCTGGCAGCCCTCGAGGGGCTCCGGGTCGCCGAGGCGGCCGGCGAGATCCTCCTCCAGATCCAGGACCTATCGGTCCTGGGGTTCCTCGAGCTCTCTCTAGGCCGACCCGCCGAGGCCGAGGCGTACCTGTCCAGGGCCGTCGAGCTCGAGCGAGCGATGGGCGTTCGGGAGCCCGCGTACTTCCGGATCGTCCCGGATGAGGTCGAGGCGCTCGTGGGCCTCGGACGGCTCGACGAGGCCGAAGCGCTCCTCGCACCCTTCGAGGCCGCCGGCCGACGCCTCGATCGGGCGTGGGCCATGGCGACGGGAGCCAGATGCCGGGCGCTCGTGTTCGCGGCCCGGGGTGATCTCCAAGGTGCATGTGATGCGGCCGATGAGGCCGTCCGTCAGCACGAACGCCTGCCCCTTCCGTTCGAGCTGGGTCGGACATTCTTGGTGAGGGGAGCGGTGCAGCGCCGGGCCAAGAGGAAGCGTGAGGCTCGGGACACGCTCACGCAGGCCCTCGAGATCTTCGAGGGACTCGGCGCCGCGGCATGGGCGGAGCGCACGCGTGCGGAGTTGGCCCGGATCGGCGGACGGGCTGCTTCGTCGCTTGACTTGACCCCGACAGAGGCGAGGGTGGCGGAGCTAGTGGCCGCCGGCGGCACCAACCGGGAGGTGGCCGACGCCCTGTTCGTCAGCGTCCACACCGTGGAGGCCAATCTCAAGCGGATCTACCGCAAGCTGGGTATCCGCTCCCGCACGGAACTGGCGTCGACCCTCCCATCCCGGCCGTCCGGGTCGTGAGCAAGACCTACCGGTCACCGTCTCGATCGGTACGGATTTCGGGGATTCCTCGGGTCGGTGCTCTCTCTAGCCTCGTGATCAGAGATCGGTACCCGAGGAAAGGGAGGGATCATGAGCACGAAAGCGGGAACCATGGGGTTCTCCGGCCGACCGGCGCTGTTCACGTTCTGGACCGTGACCGTGTCCGTTCTTGCGGCCGCGGCGCTGATCCTGAGCGCGGTGGCACTCAACGTGGCCGGTCGAGGCGATCGATCCGTGACGAGCGTGGAAGGCAGCGGTACCCGCGAGGCGGAGAGCAGCGGAGCCCAGCTGTGGGACGCGGGCAAGCTCGAAGCTATGCAGGGCCGTGTGATCGCCGAGACCGTCGGGACAGAAGGGACGGCGCCGCTGTGGGACGCCGGCAAGCTCGAAGCGATGCAGGGCCGCGTGCTCGCCGAAACCGTCCGGGCCGAAGGATCCGCGGCGCTCTGGGACGCGGGCAAGCTCGAAGCGATGCAGGGCCGCGTGCTCGCCGGGTAGCTCCATCTGCCCGTTCCGCCGTTCCTAGGTCCTCAGAGGTGATCCGCGAGACGGGCGGCCCGCATCCCGGGCCACCCGTCTCGCCTGCATCTTCGTTGGGGCGTGTGTCAGTTCGCCGAGAGATGCTCTTGTGATCCATCCATGGAGACGGCGGGACTCGATCCCGCGACTTCCTGCTCGCAAGACAGGTCAACCAACCTGGAGCGCTCGATCGTGACGACTCGCTGTTGATGCGGCCTGTGTCAGTGCCCTGCCAGCCAGTCCATCAGTCGGGCTAGGCCAAACCATCGTTCGGAAGCATGAAGCGCCTCGACACACGGTCAACCAAACAGCACGTTGACACTAGATAAGGGCTGGTGGTCGACGCGAGCTGGCAGCATGTCGGTCCCCGGAAATAGGGTCGTCTTCATGACTGATCCCGTACCGGCTGGCCCCGAGTCGTGGTTCGATGAGGAGCTCCGAGGACGACGCCTGAGGGATCCCGAACGGAGACTCCCGTCGTGTTGACATCTGATGCGCAAGATGACAGCATCACGCATCATGCCCCGTACGACCCTGGATATCGACGCCTCCGTGCTCCGTGAGTTGAAGGAGCGGCGGAAGCGCGAGGGCAAGAGCCTCGGGCAACTTGCGTCCGAGTTGCTCGCAGCATCGCTCCGCGAGGAGCCCCGTCCGGCGACTGCTCCGTTCGCGTGGACATCCCGATCGATGCGGGCCAAGCTCGACCTCGAGGACAAGGAAGCGTTGCATCGGGCACTGGACGACCGGTGAGCTTCTCGGTCGACGCCAACCTGCTCCTCTACGCCACAGACGAGGCCAGCCCGTTCCACGAACGCGCGGCCATCGCGATCGCAGCCATCGCGGAGGGCCCGGAGATCGCGTACCTGTTCTGGCCCACGCTCGTGGCCTATCTGCGCATCGCCACTCACCCGGCGATCTTCTCCGCACCGCTCGATCACACGGAGGCGGCAGCCAACGTCGAGAGCCTTCTCGCGCTACCGCATGTGCGAACACCTGGCGAGGGAGAGCGGTTCTGGGCTCGGTACCGTGACGCGACGACCGACGCGCCCGTCCGAGGGAACCTCGTTCCCGACGCCCACCTCGTGGCGCTCATGTTGGAGAACGGGGTGCGCACGATCTGGACCCACGATCGGGACTTCCGCCGGTTCGATCGGATAGAGGTCCACGACCCGCTCGCAGCCTCATAGGAGGCCGGTTGACGCGCGGTGTCTGACTGGTTAGGATCCTGACCACTTGAGTGAGACGATCCCGTTCACCGAAGCGAAGGCACATCTGTCTGAGCTCGTCGATCGGACCTCGCGTGAGCACGAACGCTTCATCGTCACACGCCACGGCGTACCGGCCGCCGTGCTCCTTTCCCCCGACGACCTGGAGTCGCTCGAAGAGACGGTCGACATCTTGCAAGACAAGGCGCTGCTCGAGTCCCTCCGCACATCGCGGCGCGAGGCGTCCCAAGGCAAGCGTCTTCCGCTGAAGGATCACATCTAGGTCGTGTACGAGGTCGAGATCACGCCGGAGGGCCTTCGGCATCTCGACCAGCTACCGGCGAAGGTCAGGGCGGCGGTCATCGAGGCCATCCTCGGGTCGATCGTCGACAACCCGGAGCGGGCGGGCGAACCACTGCGGGGCGAGCTCGAAGGGCTCTATTCCGCTCGACGCGGCGAGTTCCGGGTGATCTACGAGATCGACGAGGACGCACAGGTCGTGCTCATCCACCGGGCGCAGCACCGGAGCCGCGTGTATCGGACCAGGTGATCGCAGCGACGGCATAGTTGGACTCATGTTCCAGGAGCCACAAGAAACACGATCTGCAAGATTGAAAGTTGTGTTTCTGGTGTTTAGTGGTACCGTGTCGACATGAGAGCCCACGCCGTCGACTCGGTCCTCGCCGCAGAGAGTGACGAACTGCTGACGACTGGCGAGGCGGCGCAGATCCTCAACACCTCGCGGCAACACGTCGTCGACCTCTGCGAGCGGGGTGACCTGCCATTCGTCACCACGGGGAGCCATCGTCGCGTCCGCCGAGCGGACGTGGAGGCGCTTCGAACACGAACGCAGCGGATGACGCGTGACCAGGATCGAAGCCTCTGGCTGGGGTATGCGATCGCCGGCAGGTTGACCGCCAACCCGCCGGGCGTTTCGGAGAAGGCTCGGGATAACCTGGCGCATCTCAAGCGTGTTCACTCCGGCGGAGCGAGCAGCCGATGGCTCGCCGAGTGGGAGCAGCTGCTCGATGGGCCAGTAGACGGTGTTCTTGAGGCACTGACGTCACGAACACCTCGAGCCCGCGAGCTTCGGCAGAACTCACCCTTCGCGGGCGTCCTCAGCGAGGGTGAGCGGCAGAGGGTCCTTTCTGCGTTCACCGTCGCCCGACGTCGATCACGACCGTGAAGCGGACCGAGCTCGCTCACATCCTTCGAGCGGCGTGCGAGATCGCAGGCGATCCCCACATCCTCGTGATCGGCAGTCAGTCGATCCTGGGGTCGTTCAGCGAAGACCAGCTGCCAAGCGACGCGACAC
>JBBQVZ010000078.1:0-16355 GCA_038211015.1 Actinomycetota bacterium | reverse complement strand
TTCACGACCTCGACCGGCGTCGTCTCGCCGAACGCGGCGTGGATGGTCTGCGCCGCGGTATCGGCCGCCTCCGGGCTCGCGAAGTCCCCCACGAGGATGCCGGCGATGTAGCCGTCGACGGGATCGGGAGAGATCGTCGGCGAAGCTGTGGGGGTCGGCGCCGCCGTGGGTGAGACGGTCGGCGCGATGGTCGGAGTCGGAGTGGCGGTCGCAGTCGGACTGACGGTCGGCGTCGACGTCGGCGACGGCGACGGCACCGTGTCGAGGCGGGGCGGGGTCAGATCGGGATCCGTGACCGATCGTGGGTCGACCAACGCTGCACCGCACCCGAGATCCACCAACGTCGTGGCCGATGCCTCCGAGTAGAGCCGCCACTCGCCGCTCGCTTGGTCGTAGATGTTCCAGATCCGTCGACCGTCCAGACTCCCGGCAAGGTACATCTCCCTCGGGAGCTCGCGCACCCTGGAGGTGACGCCGCCGGCCGACACCCGCCAGAGCTCGAACGCCGGCATCCTTGCCGCGGAGGCCAGCCCGCTCACGCGCACGAACTCGAGCGAACCGTCGTCCCGCACGATCGGCGTCCTGATGGCGACCCAGCGCTCTCCCGTGGCGTGGAACGCGGTGACGCGCGACCAGCGGTGAGTGCCGAGCTCGTAGCGCCACAGGTTGTCGAGCCGTTCACCCTCGGGCCGGGTGAAGTCCGACTCGGACTCCGCGACCACCGACACGATGGTGTCGTCGGTCGCGAACACCGGCGAGAACACGCCAAGCGCCGCCGGAGGCGGCGCGATCTCGGTCGTCGACGAGGAGGTGGGCGACCAGAGCCGGAGCCTCGAGCCGAGCGACCAGACCAGCCGGCCGTCGGAGGACCACGAGGGATTCGACGCCTCGGTGGGCTGGGGCAGGCGGACCTGTTCGCGTCCGCTCTGGATGACGACGACGTCGGCTCCTCGACGGTCCAGCACGAACGCGGTGCCGGAGCCGGGCCGCGACGTCACGTGGCGGATCATGCCGGAGTCGGCCGCTGCAGGAACGAACGCCTCGCGCCGCTCGTCCCGGCCCACGACGACCAGGGAGCGCTCCCCGACGACGGCGGTGATGCCGATGCCCTGCCCGACGATCGAGCTCGATGTGAGCGCGCGACTGTGGTCGGGCTCACATGCCACCCCGCGCGATGCCTGGCTCAGATCCACGCCGACGAACGCCCCGACGACGCTCGCGAAGAGCGACGCCGCGATGAGAACTACCTTCCGACGCATGTTGCCTCCTCAGTAGCCCGTGACGTATTGGAAATGCATGGGATCGGAAATGGTGCTGAAGTTGATGCCCCAGTAGAAGTTGTGTCCCGGGTAGGCTCCCTTCCACAGGTTGGGCAGGTACTTCTTGTAGTTCTTGCCGTCCGCTCCGACCCCGTTCCACGTGGAGCTGCCCCTGGGGTTCCGCTGCCAGTTGACGTCGATCGCGGCCCCGAACGCGTGCACGGACCAGCTCGTGGTGCCCTCGATGAGCCTGCAGTTGTATCCACCGATGCCGGGGTAGAGCGCCCGCTCCTTGAGGTCGGCGCTGATGTGGTTCCGGATGTTCCAGCTCACGTCGCGGTCGATGTACGGGTGGTACGTGATGTAGCCGTCGACGCCGGGCGTCGACTGCGACGGCCACGAGGACCGCGCCGCGCCCGCCGAGTTGCTGCACGGTTGCCCGAACGTCGCGACGAGCCGGTTGTAGCCTCGCGGGCGGGCCGGGATCCCCGCCGCCGAATGGTCGTGCGTCCATCCGAGCGGGGGCAGGGCCCGAGCCGCGAACGGCGCCGCGAGAAATCCCGTCAGCGCAGCGATCGCGAGGCATATCACGATCAACCACCGACCTCGAACGAGGAGCGGCGGGAACGATCGCTCTCTCATCACCACCTCCTGTCGTCCATGGGGGAGGTGAGGACCTCGGAACGTACCGCGCGGCGACGTCGAGACGCATCGCCGGTCGAGGGGACGAACGCGATCTGGATGGTGGATTCCGGGTGACCCTCGTCACCCGAGCCGGCCGGAACGACCCGTGCGAGCTACTTGCTCGCGGACTCCGACTCGCCCACGGCCGCCTGCCCGGCGGCGAGCCGCGCCGTCTCCACCCGGAACGGCGAACAGCTGACGTAGTCCAGCCCGATCTGATGACAGAACACCACCGAGGCCGGATCGCCGCCGTGCTCGCCACAGATCCCGAGGTGCAGGTTCGGGTTCGCGGCCTTGCCCTCCTCGCAGGCGATCGACATCAGCCGTCCCACGCCGGGGATGTCCACCGTGACGAACGGGTTCGCGGGCACGAGCTTGCGCTCCTCGTACATCCCCACGAACTTGCCGATGTCGTCGCGGCTGAACCCGAACGCCGTCTGTGTCAGGTCGTTCGTGCCGAACGAGAAGAACTCGGCGGTCTCGGCGATCTCACCGGCGGTGACGGCGGCGCGCGGGAGCTCGATCATCGTTCCCCATTCCAGGTGCTCCAGGTCGACGGCCTCGCGTTCCAGGACGTCGGCCGCCACCGGCTTGAGCTCGTCGAGCATCTGACTCAACTCCGGCGCCGTCGCGACCAACGGGATCATGATCTCGATGCGCGGGTCGAGACCCTCCTTCTTCACCCTGACGGCGGCCTCGCAGATCGCGCGGACCTGCATCGCGTACAGCCCGGGCTTCACGATGCCCAGACGAACCCCGCGCAGGCCGAGCATCGGATTCATCTCATGGAGCTCGTTCACCTTCTGGAGCACGCGTCTGTGCTCGGAGACGTCCTCGCCGCGCTCCTCTCCAAGGGCGACCTCGACGGCCAGCTCGACCTGATCGGGCAGGAACTCGTGCAGCGGCGGGTCGAGCAGTCGCACCGTCACCGGCAACCCGCTCATCGCGCGGAAGATGCCGACGAAGTCCTCGCGCTGGAGCGGCAGCAGGACGTCGCACGCCGCCTGCTCCTCCGCGTCCGTCTCGGCGAAGATCATCTGGCGCACGGAGTCCAGCCGCTCGCCCATGAACATGTGCTCGGTACGGCAAAGGCCGATGCCCTCGGCGCCGCGCTCACGGGCGTTCGTCGACTGATCGGGCGTATCGGCGTTCGCGCGGACGCGCATCCGCCGGACGCGGTCCGCCTGGGCCATCAACGTCTCGAATGCCTTCCAGATCTTCCGTTCGCGCGCTGCGGCGTCGCCGGATCGCGCCTCCTCGAGCTCCGATTCCTTGACGGGCGGCTCGCCGACGAACACCTTCCCGGTGAAACCGTCGATCGTGATGATCTCGCCCTCGGCGACCGAGGTGCCGTTGGCCGAGAACACCTTCTCAGCGAAGTCGAGCTTGATCGCGTCGGCCCCGCAGACCGCCGGGATGCCCTCGCCTCGAGCGACGACCGCCGCGTGCGAGTTCGTGCCGCCCGCACTCGTCAGGATGCCTTGGGCGGCGATCATGCCGTGATAGTCGTCGGGAGTGGTCTCGCGACGAACCAGGATCACGGCTTCGCCACGGCTCCCCCACTCCTGTGCCTCATCGGCACTGAAGACCACCTTGCCGCTCGCGGCACCCGGCGACGCATTGAGACCCCTGGCGATCGGCTCGATCCCTCGCTCGGCACATGCCTCCTCGTCGACCCGCCGCTTGAACAGCTCCTCCAGGCGGTTCGCGTCGACCCGGAGCAAGGCGTCGTCGGCGCCGATCAAGTCTTCCTGGAGCATGTCGAAGGCCATCACCCACTCGGCGAACGCGGTTCGCTTCCCGATCCGGGTCTGGAGCAGCCAGAACTTCCGCTTCTCGATCGTGAACTCGATGTCGCACATGTCGAGGTAATGACCCTCGAGCGTGTCCATGGCCTTGCGGAGCTCCGCGTACGAGGGTGGATCCAACCGCTCCAGCTCGGCGATGCGCAGCGTGTTGCGGATGCCCGCGACCACGTCCTCGCCCTGCGCGTTCGGGAGGTAGTCGCCGTACGGCACCTTCTCGCCGGTCGAGGGGTCGCGGGTGAACGCGACGCCGGTGCCGGAGTCCTCGCCGCGGTTGCCGAAGACCATCGCCTGGATGTTCACCGCGGTGCCCAGGTCGTCGGAGATCTTGTTCTGGCGCCGGTAGTCGATGGCGCGCTTGCCGTTCCACGAGGAGAAGACCGCGTCGATCGCCAGGCGCAGCTGGTCCTTCGGATCCTGCGGGAACTCCTCGCCGGTGTGCTCCTTGTAGATGGCGCGGAATCCCTCGATCAGCTCGGCCAGATCGTCGGCGTCCAGATCCGTGTCCTGGGTGTCGTGGCCTTTCCGTTCCTTCGCCTCATCGAGCGCGTGCTCGAACGAATCCGCGGGAACATCCATCACGATCTTGCCGAACATCTGGATGAAGCGGCGGTAGGCGTCGTTCGCGAAGCGCATGTCGCCGCCCATCTGCGCCGCGAGGCCCTTCACGGAACCGTCGTTGAGGCCCAGGTTGAGGACCGTGTCCATCATGCCGGGCATCGAGAACTTCGCGCCAGAGCGCACCGAGACCAGCAGCGGGTCGTCCGTGTCGCCCAGGTCCTTGCCCATGGCCTCCTGGAGACGGCCGAGGTGTTCGCCCGCCTCCTGAAGCATCTCCGCAGGCGGCCCGCCCTGCGCCAAGAACGTCAGGCACGCCTCGGTGGTGATCGTGAACCCCGGCGGGACCGGGAGCCCCATGTTCGTCATCTCGGCGAGATTGGCGCCCTTGCCGCCGAGCAGGTCCTTCATGTCCTTGTTGCCTTCGGAGAAGTCGAAGACGTACTTGGTCACACAAGCCTCCGGACGGATCGGGAACGGAGCCGCCAGTCTACGGAAACGCCGGTGCCGCTACGTGGCGTCGTCGAGTGCCGAGCTGAGCGCCTTGGAGGTGGCTGCGTCGCTGGCGAAGCCGACGTCGACGTGTGCATCCCCCCCGAGGGCGATGAACGTCGTGTCGCTCATCCATGCCCTCATCGAGTCGAAGAACTCCTGCGCATCCGCGGTCGAATCCCAGACGGTACGCAGGACCACGGCCGTCCGCGAGCCGTCGGTCCACGCTCGATAGAGGCCGCCGTCCCAACCAGTTGCCGCCCGCCCCGCGTCATCGGCGTCCAAGCGGAGCTCCAGCATGAGCTGGAGCCACGCCTCCCCCACCGTCATCACGTCGAGATCGCGCCAACCGGCACCGAGGGCCGGCCCCAGATCAGGCACGTCCACCGGCTGGGGCGTGTCGTACGGCCAACGCTCCGGATGGATGATCTGCTCGGTCGAGAGCGGGAACGTGGTCAGCGCGCGGTCCACGAGCGGTGTCCCTCCCCGGTCGTCGAGGTCCTGGACGAACGCCATGCCGGCGTCGTACGGCCAGAGCTGGAGGTTCGAGATGAACGGCGGCACGCCCTCCAGGGAGCCACCGTCGCCGCCCCCACCGACGGCCGCGTCCGACGGGAACCGCAGGATCACCTGTGTCGCGAAGAACTGCGCGCTCCCCTCGATCGCGCCCAACCCCGCAGTGAACGCCTCGTCGTCGCACTTCGCGACGATCGAGTCCAACCGCCCGAGGCCGAAGTGCTGGTCGTCGATCGCGTGCGTCAGCTCGTGGGCAAGGATGAACCGTTCGCTCAGAGAGAGATCGGCGTCGCCGATGTAGACGAGCTGGCCGTTCGCGGGGTTGTAGAAGCCGACCACCTGCCCGGTCTGGAACGCGAGCAGCGCGTCGCGGATGCTCGTTCCGGCGGGGATCACGCCGATCGTCCCCCACGCCTGCGAACGGCGCGCGTAGAAGTCGACCGGGTACGTCCTGTCGAAGTTCTTCGTCAGGCGACGGTCGATCTGTTCCTGCGTGAGCGCCTTGACGTCCACGCGCGACGTGTACCGCAGGCCGCGGACCGATTCGACCTGCTGCTCCACATTCGCGATCGCGGGGGGCGTTGGCCCTTCGGGCGTGACGCCCGAGCCGCTGCCCGTCTTCGGCGCTTCGCAGAGCTGCCCCATGGCGGCGGCGGCCGAGCCCGGACCGGTGGGCACCGGCGACGGCGAGGGGTCGGGCGAGAGGCCGGGCGTCTCAGAAGGTGAGCCGATGGTGATCGTGCAGGCGGCCGTGACGAATGCGATGACCGCCACACCCGCCGCCAGCCGGCGCCGGACGTTCACCGGCGGCGAGGGACGAACAGCCCCACCACGGCGAGGACGATCGCCGCGGCCGAGAGCGCGCTCGATGCCCAGAGCAGCCGAGTGGATTCGAGCAGGCCCTTCGCCGAGGCGACCAACGCCGCCCCGGCGGCCAGCATCAGCACGAACGCCACCACGTAGAGGGCGAATGATCCGCGCGGCGGGCGTACGGACGCATGGCTCACAGGCGCTCCCGCAGGTACCCCAGCAGGTCGTCGATCGGGAGGCGCTCCTGCGCCATCGTGTCGCGTTCGCGGACCGTGACCTGACGGTCCTGCAGCGAATCGAAGTCGACGGTCACGCAGAACGGCGTGCCGACCTCGTCCTGCCGCCGGTAGCGGCGACCGATCGCCCCCGCGTCGTCGTACTGGCACATCCACTCGCTCTTGACCAGGTCGAACACGCGGCGCGCCTCGGGCACGAGCGTCTCGTTCCGCGAGAGGGGGAGCACCGCGACCTTGATCGGGGCCAGGTCGCGGTGGAGCTTCAGCACGGTCCGTTTCTCGACGTCGCCCTTCGCCGTCGGCGCCTCGTCCACCGTGTAGGCGTCGAGCATGAACGTCAGCATCGCTCGGTCCACGCCGACCGCCGGCTCCACCACGTACGGCAGGTAGCGCTGATCCTTCTCCTGGTCGAAGTACATCATCTCCTCGCCGCTCGCCTCCTGGTGCGCCTTGAGGTCGAAGTCGGTCCGGTTCGCGATGCCCTCCAGCTCCGCCCAGCCGAACGGGAACTCGTACTCGATGTCGGTCGCGGTCTTGGCGTAGTGCGCGAGCTCATCGGGATCGTGCGGCCGCAGCCGCAGCTTGTCCTTCGCGACGCCGAGGTCGAGGTACCACTGCAACCGTTCGTTCACCCAATAGTCGAACCACTCGTCGTCGGCGCCCGGTTCGATGAAGTACTCCATCTCCATCTGCTCGAACTCACGCGTGCGGAAGATGAAGTTGCCCGGCGTGATCTCGTTGCGGAACGACTTGCCGATCTGCGCGATCCCGAACGGCAGCTTCTTGCGCGCGACCGTCTGCACCAGCGGGAAGTCGACGAACATCCCCTGCGCGGTCTCGGGACGCAGGTAGGTCACGCCGGAGTCGTCGTCCACCGGGCCCATCTGCGTCTTGAACATCATGTTGAACTGCTTCGCCTCGCCGAACGCCGTCCCGCCACAGTTCGGACAGACGGCCGGCTCGGGCAGGTGATCCTCGCGGAAGCGGCGGTGGCAGCTCTCGCATTCGACCAACGGGTCCGAGAAGCCCTCGACGTGGCCGGAGGCCTCCCACACCCTGGGCGACATGATGATCGCCGCCTCCAGGCCCACGATCTCGTCGCGGAGCTGGACCATCGAACGCCACCAGGCGCTGCGGATGTTCCGGCGGAGCTCGACGCCGAGCGGACCGTAGTCCCACGAGGAGCGCAACCCGCCGTAGATCTCCGACGATTGGAACGCGATCCCCCGGCGTTTCGCGAGGGCGGTGACGGCCTCCATGAGGTCGGTCATGACGGGTGCTCCTCTCCCGGCCGCTGGAGACGGCCGCTGGCGTGACGTCCATGCTACCGGGGGGAACGCGCGAAGAAGCGCAGGTCACACAACCTCCACGGCGTCAAGACGTGCTCGGCTCCGCCCGATACCTGGTGGGAAGGGAGCGGCCATGCCAACGTGTCCCACCTGCGGCGCCCACGTCGCCGACGACCTCGAGTGGTGCAACCAGTGCTACTCGGCGCTCCCTCCCGTCCAGGCGCCGGCCTCGACCGACGACGTCGAAGCTCCTCCACAGCGCCCGCTCTGGGTCCGCTCGAACATCGGTCAGCCCGAGGAGAAGATCGAGCCGGAGTTCTCGCGGTGGCGTGGCGGCGCCACAAGCTTCGGGCCGGTTGGACGGATCCTGCTCACGCTCGGCGTGATCGTCATGTTGATCGTCGGCTATCCCCTGCTTCGCGGTCTGATCTTCTCGTTCATCGGGATGGACATCCCCGGCGGCGGACTGATCGTGCTGTACGTGTGTGCTGCCCTGCCCGCGGCGGCGTACATGCTGAACCGCGTCTGGAAACGCGAACGGATCAGCTAGATGTCGGCGACTGCACGACGGCTTCGTCGGAACGCCGCAAGACGAGGTTCGTGCCTCTCGATGGAGGAAGGCCGGCCCGCTCTCGTTCGGCCCCGTGGGGCGCGTGCTGATCACGGTGTTCGTCCTGCTGATGGTTCCGTCGACGATCTCGCTCTTCTCGCTGATGTACCTGCCCATCTGGCTCGGGTTCGGCCTCGTGGTGCTGCGGCAGGTCTGGCGCCGCGAGAAGCTCGAGGTGGACGCGCCGCCCACCGTGGCGGAGCGGTTCCGGGAGCGACATCCGTTCCTGGGGCACCGGATCGACGGGTCGAGGGTCGCCGTCGTGTTCGGCGCGCTCCTGCTCGCCACGATCGCAGCCCTGATGCTTCGTGCGGACACGACCGGGTTCTACGCGCTGGTTGGCTTGCTCGCGATAGTGGGGCTCGGCGTGTTCATCGCCTGGGTCGCGGACGTCTAGTCTATGACGGACCAGATGGCTCAGTCTTCTTCGAGCGCGCCGAAGCGTCGCGTGCGCTTCTGGAAGTCACGGATCGCCTCGTACAGGTGCTCGCGGTCGAAGTCGGGCCAGAAGACCGGTGTGAACCAGAGCTCGGCGTAGGCGGCCTCCCACAGGAGGAAGTTCGAGATACGCTGCTCGCCGCTGGTCCGGATCAGCAGGTCCGGATCGGGCATGTCCGGGTAGTAGAGCCGCTCGAGGATCGAGTCCTCCGAGATCTTCTCGGTGCGGAGCTTGCCGGCGTCGTGGTCGCGCACGATCTGCTTCACGGCATCGACGATCTCGACGCGCCCGCCGTAGTTGAACGCGATCGTGAGCGTCATGCCGGTGTTGTCCCGCGTCATCTCCTCGGCGGCGTCGATCTCGCGCAGTACCGAGCGCGGCACGCGCCAGTCACGGCGACCGGTGAAGCGGATGCGGACGTTCAGCTCGTGGAACCGGTCGCGGCGACGGCGCAGGAGCTTGCGGTTGAAGTTCATGAGGTAGAGGACCTCGGGGGCGGGTCGGCGCCAGTTCTCGCTCGAGAACGCGTACACGGTGAGCCACTTCAGTCCGACCTCGACGCCCCCTTCGACGGTATCGGCGAGCGCCTCCTCCCCCGCCGCGTGTCCCTCGGTCCGCTGCAGTCCACGCTGCGTCGCCCACCGGCCGTTGCCGTCCATCACGATCGCCACGTGCGCCGGGACGCGATCGGGGTCGATGTCGGGCAGGTAGCTGCTCACGGCGCGGTCCTGGCGAGCATCGGGAGCGAGCGCATCCGGCGCTCCAGGTGGTACTCGGCGAACCCGTAGAGCAGACCCCTGGACTCCTTGCGGATCCGCGGGGCCTCCTCGACCACGTCGCCGGCATCGTTCAGGTTCACGACCGCCAACCGTTGGAGACGAGCGAGCGCGTCACGTGAGACCGGCACGACGCCACCCTCCGCGCAGCTCGGACAGACGGCGCCACCCATGCCGGCGGAGAACAGCTGCGGATCCTTGGCGCCACACACCGCGCACGCGGTGAGCGAGGGATGGAACCCGGAAAGTGAGAGCAGCTTCAGCATGAACGATTCGGCGACCGCGCCGGGATCGGTGGGCCCGGTCTCGAGCGCACGAACACCCGCGAGCAGGAGCAGCGCCAGACGAACGTTCCGTTCATGCTCCTCGGCGACCTTGTCGACGGCCTCGAGCATGGTCTCGCCCGCGGCGAACAACCTGAGATCCTCCCGGATCGCCATGTGCGGCGCGATGATCTCGGCCTGCGTGATCGTGTCCAGCTGGCCACGGCCGTGATAGAGCATCAGCGACACGTGGGTGAACGGCTCCAGACGCGCCCCGAAACGGCTGGTCGTCTTGCGGATCCCCTTCGCAACTGCCCTGACCTTGCCCGATCCCTGGGTCATGATCGTGACGATCTTGTCGGCCTCGCCGAGCTTGATCGACCGCAGGACGACGCCCTGCTCCTTGTACGGGGGCATTCACGAATCGTACTTGTCCGACTGTCACGGAACCCGGATTCGACTTGTGACGTTTCCGTGGCGGTCACGCCACATCGTCTGGTGACCGAAACCACGACGGGACCGTGACCGCTGCCACCGAACGCTCCTGAGAGGGCCCGTAGCGTGGGCGGAGTCATCGAAGGAGGGAAGGAGAGCACGATGTCGACGCAACAGCTGCAGATGCCGGACAGCGTGATCATCCACCGGAGCGGGCGGCGGCTCGTCGTCGCCGCATCCATCGCCACCGCGTTGTTCGCCGGGGCGCTCATCGGACGTGAGACGGCCCCGACCACGCCGTCGCTGGGCGTTCGTGCATCGACGCTCTCGGCGATCGGAGCCCTGTCGCTCGGAGACGCCCGTCGCGCCGAGATGCTCGATGCGATGAACGGGCTGCGATCGACAAGAGCGCCGGCCACCCAGCTCAACCCCGACGTCGTCTCGCCGGGGAGCGCGCGTGCCGAGATGTTCCAGGCGTTGGAAGCGTTGGAACGGACACAGCACCAGCGGATCTAGCGGAGGGTCAGGCGCCCATCGGGTGCCAGACCGTCTTGAACTCCATGAGCGCCGTGATCTCGTACGGGCTCTGCGCAGCGGAGGCGAACGGGTCGACGTCGCGGGCCGCGTGGATCCGCTTCACGTTCTCGGCGGCCAGCTGCTCGACCTCCTGCAAGAGGTCTTCCGGTACGCCGGTGACGTCGATGGCGTTGACGTCCATATGGCCGGCGAGCCACGGGACGAGCTCGCGGGTCTTGCCCGTGAGCAGATTGACGACCCCACCGGGAACATCAGACGTCGCCAGGACCTCGGCGAGCGAGACGGCCGGCAGCGGCGTGGTCTCGCTCGCGACGGCCACGACCGTGGTCCCTCCGACGATCGCCGGAGCCAGCCGGGACACCAGGCCGAGCAGCGATCGATCCCCGGGCGCGATCACGCCGACCACGCCGGTGGGTTCGGGGATCGTGAAGTTGAAGTACGGACCGGCGACCGGGTTCGTCGAGCCGAGCGCCTGGTGCACCTTGTCGCACCAGCCCGCGTACCAGACCCATCGGTCGATCGCGGCGTCCACGCCGCGATCGGGATCGGCAACTCCCGCGTCGGAAAGCTCCGCCCGGAACTGTTCCCTCCTGCCCTCCATCAGCTCGGCGACGCGATACAGGATCTGGCCTCGGTTGAACGCGGTCATGCCCGCCCAGCCCGGCTGTGCCGCACGGGCCGCCACCACCGCGTCACGCAGATCTTTGCGGGAGGCCTGCGCCGCGTATCCCAGCGGCCGGCCGTCATCCGCGAGGACCTCGTAGGAACGGCCGGACTCGCTCCGCGGGAACTTCCCACCGATGAACAGCTTGGCGGTCCGTTTGACGGGGAGACGCTCGTCGGAAGTCATGCGTCGACCGGCTCGAGCTGGAGGTACGGCTCCAGGCCGTGCAGACCGCCTTCCCTCCCGAAGCCGCTCTCCTTGTAGCCACCGAACGGCGATGCCGGATCGAACCGGTTGAACGTGTTCGCCCAGACGACACCGGCGCGGAGGCGCTCCGCCATCCACAGGATCCGGGAACCCTTCTCCGTCCACACGCCGGCGCTCAATCCGAACGGCGTGTTGTTCGCCTTCTCCACGGCCTCCTCGGGCGTGCGGAACGTCAGGATCGAGAGCACCGGGCCGAAGATCTCCTCGCGGGCGATGCGATGCGATTGCGAGACGCCCGTGAACAGCGTGGGACGGAACCAGAACCCGCGGTCGGGAAGGACGCACTCCGGCTGGTATATCTCGGCGCCCTCGTCGACGCCATGCGCCACGAGCTCCTCGATCTTCTCCAGCTGCGCGCGAGAGTTGATGGCGCCCACGTCGGTGTTCTTGTCGAGCGGGTCACCGACGCGGAGCGTCTGGAGCCTCGCCTTGAGCTTCTCGATCAACGCGTCGAACACCGGCTCCTGCACCAACAGGCGCGAACCCGCGCAACACACGTGGCCCTGGTTGAAGAAGATGCCGTTCACCACTCCCTCGACCGCCTGGTCGAGCGGCGCGTCCTCGAACACGATGTTCGCGCCCTTGCCGCCCAGCTCCAGGGTGAGGCGCTTGCCACTGCCGGCGATCGAACGCCGGATGCGCTTGCCCACCTCGGTCGATCCTGTGAACGCGATCTTGTCGACGGACGCGTCGACCAGCGCACCGCCCGTGTCGCCGGCACCCGTCACGATGTTCACGACGCCGGGCGGCAGCTCGGCCTCCTGGATCACCTGGGCCAGCAGCAGGGCAGTGAGCGGCGTGGTCTCCGCGGGCTTCAGGACGACCGTGTTGCCGGTCGCGAGCGCGGGGGCGAGCTTCCACGCAGCCATCATCAGGGGGAAGTTCCACGGGATGATCTGCCCCGCAACACCGATGGGGTGGACGCTTCGTCCGGGGAACGCGTACTCCAGCTTGTCGGCCCAGCCGGCGTAGTAGAAGAAGTGCGCGGCCGAGAGCGGGATGTCGATGTCGCGGGCCTCCTTGATCGGCTTGCCACCGTTCAACGTCTCCAGCACCGCGAACTCGCGCGCCCGCTCCTGGAGCTGTCGGGCGATCCGGTAGAGGTACTTCGCGCGCTCGGATCCGGGCATCTGGCGCCAACGCCCTTCGGACGCGTCGCGTGCGGCATCGACAGCGAGCGCCACGTCCTCGGGACCGGCCTCGGCGACCTGGGCGAGTGGCTCCTCGGTGGCCGGGTTGATCGTCACGTACCGCTTCCCCGACTTGGGCTCGACGAACTCGCCGTTGATGAACAGGCCGTACGTCTCCTCGAGCCTGACGACTTCGGTCGATTCGGGCGCGGGCGCGTACTCCCATTGGACGGTTGGCTGGATCGCTTCGCTCATCTAGTCCACCGTGAAGTAGTCGCGACCCTGGTAGCGGCCGGTCCGTTCTTTGTCGATCTGCATCAACACGTCGTTCAGCAACGTGGATGCGCCGATCCGGAAGCGGTCCGGTGTCATCCATCTCGCACCGAGCGTCTCGTAGAGGATGGTCAGGTACTGGATCGACTGCTTCGACTTCCGGACGCCGCCGGCGACCTTGATGCCCACCTCCACACCGGTCTGCCGGTGGAAGTCGCGCGCTGCCTCCATCATGCAGAGCGCGGACGGCAGCGTCGCACCGACCGAGATCTTGCCGGTCGAGGTCTTGATGAAGTCCGCGCCCGCCGCCATGGCGAGCATCGACGCCTGGCGGATCCGGTCGTAGCTGCCCAGCTCGCCGGTCTCCAGGATCACCTTCAGGTGAGCCGAGCCCGCGGCCTCGCGCGACGCCACGATCTCGTCGTATGCCTGCGCGTACCGACCGCCCAGGAACAAGGAGCGGTTGAGGACGATGTCGACCTCGTCTGCACCGAGCTCCACGACCTCCGCGATCTCGCGGAGCCGCGCATCGAGTGGACCGAGCCCGGAAGGGAACGCTCCCGCGACGCTCGCGACATGCACACCGGTACCCTCGAGCTGCTCGACGGCGACCGGCACGAGTTGCGGGTACAGGCAGACGGCTGCCACCGAGGGGATGGACGGGTCGATGGGATCCGGTCGGACGGCTTTGGAGCACATGGCAACGATCTTGCCGGTCGTGTCGGTGCCCTCCAGGGTCGTCAGGTCCATGCATCGGATCGCCAGGTCCAGCGCCCAGAGCTTCGAGGACTTCTTGATCGAGCGTTTCGCGAGCGACGCAGCCCGCTCCTCCAACCCGACCGCGTCGACGGCCACCGCGTGCATGACCAAGCGGTGCGCCTCCGCTCCCCCCGACAGGACGGGGCGGCGGTCGCTGGGCTGGATCTCGGCTGACTGGGACACGGACGCTCCTCCTCGCCCATCGTAGCCGACGCACTTCGAACGCCGCCCGGGCGCCGACGCTATGCTCCCTCCGGATCGAAGGACACGGACCTGAAGGAGCTTCGACATGCGGAAGATGCTCATCGCGTTGGTCGCCCTGACCGCCCTGACCGGTGGGGCCTGCGGCAGCGATGGTGGAGGCGGCGATACGGGTTCGACCGGCGGCGGCTCGTCGACTGGCCCCGCCGGATGCACCGCGGACAACGCGGTCGATCTCACGGGCGACGACCCGTTCGTCGTGACGATCCAGGATCTCGCCTTCCAGCCGGACTGCTTCTCCGCGAAGTCGGCATCTTTCATCACCGTCGAGAACAAGGACGCCGTCACGCACACGTTCACGATCGACGGCACGCAGGTCGACGTCTCGATCGACGGCGGTCAGACCTTCAACGGCGAATCGGCGGGCCTGGAGCCCGGGTCGTACGACTTCCACTGCAAGATCCACTCGACCATGACCGGAACGGTGATCGTCTCGTAGCCCGGCGATGCCTTACAGGCCGAGCTTGTCCAGCGCTCGCGGGTCCCGTTGCCACTCCTTGAGGACCTTGACGCGGAGGTCGAGGAACACGCGGGTGCCGAGCAACGGCTCCATCTGCATCCGGGCGGCCGTCCCGATGGCCTTCAGCGTCTCGCCGCCGTGGCCGATCACGATGCCCTTCTGCGAGTCGCGCTCCACGACCAGGGAGGCGTGGATGCTCGTCAGATCTCCTTCGCGCTCGACCTCGTCGACGACCACGGCGATCGAATGGGGCACCTCCTCGCGCGTCACGCGGAGCGCCTGCTCGCGCACCAGCTCGGCCAAGGTGATCTCGATGGGCTCGTCGGTGTCGGCGTCCGAGGGATAGAGCGGCGGACCCTCGGGCATCCGCAAGAGGAGCAGGTCGCGCAACACATCGACGCCTTCGCCGCTCTGCGCGGAGACGGGCACGATCTCGTCGAACTCCCCCATCTCCTGAACGCGGGCGAGCTGGGGCACAAGGTTGTGGTGGTGCAGCCCGTCCACCTTGTTCACCGCACAGACCTTCAGGCCGTGCCCCGAGACGACCTGGTGGGAGTACACGTATGCGTCGCCGCGGCCGACGCCCGCCGCCGCGTCGACGACCAGCACCACGGCGTCGACGCCTTCGACCGCGTCGCGCACCAGGTTGTTGAGGCGTGTGCCCAGGAGCGTCGAGGGCTTGTGGAAGCCCGGCGTGTCGGTGAACACGACCTGCGCGTCCTCGGTGTTGAGGATCGCCCGGATGTGTCGACGTGTCGTCTGTGGCTTGTCCGACACGATCGCGATCTTCCGGCCGACGAGCGCGTTGACGAGTGTGGACTTGCCGACGTTCGGTCTCCCCACGACCGCCACGATGCCCGAGCGGAACCCCGTCACGGCGTGAGTCGGAACGCTGCCGGGAGCAACTCGCCGACGGTCCATCGGACGCGTTCCCCCGACACGTGCTCGGAGACCACCGGCACGCTGTCGACGGCGAACTCCGCCAGCACCTGACGACACCCGCCGCACGGCGACGCCGGACCGTCGTCCCCGCCGGCGAAGACGGCGACGGCCTCGATCCGCCGTTCGCCGCCCGCGATCATGGCGCCCACCGCGTTCCGCTCCGCGCAGACCGAGAGCGGATAGCTCGCGTTCTCGACGTTCGCGCCGACGAACGTCCTGCCCGCCGCCAGGATCGCCGCACCGACCGCGAACCCGCTGTAGGGGGCGTAGAACCGTTCCCTCGCTTCGCGAGCCGCTTGGACGAGGCCGTCCAGGATGTCGTCTCCCATCGGGCTCATGACTGGGTCAACTCTCCGTCTGGCTGGCCATCGGGATCCGGCTGGGGCACCGCGATGAGCACCTTCGCGATCCGGCGACCCTGAACCTCCTCGGCCGTGAACGTCAGCCCCTGGAACTCGACCGTGTCGCCGCTCTTGGGGATACGCCCGAACAGCTCGAGCATCAGGCCGGCCACGGTGTCCCACTCCTCGTCGGGAAGCTCGGCGTCGAGCAGTTCGTTCACGTCGTCGACGGAGGCCTTCCCCGAGACGCGGTAGAGGCCGTCGCCCACCGGCACGAGCTCCGGCTCCTCGCGGTCGTACTCGTCGGCGATCTCGCCGACGAGCTCCTCCAACAGGTCCTCGAGCGTCACCAGACCGGAGACCGAGCCGTACTCGTCGGTCACCAGCGCGATGTGGAACTTGTCGCGTTGCATCTCGCGCAGCAGCTCGGCCACCTTCTTCGTCTCGGGGATGAAGTGCGTTTCCCGGACCACCTCGTTCAGCGGAGCGTCGTGCTTGCCCTGGTGCAGCGCCTTGAGCACGTCCTTGGCGTAGATGATGCCGATCACG
>JBBQVZ010000077.1:0-16390 GCA_038211015.1 Actinomycetota bacterium | reverse complement strand
CGGGTGATCACGGAGGATGGGGAGTTGCTCCGGGAGCTGGTGTTGGACCCGAGTCGCGACTACCAACCACACGGCAGATCGAGCTGAACGTGGCACGATGTCGCGAGACACGTCGGCACGATGTCTCGAGACATCACAGTGGAGCGGGTGACGGGAATCGAACCCGCATAGCCAGCTTGGAAGGCTGGAACTCTGCCATTGAGCTACACCCGCAGTAGCTCCAGACTAGCAACTGCGATACTGCCCGCCGTGGAGGTCGCGTTCCGGCTCGTCGACGTGTTCACTGAGGTGCCGTTCGCGGGCAACCAACTCTGTGTGGTCCCGGATCCCCCGGCCGACCTGGACGCGGAGGGCATGTCGATACTGGCGCGCGAGATCGGATTCTCCGAAACCACGTTCGTGACCGGGATCCGGAAGGGTGGCTACGACATCCGGATCTTCACCCCGGATGCGGAGCTGCCGTTCGCCGGGCATCCGACGCTCGGCACCGCGTTCGCCTTGGTGTCGGAGGATCGCGTTGTCCGGAACCTCGTGCAGACGTCGGCGGCGGGGGACATCCCGGTGGATGTGGACCTGGCGGCTGGGACGGCGTGGATGCAGCAACTTCCGCCGGAGTTCGGCGACGTGTTCGACGATCGCGTCGCGGTCGCCCGAGCGGCGGGGCTCGAGCTCGAGGATCTCGTCGAAGGGTTGCCCGTCCTCGCCGGCTCGACCGGCCTCCCTCACCTGATGGTGCCGCTGCGTGACGAGGAGGCGCTCCGTCGCGCGCGACGCGACGGCGCCGGATGCGAGGACGTCTGCGCCGCCGCCGAGGCGGAATCCCTCTACCTGTTCGCGGTCCGCGGGGACGGCGACGTGATGGCGCGGATGTTCGACCGTGGCGCGAAGGTCGGCGAGGACCCGGCGACGGGCTCGGCGGCCGGCCCGCTCGGGGCGTACCTCGCCCGACACGGGCTCGCCGGGATGCCGGGCCGGGTCGTGATCGCGCAGGGCGAGATGGTGGGTCGACCGAGCTTCCTCCACGTGGACGTGCAACCGCGGGGAGATCCGTTCTCCGTGCACGTCGGCGGAGGCGTGCGGATCGTCGGCGACGGCTCGTTCCGCTTCGGCTAGAGCGGCGAGCAGCCGATGCTCGGCGAGACCACGGTGTCATTGCCTTCGGTCACGTCGACCTTGACGGAGAGCGGGAGCGTCTGTAGCGGGGCGATCGACGCGGCGCTCGAATAGACGGCGTCGCCGGAGAAGAAGACGGCGGTCGTCCCCTCTCCCGGGATTAACTCGCACCGCACGTGTCCGGCCTCCGAGCCCGTGTTCTGCACCAGCACTTGGAAGCATGCCGGTGCGCCCTCGCCTGCGGGGCACGTGTTCGCGTCCACGGCCGTCACCGCGAAGGCAGGCCCGGAGCCCGCGGGCTTGATCGCGAGGACCGTCAGGACGGCCGCGAGAGCGAGCGCCACCCCCAGCAACATGGTGAGGACGTTCGTGACGTTCGGTCCGCTTCGAACCGGGGACGTTGCCTGCATGTGGGCACCCTACCGCCGACATCCGACCGGTCGCATCGGTCGAAGGACGGGGAGCCGACCGGACGAGAGCCTGGCGCTCGTCGCGGTCTCTTGCGGCGCGCCGCGGTCGGCGCTACGGTGCGCCGTCGGCGCGGCGCGCCGCGAAGGAGCTGATGGAGATGTCGATGCGTTCGAAGAGATATCTGGTCTGTGCGGCCGCGTTCGCACTCGCGCTCGCCGGTGTGACCGCGGCCGGCGGAAGCCCCGCTTCCATCCGGATCCCCGGCGCCCGTCCGTCGTGGGCCCGCGCATCGAACTTGGTCCGGATGGTCAACCCGGACTCTCGGGTCGATCTCCTCGTGTTCCTGGGATGGCGCGACGCCGCAGGCGTGACCGCGGTCGCGAACGCGGTCTCGGATCCGAACAGCATCTCGTACGGCCGTTACCTGACGGCCGCCCAGTTCCGGGCGCGCTTCTCGGCGGCCCGTGCGGACGTCACCGCGGTCCGGAACTGGTTGTCGGACTCAGGACTCCGGGTCGACGGCGTTCCCGCCAGTCGTCTCTGGGTCGCGGCGAGCGGCCGCGCGCGGGACGTGGAGCGGGCTTTGGGAACCGAGCTGGCGATGTTCCGCGTGGGCAACGCGCTGCGTCGTGCGACGACCGGGGATCCTCGGGTGCCCGCGGACCTCGCCGGCATCGTGGGGGGAATCGTCGGCCTGTCCGACGTCCGCATGCGCACCGGGATCTCCAACCGCCTCCCGAAACCTCCTGGCTTCCGGAACGGACGCCCTTGCAGCTCGTTCTGGGGGGAGAAGGTGGCCGACGACCTGCCTCCCGCGTACGGGGCGCCCGCCGCGTACGCGGTGTGCGGGTACACCCCCGACCAGCTGCGGAGCGCGTATGGCGTGAGCGACGCGATCGCTGCCGGCGTGGATGGCACGGGTCAGACGGTCGCGGTGATCGACGCGTTCGCGTCGCCGACGATCGAGCGGGATCTTCGGAAGTACTCGGCGCGTCATGGGCTCCCCGAGCCAGATCTCACGCAGTACAACGTGCCGGCCACGCCCGGATCGAAGATCGAGAACCAGCAGGGATGGTGGGGTGAGGAGACGCTCGATCTCGAGTCGATCCACTCGCTCGCGCCGGGCGCCTCGTTGGTGTACCTGGGCGCGCGCGACAACTCCGGCCGCGGCATCCTCGAACGGTACGAGTTCGCAGTGGACGGAGAGCTCGCGCAGATCATCAGCAACTCCTATGGCACGGCCGGCGAGAAGATCGCGCCCAGCGGGTTCGCGGCGTGGGAGGCCGTCTTCCAACAGGCGGCGGCGCTGGGTATCGGCTCGTACTTCTCCTCCGGCGACTGCGGCGACAATAAGGATCCCGACGGTCTCTGCGGGGGGACGGGATACATCACGACGGACTATTCGGCGTCGAGCCCGTGGGTCACGTCCGTGGGAGGGACGAGCCTCGGTGTCGGGGAGCAGGGCGAATATCTGTTCGAGACCGGTTGGGGAACGACCGCCTCGTCCCTCGGCCACAACAGATGGACACCCGCGCCTCCCGGCGACTACCGCTACGGCAGTGGCGGCGGGACGAGCGGGCTATTCGCAGAACCCACCTATCAGCTCGGCATCGTGCCGGACGCACTGGCGACCAGATGGAACGGGCGTAACCGGGTGGTGCCGGATGTGGCCGTCGTCGGTGATCCGACAACGGGGTTCCTCGTCGGACAGACCCAAGCGTTCGGGAAGGGTCCGAGCTACGACGAGTATCGGATCGGGGGGACCAGCCTGTCCTGCCCGTTGTTCGCGGCGATCATGGCCCTCGCCGACCAGGCGGCAGGGATGCACCACGGGTTCGCGAACCCGGCGTTGTACACCCACGCGGGTAGTCAGGCCTTCCGCGACATCGCGGATCCAGCGACGCCGATCGCTTCGGTCCGCACGGACTACAGCAACTTCCTCAACCCGCATCTCGGGCTCACCTTCACCCTGCGTTCGTACAACCAGACCGGCACGCTGGACACCGGTCCGGGATACGACGACGTGACCGGCTTAGGTTCGCCGAACGGACAGGCGTTCCTAGACGCGATGTCCTGAGGATAGGTCGACCACGAACGATCCGAGCGAGCGGTTCGGGGCGCAAGCCCCGAACCGCTCGCCTCGTGCGCCCGGGCACCGTACGCTAGGGGATGACGGGGCGTAGCGCAGCCTGGCTAGCGCGCGTGCTTTGGGAGCACGAGGTCGCGGGTTCGAGTCCCGCCGCCCCGACCGATCGGCGCCCTTCAGGGCCCGGCGGACGGTGGGGACTCATCCGTCGTGCCGCCCTCACCCGTTGCGCCGCCCTCGACACCGCCGGGGGAGAGATCGCCGACGATCTGCAGGAACATATCCCTGTCGACCTCGCCGCGGCTGTAACGCAGTCGAGCCTGCTCCAGGGCGACATCCACCATCGTCGGCGGTGACGACCTCCCCAACCCCCGGTCGAGCGCTCCGGCCGGCACGGCTCTCGGTTGTCGCGTGAACCGAACGACGGCCCACAAGAGCACACCGATGAGCACGAGCATCAACAGGATCGGGAACAACCGATCGATCGACCACCAATCGGATCGGAACTGCGGTTCTCGGTGCGGGAACATCTCGATCACCTCTTCCTTTTCGTCGCCTGCGCTTCGAGTCAAGCTCCCGGTCCTTGGAAGAGCGTGGGTGCCGGCTGTGGCATGCCTGTGGGTTCCGCGATCACTCGGCACTCTCAGCAGAGGCCGTCGAATCTCTCAGGGACTTCCCAGGGAACGGGGCTAAGGTTCGGGCATGGACCCGCAACGGATCCTCGTGGTGGACGACGAGCCTCGGATCACGGATCTCGTCGCGATGGCGCTCCGCTACGAGGGCTTCGAGGTGGAGACGGCCGCGACCGGTCGCACGGCGCTGAAGACGGTGGGGGAGTTCCGGCCGGCGCTGATCGTGCTCGACGTGATGCTTCCCGACATGGATGGGTTCGCCGTCACGGAACGTCTCGCCGCCGACCGGGTGAAGGTGCCCATCCTGTTCCTCACCGCGCGCGATGCGGTCGAGGACAAGGTGCGAGGGCTGACGCTCGGTGGCGATGACTACGTCACCAAGCCGTTCAGCATCGAAGAGCTCGTGGCGAGGATCCGCGCGCTGCTGCGCCGGACGGACCCGGTGGGCGAGAGTGGTCCGCTCGTGTTCGTGGACCTCGAGCTCGACGATCAGACCCACGAGGTCCGTCGCGGGGGGACGCCGGTCGAGCTGACCGCGACGGAGTTCCGGTTGTTGCGCTACCTCATGCAGAACGCGCCGAGGGTGCTCTCGAAGGCGCAGATCCTGGATCACGTGTGGAACTACGACTTCGGCGGCGACGCGAACATCGTCGAGACGTACGTGAGCTATCTGCGACGGAAGATCGACGGGCTGGGGCAACCGTTGATCCAGACGGTGCGTGGCGTGGGCTACCGGCTCGCCGCGCCTCGCGATCGGGCGCAGGTCGGCTCGGGGAAGTGACGACGTGACGCTACGGGTCAGGCTCACGGCCGCTCTCGTGATCCTGGTGGCGGTCGGGCTGCTCGTCTCCGACGTGGCGACGTACACGGCGCTGCGCTCCTACCTGGTGGATCGCATCGATCAGCAGCTTCGCTCCTCGCCTCGCTCGGTCCTGTTCGCGATGAGTCAGCCGGACCTTCCGGGCGCCGGCCCCGGACCGGACGGCGGCGATCAGAAGCTGCCGGAAGGCACGTACGGCGTGATCCTGAACGATGCGGGCGACGCGGTCGGCGGCGCGGTCGTCTTCGATTACGGCGGCGCGACGCCGCCTCCGCCCGATCTGCCGGCGCACATCACCCGCGGCACCGTGCAGGAACCGTCCTTCTTCAGCGTGAAGGCCGTGGGCGGCGGTCCCGGATATCGCGCTGTCGCTTACGGGCTCACGAACGGCTCGACGCTCGTCGTCGCGATCCCGCTGACGGAGCTGTCCAGCACGCTCAGACGGTTCTCGTTCATCGCGGGTGCGGTCACGTTGGTGGTGCTGGCGACCATGGCGATCCTTTCGTTGTTCACCGTCAGGCGCGGGCTTCGGCCCTTGGGGCAGATCGAGCAAACGGCGGAGGCGATCGCGACCGGCGACCTCTCGCGGCGCGTAGAGGGGACCGACCCGCGCACCGAGGTGGGGCGGCTGGGCGCATCGCTCAACGTGATGCTCGGCCGCATCGAGGAAGCGATGGACGAGCGGCGCGCGTCCGAGGAGGCGCTCCGGCGGTTCCTCGCCGACGCCTCGCATGAGCTGCGGACGCCGCTCACGTCGATCCGCGGGTACGCCGAGCTGTTCCGGCGCGGCGCGGCGGACGATCCCGGCGACACCGCACTGGCGATGCGCCGGATCGAGCAAGAGGGCGAGCGGATGGGAGCGCTCGTGGAGGACCTGCTCTTCCTGGCGCGCGCAGGTCAGGGGCGCCCGATCGCGCACGAGCCGGTGGACCTGGTGCACGTGGCCGTCGACGCGGTCCACGACGCCGGGGCCGTCGATCCTTCACGAGCGATCGAGCTCGAGGCGCCCGATCAGCTGACGGTGCCGGGCGACGAGGGACGGCTGCGGCAGGTGCTCGCGAACCTCCTGTCGAACGCCCTCATGCACACACCGACGGGCACGCCCGTCACCGTCGGCGTGCGCTCGGCGGACGGCTGGGCCGAGATCGAGGTCGGCGACCGAGGACCCGGCCTCACCGCCGATGAGGCCACGCGCGTCTTCGAGCCGTTCTACCGGGCAGATCCCGCGAGGGGCCGCGTCCGAGCCGACGAGGGAACGGACGAACGGAAGGGAACGGGACTCGGGCTCGCCATCGTGGCGGCGATCGCCGAGGCCCACGGCGGAAGCGTCGGTGTGACGAGCGAGCCGGGGAACGGGGCGACCTTCAGCGTTCGGCTCCCGTTCGCAGCGCCTACACCAAACGACGATCCGTCGCCCAGCGCGTCAGCTCGTGCCGGTTCGTGAGCTGGAGCTTCCGAAGCACCGATGAGACGTGCGTCTCGATGGTCTTCACGGAGATGTGAAGGGCCTTGGCGGCCTCCCGGTAGGTGTAGCCGCGCGCGATGAGACGCAGAACC
This sequence comes from Actinomycetota bacterium, assembly GCA_038211015.1. Classification (GTDB taxonomy): domain Bacteria; phylum Actinomycetota; class UBA4738; order UBA4738; family HRBIN12; genus JBBQVZ01. Next base: position 9,771 of record JBBQVZ010000077.1, on the reverse strand, counting down.
TCACGCTCGCGAGCGGTGAGCTGGTCGACCTCGGGATCGATCGGCGGTGCCTCGCCCGCGAAGGCGTCCAGCACGAATCCCGCCAGTCTGGGCGAGAACACCGCGTCGCCGTCGTGCACGCGACGAACGGCGCTCGCGAGCTCCTCCGGGCCGATCGTTTTCGTCACGTATCCTCGCGCGCCGGCGCGGATCGTCGCGATCACATCCTCCGCGGCGTCGGAGACCGAGAGCGCGAGGAAGCGCGTCTGGGGCGAGGTGCGCGACGCGGCATCGATCACCTCTGCGCCGGTCCCGTCGGGGAGGTGGACATCGAGCAGGACGACGTCGGGTGTCGTGGCGGCGATGCCGTCTGCGGCCGTGGCAGCGTCGCCGGCCTCGCCGACGATCTCGACCTCACCGGCAAGCTCCGATCGGACGCCCGAGAGGAACAGCCGGTGATCGTCGACCAGGAATACCCGGATGCGGAGCGTCATCCGGTCCGCCGGGGAACCCTGAGACGGACCTCGGTGCCGCGGCCGGGCGAGGTGACCACTGCCGAGGATCCTCCGTTGCGCTCCATGCGTCCTTCGATCGAATCGGCGATCCCACGCCGGTCCGGAGGCACGGTCGCGGGATCGAACCCGGCGCCCTGATCTCGGACGAACACCGTCACCTCCGCGTCGTCCGCCTCGACGAACACCGACACCGAGTGCACCGCCGCGTGCGTAGCCGCGTTCAGCATGGCCTCGCGAGCGGCGAACACCAGCGCCTGGACGGGCTCGTCGAGGCGGCAGTCTCCAACCGTGACGACGTCGATCGCCACCTGATGCGTGCGCTCGATCTCGGCTGCCGCGTCGTTCACCGCGGTGGACAGGAGCGAGTGATCGGCCGCGCGCGACCCGCCGTAGAGCCACGCGCGCAGCTCTCGCTCCTGCGACCGCGCCAAGCTGGTCATCTCGCGCGCCTCGCCGCTCCGCTGGATCAGCGCGAGCGTCTGGAGCACCGAGTCGTGGAGGTGCGCGGCGACCTCAGCCCGTTCCTGCGACCGGATCCGTTGACGGCGCTCTTCGGCGAGCTGTCGTCCGAGGCGCCAGAACCACGGTCCGATGATGACCCCCACGCCGATCAGCGCGGCGGCAGCCGCGAGGGGTGCGTTGCGCCGCAAGCTATCCACGGGGCCATTCGAGAGAAGGAACTGCCAGAGCCCCGCGAGCATGAGGGATCCGCCGAGCAGTAGCCGTACACGCGGAGCGGTCCCCGCCACGACGTCTTGCGAACGATCTGGCAGCAGCCGAACCACGCGTGACCATCGCGCGCGATCTGCATCGTCACTGCGGGTCCACACCACCGCCGATCCCGTGGCGAGCAGCACGGCGGGCCACACGAGCCCATCGCCGAGCCACAGACCGATCGACCGGAGCAGGAGCAGCACTCCCACCACGACCAGTCCGATCGCGACGGCTCGACGAACGCTGGTCCGCGACGCGCCCGACGGCGCGGTGCCCGATGCCGGATCGTCGGAGACGAGATAGGCCCCGAGATACAGGACCACCCCGATGCCTGCGGCGAGCGAGAGCGCGACGAAGCAGAGGCGGACAACGGTCGGGTCGACGCCGAGACGCTCGCCGATGCCGCCGGCCACACCAGCGAACACGCGGTCGCGGCCGCTGCGCTCGAACATCGCCCACCGGCGCGGCGCGGTCGGCAGAGGGGGGGTGGCTACGGATCGGCTCACGATGCCTCACCTCGTCGGGGACGCGATGTTCTCACACGCGGCCATCCGGGCGCGATCGGGGGATACCCGGATTCTCGCGAGATGCTCTCAGGGACGATCCAGGGTCGTTCCCCGATGGCGCGGGGCGACGGATCGTCCACGATGCCGCCATGCAGACGACCGAGCCGTCGACCCGACGCGGGCTCGTCCGACGGCCGACCGGCCGGCTGATCGCCGGCGTCGCGGGTGGGCTCGCGGATGCAACGGGAACGCGCGCGGCCTGGTGGCGACTGGGGTTCGGCCTCCTCGCGTTGGTCGGTGGACTCGGCGTGGCGCTCTACGTGATCCTTTGGGTGGTGCTGCCGCGCGCCGATCTTCCCCGGTCCACGGCCCAGCGGATCGCAGATCGCTTCCCCGACATGCCAGGATGGGCCGGGGTTGGCCTCCTGGGGTTCGGCGTGCTCCTCCTCGTGGGGCATCTCTGGCCAACGGAGGTGTTCCGGCCCGTTCTCGTGCCGCCGTTCGCGCGAGAGATCCGTGACGCCTCCCCGGGTTTCGCCTTGGCGGTGATGTTGATCGGCCTCGGGATCCTCCTGTTCCGTGGAAGCGGCGAGCGCGAGCCCGAAACGCTCGAGCCCGAAGCGACGGGCGAGATCGGCGGCGATGCGCCGCCTCCTCCTCCCTGGCAACCCAGGCCGGCGCGCCGTCGTCGGGAGCGGTCTGTCACGGGCTGGTTGTCACTTGGGCTTGCGCTGGCAGCGGCCGGCGTCGCGTGGCTGCTCCTTGCGTCGGGCACCATGCACCTGTCACTCGGGCAGGTGCTCGCTCTTCCCCTCGCCGTGCTCGGGGCGGGGCTCCTCGTCGGGACCGTGTTCGGAAGAGCGCGCTGGACCGTCCTCTTCGGCCTGCCGCTCATCCCGCTCGTGCTTTTCGCGAGCATCATGCCGACGCCGATCACCGGTCGATACGAGGAACGACGCCTCACCATCCGGAATGCCGCGCAAGCCCAAAGCTCCTACCAGCAGTCCGGGGGCACCTTGACGTTCGACTTCAGGAGGCTGCGCCCAGGCGAGCATCCCGGTCCGATCCACGCGACCCTCGGGATCGGTTCGATCGAGGTGTTCCTACTCGAGGGGATGGCCGTGGACGTCCGGGGAACCGTCGGTATGGGAGGCCTGCGCCTCCATAACCGCGACGTCTACGGCTTGGGCGTCTCGGATGAGCTCCATCTCCTCGGACCGAGTCCGATCCAGATGACCTTGGAGCTGGGGTTCGGCGAGGTCGACGTGTTCGTGATGCAGGTGCCGCGCAAACCGGCGCAGCATGCCATCGAGGGTGGGAACGCATGAAGCGCCATCGTTTCGACCCGTTCTCGTTCTTGTTCGGCGCGCTCTTCCTGGTCGTCGGTGGCACGTTCCTGTTCGGCGGATCGGGGCTGGAGGTCGCCCGCCCGGAACGGATGTGGGCGGCCGCGACGGTGGTCATCGGCGTGTCGCTCGCCGTGTGGGCGGTAGCGCGAACGATCCGCAAGGAGCCATCGCCAACGCTCGCCGGCAACAGTGGGGGCCAGGAGGTCGAGACCTCGGGTGCGGACGAGATCGACCGGGCGTCGGCAACCGTCGCCCCGGACGAACGGCCCGAGGAGCCAAGCTCGCCCTAGACGACCGCGCGGGCGAAGGCGGTCACCGCGGCGGCGATCACCACAACGAGTAGCACCGGGGCCCGGCGCCAGATGGCGACAGCGGCCGCCGCGACGCCCAGGACTCGCTCGTCCAACACGAGCGAGCGCCCTGATCCGAACGTGTTGATCGCCACGAGCGCCGCCAGTAACGCGGGTGCCAACAAGCCGATGAGCGACGCGATCCTTGGCGGTAGCTCGCGGCCGCCAAGCAGGACCGGGCCGATCGACTTGAGGACGATCGTCGCGATCCCGACCAGCGCCACGACACGCCACGCCTGCGTCATCGTCGCCATCCCAGCAGACACGCGACGCTCGCCGCGATGATCGGCACTCCCGGTGGGGTGAACGGTGTGAGTGCGAGCGCGATCGCGGCGCCGAGCACGGCGGCCTGCTTCGTGCGCGCCGACGATAGTTGCGGCGCCAGGAGCGCCAGGAACAGCGCGGGGAACGCGGCATCCAACCCGAGCCGCGCCGGATCTCCGATCACGTCGCCGAAGAGCGCGCCGAGGGTCGTGCCGCTCACCCACGCCACGTACAGGATCACGCCCGCGCCCACGAGGACGCGGGTGTTGAAGCGTCCATCGCCCTCGGACGAGATCGCCCACGATTCGTCGACGACGAGCTGCGCACGGAGGAATCGCGACCACCAGGGGCCACGGAGCGACGGCGCCACGCTCACGCCGATCGGCGCGTACCGCGCGTTCAACAGCACGGCGGCGGCGACGGCCGTCGCGACGCTGCCTCCGGCGTTCAGCACGGACGCGGCTGCGAATTGGGCCGAGCCGGCGAACGTCGTTGCGGACATCACGATCGGTGCGACGGACCCCATGCCGGCGGTGCGCGCCAACACGCCGAACGAGATGCCGAAGCCGAACACCGCGACGGCGAGCGGAAGCGCCTTCCGGATGCCGTCTCGATGGTCTCGCTCTCCCTCCCCCGCAGCATCCTTCGCCATGGCCCGAACTCTATCGAGCGATGCGCACGTACCCTTTTGGCCTCGTGCGCATCACCTCAGCTCTCGATGACATGCCTGCGGACCGCGTCCGCCGGGTCCTGGCCGGGCTGCCCGAAGCGACCGGCTACCGGATCCACGTGAAGCCGCTCCGATATCGCGAGCGACCGCACCTCTCGGCATGGACCGACTTCGCCGAACGTTCGATCACGCTGCAGGTGCCCAAGCCGTTCTTCCCGTTCGGCGAAGTGGTGCCCTACGGCGCCAAGCGGAGGCCCGGCCGCACGATCAGGTTCATCTGGCTGACCGAAGGCGTCACGTTCCGCACGCCGCGCGAGGTCTTGCGCTTCCTGTATTGCCACGAGTGGATGCACTGGTACCTGAAAGAGACGCTGGGACGGAAGTCCGCCGCGGAAACCACCTGTGATCGGTTCGCGCTGCGGAACTACCGGCGACGCGTGGTGACGCCGGATGACGCCCAGGCGGCGCTCCGCCGCGACGACCGTTAGTCAGCGTTCGCGTTCGACCCAGATGAGGCGGGCGGTCGAGATACCGAGCGCCATCGTTCGATCGCCGATGTCGACCGTGAGCGCGTCGGCGCTCGAGCCGTCTTCAGCGACGACGACCTCGGCGCCGGTCACCAGCCCGTGGCCGTCCAGCCGGCGGAGCAGGTCGGGAGCGTCATGCTCCGCCACCTCGGAGATGCGGCGAACGTTGGCTTTCGTGCCCGCGGGAAGGTCCGCCAGCGAGATGAGCTCGCCGTACGGCGCGGTGTTCCCTGGGATCACGTTCCCGTGGGGGCACGTGGATGGGTGGCCGAGGTGCTCGTCCAGACGTTCGGCGACCGCATCGGACATGCCCGGCGCGATCTCCTGGGCGTGGTTGTCGGCGGTCGCCCAGTCGAAGCCGAGCACGTCGGTGAGCCAGCGCTCCAGCAATCGATGGACGCGAACCACTCCACTGGCGAGCGTCATGCCCGTGTCGGTCAACGACACGGTCCGGTCACTCTCGACGTTGATCCACCCGTCCCGCTCGAGCCGGTGCAGGGTCACGCTCACGGTCGGAGGGCGCAGACCCAGCCACTCGGCGATCCGTCCCGGCCGGACCCGATCTTCCTCGAACTCGATGTAGAAGATCGTCTCCAAGTAGTGCTTGACGGTCTCCGGCCGGAGCGCTCCCTCGTTCGAGGCCTTGCGGGGTTCGGTGGTGGCCACCCGCGCATCCTATCGGCCGGGGTGCCTACGTCTTCGCGGACCGCTTGCCGATCGCGCTCTGCAGGACCTCGGCGAACTGCTCGACGCGGGCCTTCTGTCGCTCCGGCTGCTTCTGCCAGCGATGGAACAGACCCGGGTCCAGCTCCTCGGTAACGAGCGCGTCCTGTAGCGATCCGGCGAGCCAGTCGACCATGGAGACGATCATCTCCAGGTCGATGTCGTCGCGGATCTCGCCGCGCTCGATGCCGAACTCCACGAACTCGAGCGTGCCGTATGGGTCTTCGCTCACCAGGAAGCGATTGATGTCGCGCTTCAGCGAGAGGTCGCTGCCGTAGTTCCCGATCAACGCGACCCGGTACGGGACCAGGTCCTCGTGGATCAGGTGCTCGGTGCGTTCGAGCCAGAACATGAGCGTCACGAAGAATCCCTCGTCCAAGACGTCCTGCGGCGCGTCGAGCCACGCCGGGAGCGAGGTCACGGCGCGTTTGTACGCCTCGAAGAACAGACCGGCCTTGGAACCGAAGTGCTGGAAGATCGATCCCTTCGCGATACCGAGGTCGTTCGCGACGTCCTCGACCTTCGCACCCTGGTAGCCGTCCTCCGCGAAGTGCCTCATGGCGCACTCGACGATGCGATCCCGCTTGTCCGCGCTCCGGCGACTCCGTGGTGACTTCAAGTCAGTCAAGACTGATCCTTCCAGGGCCGATGCTGTGGTACACAGCGTATGTACGGTCGGTCGACGTGACTGACCCAGGGTCAGGATAGAACGGACATGGCCATCGAGGCAACCCCAGGCCCAGAGTCGACGACGGAGCCGACGACGGAGATGATGCGGACGCTCCCGCGGGCCGCCTACCTGACCGACGAGCACTTCGCCATCGAGACCGACCGCATCTTCCACCGCGAGTGGTTCATGGTCGGACGCTGCGAGACGATCCCTGCCGTCGGGGATTACCTGCACGTCGAGGTCGCCGGCGAAAGCGTGCTGATCGTCCGCTCGAGGTCGGGTGGGCTGAGCGCCTTCTACAACGTCTGCCGTCACCGAGGCTCCCGGCTGGTCATGGAGGATCCGCCGCCGGAAGCGGGCCCGAGCGGTCGTTTCAAAGGCGCGATCCGGTGTCCGTACCACGCGTGGACCTACGGTCTGGAAGGGCAACTCCGCAACGCCCCCTTCCTCACGGAGAGCGATGGCCTGCGGCGCGAGCAGCTGAGCCTTCATCCGGTGGCGGTCGAGACGTGGGGAGGCTTCGTCTTCGTGAACCTGACGCCGTCGGAGCTCACGCCGGAGCGGTCGTTGTCGCCCCGGCTCGGCGGCATGATCGAGCGGACACGGAACTATCCGCTCGCCGACCTTCGACTGGGGGGCCGCGTCACGTATCACGTTGACGCGAACTGGAAGACGATCGTGGAGAACTACAACGAGTGTTACCACTGCGGCCCAGTGCACCCGGAGCTCTGCGAGCTGGTTCCGGCGTTCAAGCAGGGCGGCGGTCGCGAGCTCGATTGGGACAACGGGGTACCGCACCGCGACGGGGCGACGACGTTCACGTTCTCGGGGACGACGACCCGCGAGCCGTTCGCAGGACTGTCCGAGGATGAGCGCGTGAAGCACAAGGGTGAGCTGATCTACCCGAACCTCATGGTGAGCCTCTCGGCCGACCACGTGGTGGCGTTCACGCTCTGGCCGCTCGACGCGGGTCACACTCGCATCGATTGCGACTTCCTGTTCCACCCGGACGAGATGAGGAAGCCCGGCTTCGATCCCGCCGACGCCGTCGACTTCTGGGACCTGGTGAACCGTCAGGACTGGCAGATCTGCTCCTCCGTGCAGAAAGGCATGTCCTCGCGCGCGTTCTCGTTCAGCTACTACGCGCCGATGGAGGATCTCAGCCTCGACATCCGCGGGTACCTCGCCGACACGCTGGGCGAGCTTCCGAACGGCTGACCCTCCAGGACGCTGTTTTCGAGAACTCCACCTCACCTGCCTTCCGGTCGATGCATAGAGGTATCCCCACGAAAGGGCGGTTCTTGGCCCGGGAAGCTGTGGTCGTCGCTGCGCCAACCCCTCCGGGGGACGCTTCCTCGACGCTCGAGAGCGACCGCCCCTTCCGACAGCTCTTCGCCGTGTCGCCGGACGCGATGGTGCTGATCGACGCCGACGATCCAACCGTGTCGTGGCCGATCGTGGACTGCAATGAGGCGGCCTGCGTGATGAACGGATACGTGCGCGAGGAGCTCATCGGTACGTCGATCGATATCTTCAACGTCTCCGAGGGAACCCGCGAGGAACGCGCCGAGTACTTCGCGCGACTCCGTCGGGAAGGGACCATCCTCCTGGAGACCTTCCACCGACACAAGGACGGGCACGTCTTCCCGATCGAGGTCTCCACATCGCTCGTGACGCTCGGCGGGCGTGAGTTCGTGCTCGGCATCGATCGCGACATCACGCACCGACGGAGGGCCGAGGAGGCGTTCCAGCGGGCGATCGATTCCGAACGGTTGAGCGTCGAACGGCTCCGGGAACTGGATCAGATGAAGAACACGTTCCTCACGGCGGTATCGCACGACCTGAGGACACCGCTCGCCGCCGTGCTTGGGAGCGCCCTCACGCTCCAGCGGCTCCGGACCACGCTTTCCGAGGACGACCAGGTGCACCTCATCGACGCCGTGGCCTCCAACGCGGAACGCCTGAAACGCATGCTGGAGGATCTGCTGGACCTCGGCCGGCTCACGCGCGGGGTCCTCGAGCCCGTGCGGTCGCCCACAGACCTGGGGGAACTCGTTCGCAGGATGGTCGATGACTCCGACGCGGTGGACGACCACGTGGTCCACATCGAGGTCGAGCCGATGATCGTGGATGTCGATGCCTTGAAGGTCGAGCGGATCCTCGACAACCTCCTGGTGAATGCCCGCAGACACACGCTGCCCGGGACGGAGATCTGGGTGTCCGCGCGATCGGTCGCCGAGGGAGTCCTGATCGCCGTCGATGATGCCGGACCCGGCGTCTCCAGGGAGAGTCAAGAGCGCATCTTCGAGCCCTTCAAGCAGCTGCGTCGGCTCACGGAGAACGGGACCGGGGCCGGCGTCGGCGTCGGCATCGGCATCGGGTTGGCGCTGGTGGCGAAGTTCGCCGAGCTGCATGGCGGACGAGCGTGGGTGCAGGATCGCCCGGGTGGCGGTGCCTCGTTCCGCGTGTTCCTGGCGACAGGCTGAAGCCTGAGCGATCAGGCGGGTGATGGGCGCGGTGGTTGTTCACCCCGCAGGTCGCTTCGATGTATGCAGGCCAGGTATGGCTCGCTCGTTGCTCGCGGCTACTGTGAAGTCGTGCAAACGCAAGCTTTGATCGTTTGTATCGCGCTCGCCGCAGCTCTGTCTGGTTGCACCGATGAAGACGGGATCCGCCTGATCGCCGACGATCCGGCTGATCCCACAAGCCCGACGTTTGAGCCGTCCGAGGTGGTCCGCGAAACCTTCGTCTCTGACGCCGAGCCATACTGTCCGCCAGGACGAGACAACTGTTGCCCCACATGGCTGACGGACTACGGAACCGACATGTCGATCGAGGATGTCGTGGCTTCTTTGAAGGTCTCGGCTTCAAGGGCTCGGGGGCGACGGTAGACGAGCGATCCAGCCCCGCCCCAGGTCGACTCGTGCGTTGGGCAGGCTCTCGCGGCTCCGGTCTGACTGGCTGGCGCAAGGTTGATATCGCGCTTGGTTCGATGGCTGGCCGGGACGATTGGGCAACGGTCGTGGAGTTGTTCGCGCCTGCGTGCAGTGAAGGAGCCGCCGACCCCTCTGTCGCCTCACCCGCATCTGCCGGTTCCTAAGAACCACTCATTCGAGCTCCTTGTAGCGGAAGCACATGAGTATGTGATCCAAGACCTGAGGTCCCTGCGGGGCGAGAGGGTGGACCGGTGAGCAACCTCCCAGCCTCGAGCTGCGCTGGGTTTGAAAGTGGATCCACGTATCCCGCGTGACTGCGGAAACGGCCTCTGACCTGCGGAAACGCCTTGGGATGGAGCGGAACGGAATGGAACGGAAGGGGTAGGCTGGTGGGCACATAGTGGGCACACGGGTCAAGCAGCTCCAGGTCACCTTCGACTGCGCAGAACCTGAGCGCGTCGCTCGTTTCTGGTGCGAGGTGTTGGGGTACGTCGTACCGCCGCCACCGGAGGGGTTTGCTACTTGGGACGATTTCGATCGCGCGCTGCCGCCTGAGCATCAGGGTTCA
>JBBQVZ010000076.1:0-16585 GCA_038211015.1 Actinomycetota bacterium | reverse complement strand
CGCGGCGTCGGAGCCGGGGGTATCCACCGATTCGATCCGGATGGACCGGCCGCCGACGCCGCCGTCCAGGTTCGCGAGGTCGGCGGCCAACAGGATGCCGCGGTGCTCGTCGATGCCCCCGGACCCCTGCGAGCCCGAGAGCGGGTAGACCGCTCCCACCCTGATCTCGGGGGAAGCGTCGCCGTGTGTGCACGCCACGCCCACGAGCGCCATGCAGAGCGCGAGCGTCGCGACCCGCCTGATCATCGGAGCATCACCGCCAGTGCGTTCGCCGCGACGTGGGTCGCGGCGGGGACGGTCCAGCTCCCGGACGCCCACCGCTGCCACGAGAGCAGCAGGCCGGCGCCAAGGTCGACGGGGAAGGCCGCGACACCGTAGAGCGGCACGTGGACCGCGGCGAACAGCAGTGCCGAACCGGCGACGGCGATCATGGGTCCGGAACGAGCGAGCCAGCCGTACGCCGCCTTGCGGAACAGAGCCTCTTCGGCGACGGCCGCGAGGAGCGCGAGTGGGAGTGCCGCGGCGCCGAGCGGCGCGGCGACGGGTCTTCCCCCGGCGAGGGCCGCAAGGCCGACGCCCGCCAGGCCGACGACGGCGACGAACGCGGGGTGCAGGCGGGCGACGTCTCGCGTCGCGGGGACCAGGAGCGACGCCACGAGGATCGTCGCGAAGACCGCCACGAGGAGCACGATCCGGGTCGCGTTCGGCACCTCGAGGATCCGGAGTCGGAGCAGCAGCATGCAGACCCCGGCAAGGATCGGCAGCGCGAGCGCAAGGTCCGTCCGCGTCCGAAGGCGCGTCGCGGTGCCACTCACGCTTGCACCTCGAACGAGACCGCGGCGATCACGCGTGGATCGAACGGCGCGTGGTCGGACGCGACGAACTCCACCTTCAGCAGGTGCTGCCCGGTGCCCAGGTTCGAGAGCAGCTGCGTGGTTGTGCCCGTCATCGAGATCAGTTGATCATCCAGGATGACATGGAGGTGCCCCTCGTCGGGAACGATGTCGGCGCTCGTCGCCTGCACGATCTTCGCGTCCTTGAGCGACAGCTTCATCTCGACCGTGGTCCCCCGGACCACCTGCCCGTTCTTGGGCGTGACGATCGAGAGCTTCGCGGGGCTGGCGGGCCGGTCCGCGCTGACCGTCGGGGTGACGGAGCTCGGGCTCGTGCTCGGCGACGGGTCGCCGCTCCCGCACGCGCTCGCGGCTAACGCGAACGTCAGACCGAGCGCCACGAGCGTCGCGCGATTCGGACGGCCTCTCAACTGCGCTCCCCTCAGATCGTCTGCTCGAACGATGCTACGAGGACTCGCCCGTCGCGAGCGGTCGCCTGCACGAAGAACGTCCACTTCCCGGCGGCGAGCGTGAGGTCGCCGACGAAGTGACCGGCGGAGAATCGTCGCGGCGGCAGAGAGGCCGCCTCGCCGTCGGGCGCCACGGAGACCATGGCGGCGCGGGCGAGCGGAAGCTCGTTCCCGTCCGTGTCGAACGCCGTCAGGTGGAGCTCGTCCGTGCCCGGGGTTCCCGGATCGTTGTACGTCTGGATCTGCTCGCCGTCCGGGAAGACGATCGTGTAGATGTCCGGTTGCCCGGCGGCCGTGGAGACCGTGACCGTCCGGTCCGGGATGGACGTGACGAACGTGAGCGGGATCTCGGTGCCCGACGACGCGGTCTGCACGACGACGGTGATCGTCCACACACCGGCGATCGAGAGTTGCGTGCCGTTCGCCATCCGATGGTCGTCGTGATGGATCAGCTCGAGCGTGCTGGCGCCCACGCCCGACTGGCCGACGGGTTCGAAACGAAGCGACACGTCGGCAGCGTCCAGGGGAGCGCCGGAGTCGAAGTCGGTGACGTCGACGTCGAACTCGTTCGGACCCGCGGTCCCGGGCGAGACGACCAGCTCGACCTTCATCGTCGTCGCGAAGTCACTGCCGGTCACCGTGACGGTGGGCGGGGGCGGGGCCGGAGGCGTGACGGGCGGACGAGGCGCCAGGCCGGTCAGTGTGCCGGTGAGCCCGAAGACCCCTAGCGCACCGACCAGCTCGATCGCCATCACCCGCCGGAGCAGTCCCGGCCGGACGCCGATCCGCGGGATCGAGCGGTACCGGTTGAACGCGCCCAGCGCGATCAACACGAGTACGACACCGACTTTGATGTCCAACGTGGTGTCGTACGAGCCGCGGAACAGGTGGAGGAGCTTGGAGAGGCCACCGACCTCCTCCGTCGCGCGGAGCACGCCGGTGACCAGGATGACGGCGAGCGCGTAGCCGGCCAACGACGAGTACCGGCGGATCTCGTCGATGGGCGTGTCCTCTTGAGCCCGCCGCCGCGCACGTACCAAGAGGAACGCGAGTGCCAGGCCGCCCATCCACACGCTCGCGGCCATGAAGTGGAACCACTGCAGGCCGATGTGGAGCGCCGGGGTCGCGGCGGCGGCGGCGTGACCTCCGATCGCGCGGACGAGCATGGCTGCCGCGGCGGCGACCCCGACCACGACGAGCGCGGCTCGGCCGGGCCTGCGCGCGGCGTCCACCGCGGCGATCGCGGCGAACGCGACCCCACCCAGCAGCCAGAGGTAGTCCGTGCCCGTCGACGACGAGAGTAGGTCTCCCATCGACACGCCGAGCGTCGCGCGCTCCGACAGGAGCATCCCGACGGCACCGAGCGCGACGGCGGCGCCTCCGGCGAGCAGCGCGGGCCGCCGGGCGGGCACGTTCCCGTCGAACGCGACGATCCCCACGACCGACGTCGCGAACAGCAACGCGAGTCCCACGTACAGCAGGAGCTTGCTCGCCACGCTCCCCACGGAGGGTGATGTCGTCGGGACCGGGGTGCTCGGCGCGACGACCGTGCCGGGCGCCACGTTGACGCCGAAGCTGAACGCGCCGGCGGTCGCATGACCATCGGCCTCGGAGACGACGCGCCAGCTCACGGTGTACACGCCGTCGGGGAGATCCGCGGGGAGCGGGATCAGGAGTTGGTCCTGGCCGGGCACCTCCTGCACCGGGCCTGTCTCAACCGTGTTGCCGTTGACGTCCAACACGTGGGCGAGCGACAGCTTCGGGTCGGGCGGCTCGGTGAATGTCATCGTGACCTCGGCGGGTGGGTTGTCGAGCAGCGCGCTCGCCGCCGGGTTCGAGCTCGCGAGGTTCGCGTGAGCCCCCGCCGGTCCGGCGAGCGCGAGCGTCATCGAGCCGGCGATGCCGAGACCCAGCAAGCAAGAAGTGAAGCGCCTCACGTCCCGCCTCCGACCGTGAACCTGGTTCGCGCGACCACACGCGGATCGAACGGTCCGTGGTCGGCGGCCACGAACTCCGCCTCGAGCGTGTGCTCGCCGGGGGAGAGACCTTGCACGTCCACGAGCTGCACGAGCCCGTACGTCATAGAGACCACTTTGCCGTCGAGCGACAGGTGGACGTGGCCGGTGTCGGGTGTGAGTGTCGTGCTCGCAGAGTCGACGATGCGGCCGCCGTCGAGCGACATCACGACCTCGATCTGTGCTCCCGACACCGTCTGTCCGTTGGCGGGACCGTCGATCGCGAGCGTGGCGGTCGAGGCGGGCCGCGCTCCCGACGGCGCTGCCGTGGGCGTGGCGCCCGGGGGCATGAACTGCCGGGGGAGCGTGAGGCCCGCGATGATCACCACCCCACCGACGACGGCGAGGCTCCAGGCCCCAGCGATCGGCAGACGGGGGAACCCCTTGTCCCGGATGCGGGACACGCCCGCCCATCCGAGCCACAGGCCGGCGACGACCGTGATCATCGCGACCTGTTCGTCCGGGGTTCCCCCGTGCGCCAGCATGTTCGCTACGCCCGCTTCCTCGAAACGGAGAGGGCGATGCCACCGACGATCAGCCCGATCGCTCCCACGACGATCCCGATGATCCCGAAGGTCTTCGCGGTGTCGGCGGCGTCCTGTGCGTCCGTCCCCGCGGTCGTCGCGTCGGCGAGTGCCGCGGACGTGCGATCGGATTCCTCCTGGATACGCGACGCCAGATCCGCATTCGTCGGAGCCTGCACCTGCGGGAACGTTGCCCCTGCGATGTCTTGCACCTCGTCGAAGGTCTTTGGCCCGGACGTCAGCGCGAGGTCGAACTTCACTCCGTCGAGCGTGCCGGACAACGTGAACGTGTATGCCCCTGCCTGAGAGGGAACGAACGCCGCCTGATACTGACCGGGCTCCTCGAGCGGATCGAAGACGGATGGATCGGATGTCTGGTCCCCGAATCCAACCGTCACCGACAGGGCATCACCGACATCGGTGACCGCTTGTCCGCCTTTCGAGAGTTCGATGAACACGGCGTTCGGGACGCCGACGTAGGCCGGCTCGTCGAGGAATCCGACCTCGAGGTCGAACGGGCCGACGGTCCGTTCGGCATGAGCGGAGGCGATCCCGGGGAGCAAGGTGAGGATGCCGATCCCAAGCACGGCGGCAGCCGCCAGCTTCGCGCGGATACGCATCGATATCGCTCCTTCCTGTTGTCTGACGGTCGCGCACCGAGGCGCGATGGTGAACCCTCAGACGGAAGAAGGTGGGCCCCGTACGCCGGCCGCGGAGAGGTGACCGTAGGCACGGACGAAGACCAGGTCAGGGAAGAGCGGTTGGGGCACGTCCCGGCGAGGAGCAACGGCAGTGCGCCCGAAGGCGGCGGCTACACGGTCGGCCGTACGGAGCAGCCAACGGATCGAGAAAGCCGCGAGGATCCCGATAACGGCTTGCGTCGCGATGCCGACGGGCAGGATGCCGGTGTGCATCAGCGCGGCGAGCGGGGAGCCCGCCGTCACGCGTTCGAGCACCTCGAGCAGGACGAACGCGCTCACCTGGAACCGAACGACCCTGGCCGTGATCCCGTGAAGCTGCCCGGCCGGCATCGGGGTTGTGAGCTGCCCGATGAACATGGTGGCCATCGCCGCGAGGGCGGCCACAAGCGCGACGTCGTTCGCCATCCCGAGGTACGCGTGACCCGTCTGGTGCAGGATCGCGGCGCGTGAGCCCGCGATCGGCGCCACCGCCAGGTACGTGAGCCAGTGACCGACAAGCACACCGCCGACCGCGACACCCAACGTGGCGAGACGGCGTCGAGCGCTCATCCGTTGGATTGTAGGCTTGCGGTCGGCGAGCGTTAGGTGGAGGAAGCTCTGTGGATCCGCAGGATGTTCGGCACGTGGGGGTCGTGGGCTGCGGCCTGATGGGCTCCGGCATCGTCGAGGTCCTGGCACGAGCCGGTGCGGACGTCACGTACGTCGAGGGAAACGACGAGCTCGTGGCTCGCGGCCGCGCCTCGATCGAGCGTTCGGTCGGCAGGGCCGTCGAGCGCGGCAAGCTCGATCCGGCCGAGTCCGAGGCGATGCTCGGCCGGGTCCGAGGGGTCACCGACATGGGCGGCCTCGATGGGTCGGACCTGGTGATCGAGGCGGCGACGGAGGACGTCGAGGCGAAGCTCGCGATCTTCCGGACGCTGGGCGAGGTCACGCGACCCGAGGTCGTGCTCGCCTCGAACACGTCGTCGATCCCGATCGTCGAGCTCGCCGTCGCGTCGGGACGACCGGACCGGGTGGTCGGGATGCACTTCTTCAATCCACCGCCGGTCATGGCACTGCTCGAGCTGACGCCCGCCCTGACGACGTCGGACGAGACCTACGAGTTCATCCGCACCTACGGGACGGACGTGTTGGGCAAGACGTGCGTGCGGTCGAAGGATCACGCGGGGTTCATCGTGAACCGACTCCTCGTTCCGTACCTGTTCGACGCGGTTCGTCTCTACGACGAGGGCTTCGCGACCCGCGAGGACATCGACACCGCCATCCACCTCGGCCTGGCGCACCCGATGGGTCCGCTCGCGTTGATGGATCTGATCGGGCTCGACACGATGCTGAGCATCGGCGAGGTGTTGCACGCGGAGTTCCCCGAGGAGCGCTACGCGCCACCGCCGCTGCTTCGCCGGATGGTTTCGGAGGGTCGCCTCGGCCGCAAGTCCGGCGGCGGCTTCTACGACGCCTGAGCAGACCCAGTCATCGCTCCGGGTGCCCGTACGGCCCGGCACGTTCGGGTCCCTCGGCCCCCGGGCTGAGCGATCCGGACCCTAAGCTCGTATCCCAAGAGGAAGAGGCTTCGATGGCGCCGCTCGGATGGCAGGAACGATGACGAGCAGGACCGCACAGCGCAAGCGATCGTCGTCCAAGGCCAAGGCCGCACAGCAACGGCGGAAGAGCGCACGGGCACGACGGTCCTCGGTGTCCCGCTACCGGCTCGCCGCCATCGGTGCCGTCGTCGCGATCGTGGGCACCATGGTGGCGCTGAGCGTCTTCAACCGTGGAGGGACCGCGGCCGCGCCCGGCACGGGTGACACGGGTGCCGCGGGCGACACGGCGCAGGTGATCGATGCGGTGACCGCCGTTCCGGCGGTTGCGCTCGACACCGTAGGAGCGGGACAGGGGATCAACGCACCGGGGGCGATCGCCGCGGGAGCCCCGGCCGTGACGAGTGGCGGGAAGCCCGAGATCCTCTACATCGGTGCCGAATACTGCCCCTTCTGCGCGTCCCAGCGGTGGCCGCTGGTGATCGCGCTCTCGCGGTTCGGGACGTTCTCGGGCCTTGGGCTCACCACGTCGTCGGCGTCCGATGTCTACCCGAGCACCCCAACGCTTGCCTTCCACGGGTCCACGTACGCGAGCGACGTGATCTCGTTCGTGCCGGTGGAAACCGAAACCAACCAGCCCGCGGCCTCGGGGATCGGCTACGAACCGCTCGAGACGCTCACGGCGGACCAGCAGCGGCTGATGCAGACGTTCGACGTGCCCCCGTACACATCGCAGGCCGGAAGCATCCCGTTCGTGCTCATCGGGAATCGATTCGTCGTCACCGGCTCGAGCTATCCACCCGATGTCCTGCAGGGCATGACGTGGCAGCAGATCGCATCGGCGCTCTCGGATCCATCGAGCCTCATCGCGAAGCAGGTGCTCGCGGCCGCCAACATGTTGACGGCAACGATCTGCCAGCTCACCGACCAGCAGCCGTCCAACGTGTGCACGTCCTCCGGCGTGTCCAGCGCCACGGGGTCGCTCCTGCCGGCATGAGCCGCCCCAGGTGGGTGGTCCCAATCACGTTCGCGTGCGCGATCGCGAGCACGACGGTTTCCGCCTACCTGACGATCGCGCACTTCACGTCTCCGAAGGTGCTGGCGTGCGCCTCGGCCGGGGTCGTCAACTGCGAACGCGTCACCACGAGTGCGCAATCGGCGGTGTTCGGCGTCCCGGTGGCCCTGATGGGTCTGGCCTGGTCCCTCGCGATGTGCGTTCTCTGTTCACCCCGGGCATGGCGCTCGGCTGCGCCGTGGATCCGGATCGCCCGCCTGGTCGCCGTCGCAACCGCGATGGCGTTCGTCCTGTGGCTCGTGTACGCGGAGCTGTTCGTGATCCGCGCGATCTGCCTCTGGTGCACCGTCGTGCACGTACTGGCGTTCGCCCTGTTCGCGATCGTCGTGTTCTACGGAACGCTGGCGGCTGAGGATACCTAGGGGTCACCCTGAAGGGCGGTTGGTCACCCCGCGACGCGGAACGTCTCGGTCGTCGCCAAGCAGTCGAACCCGTCGTCGACGCAGAGCGTGACCCGGTAGCGACCGGGGGGTAGCGGCCAGTTGCCCGTCGCCTCGGCCTTGAACGGCGCGGATCCGAAGACGCGCGCGTCGATGTAGCGCCACAGCCAGATCCGGCCGGTCGTGGGCGCGGCGTCCGCCGCGTGCAGATCGAGCCAGTCGTACCGGTTGCCCGGCGCATTCGTCCACGACACGACGATCGGCTCGCCCGCGGCGAACCGCGTCTTCGCGACGGAGATGGTCGCGGGCGCCTGTGGATCGACCGCCGCGAACGCCGAGCGGGCCGAGACGCCTTCGGGCCCGACCAGCGCGAGCGCGTAGGTGCCCGGCGCAAGATCGTCCGTCGTCAGGTCGATCGTTCCGTCGGCCGCGTCCTCGTCGATCGTCGCCGAGGCGAGCGGTTGGTCCACCGCGGGGTCGGCGTCCTGCATCCACACGCCCAGGACGCGGCCGGGTCCGGGTGCGTCGTGGAAAGCGCCCTGCACCTGTTGCCCGATCGGCACGCGCACGTCGAGCGGTGAGACGAACGCGGGTGTGTCCGCCGGCGTGACCCTGAACGTGCTCACGACCCCCCGGTGATCCGACGGCCACGGCTCGACGACGACGTCGGACATCGGATCGTCGTCGCCGACGACGCGGCTCGACAAGGTCTCGGAGGAACCGGCCGCCCAGACGAAGTCGATCCGGTCGAATACGTCCCACGGTGAGATAGCCGGGTGGCCCGACGTCCACGTGAACCCGGGATCCGCGATCGCGTCGGCGCGGACCTCGCGGAACGAATCGCGGAATCCCGCCTTCTCCATCACGACCGACGTCGGCCAGCGGACCGAGAACCGCGGCGCCCGGTAGCGGAGGGTCGTCGGCTGCCACCCGAGCGCGTCGACCACCTCGGGCGTCCAATCGCGCCACGAGGGCGCGTTGAAGTCTCCGGTGAAGAACACCGGACCGCCCGACTCGAGCTGCGGAGCGAGCGAGTCCAGGAACGGCTGCATCCACCGGATCCGGACGTGGCGCTCGATCCGCAGGATCTCGGCCTTGGTGGCCGTGCCCAACCGCATCATGTCGACGGTGTAGGGATACGACGGGTTGTGGATGTTGGCGATCGCGACGACCTTGCCCGGCGCGACCAGCAGCCAGCCCCAGAGGCCGTCGCTCCCCGCGGGCTGCAGGATCGGGAACCGCGAGATCGTGTGCAGTCGCGGCGCGGCGTACCAACCGAGCGCCCGGGCCAACTTCCGCGTGCGACCGAACGGCTCCTGCAACCCGACGACGTCCGCATCGGCCGCCCGGATGGCCTCGACCACTTTCGAGAAGCGCCCGTGGACGCCGCCCTCGCGGATATTGAACGTCATGACCTTCAGGCGGATCGTGCCGTCGCCGCGAGCCGCGGCCGTCGGTGCCGGCGACGTGAGGAGGCCGGCACAGACGAGGGCGAGCGACAGGACGACGATCGGTGCTCGGCGCATGTCGCGGAGCCTAGCGTCCCTCGCACGCGATCGGGCAGGGCGGCCCGGTGACTTGCGGTCAGCTCCTCCGTCGCCCGCGGTCGACCAAGCCGACCGCGTAGCCCGCCATCTTCGCCGTGTCGATCCACCCCATCAGCGCGGGGACGACGATCGCCGCCGCGGCGCGCTCGCCAGGGTCCTGCATGCGTCGCCAGGCCCGGCGGACGGGCTCGCGCGCGTACGCGGCGGCGCCCGCCGCGACCACCGCCTTCGGCCACCGCCTGCTCGAGGCGAGCGCCGCGCCGCCGCCGCCGTACACCCCGAACCGCAGCGCGTGGCGTTCGGGGAACATCCCGGCTTGCGCGTCGCCTCGCGCGTATCGGAAGTACTGCGTCCAGGTCGCCCGCAACGTCGGACGCAATCGCCAGCGAACCACGGCCTCGGGCGCGAACCGCATGTCCAGTCCGAGTTCGCGCCAGCGGCGGTTCACCCACATGTCCTCGCCGATCGCGAGCCATTCCGGATAGCCGCCGGCCGCGTCGATCGAGCCGCGACGGAACGCGATGGAACGCGCGCTCGGCATGAAGCTCCCCGGGTCGACGTCCGTGGCGTCGAGCGGAAGGTTCACCGATGCCATGCACTCCTGGAGGAACCCGTCGGCGACCGGAAGGTAGAAGCCCATCGACACGTCGGCGCCGGCCTCGATGGGCTCCAGGATCCGTTCGAGCCATCGCATGTCGAGCACGCAGTCGGCGTCTGTCACGGCGATCACATCGTGCGCTGCGGCGGCGATCGCGAGGTTCCGACCGCGCGCGATGTTCGCTCCGCTCTCCTCGATCACGGTGATCGAGTCGGCGCCCACGCGCCGGAGGAGATCGGGCGTGCCGTCGGTCGAGCCGCCGTCGACCACGATCACCTCGTCGGGCGCGCGCGTCTGCGCGGCGATCGAACCGATGAATTCCTCGACGTGAGCCGACGCATCCTTCACGGTCGAGATCAACGAGACCTTCACGACGTCGACGCTCCCACCAGATGCCGGTACACGTCGAGCGTAGCGCGCGCGGTGGCCGCCCAGGTGAAGGTGGCCGCGCGCTGCAGACCACGCTGCCGGAGATCCTCGGCCTTCCCTTGATCGGTCAACAACCGAGCCAGCCCTTCCGCGATCTCGGACACGTCCGTGGGATCGACCAGGAGCGCGGCGTCGCCAGCGATCTCGGGGAGCGATGACAGGTTGGAGGTCAGCGTCGGCACGCCACGAGCCATCGCCTCCACGACCGGAAGGCCGAAGCCTTCGTACAGCGACGGATAGGCGAACACGTCGGCGCCTCGATAGAGCACGTCGAGCTCATCATCCGACACGTCGTTGGTCCACGCGATCGACCCGGGCCCCGGCCGCGCGAGCTCTGCATCCAAGGCCTCTGCGTGCCAGCCGCGCGCGCCTGCCAGGACGAGGGTGTGCGGGACGTCGGGAGCGACCTGACGATACGCGCGCACCAGCCGGACGAGGTTCTTGCGTGGCTCGAGCGTTCCCACCGACAACACGTACGGCGGCGTCACCCCGAGACGCTCGAAGACGTCCTTCGGATCTTCGTTGGAGGTGGCCAGCGACGGTGCCAGCGGCGTCACGTGGACGCGCGACGGCGGGACGGACGTCGACGCGACGAGGTCATCGGCGGTGCTCTGCGACGGGACCAGGATCGCATCCGCTCGTTTCTCCGCCGCGCGCAGCCCAGCCCGGTAGAGCCATCGCCAGTCGGGCGGTAACAGCTCGGGGAACCGCCGGAACGCCAGATCATGGACGGTCACGACCAACCGTTGGTCCTCGTGCACCGGAGGCACCGCCGCGTGGTTCGTCGCGTGGACGATCAGCGCATCGTTCAACGAGCCAGGGAGCGCGGGCCGACCCAGCAGGTCCCATGACGGATACAGCGAGCGGATCGATCGCGGGACCTCCACGCCCGGGTAGCGCCCGTCGATCGTGTACGGAGACTCGCTCGGGAACCGCCGTCGCCACTTCGAGTAGAACGGTGTGAGCTCCAGCGACGGATCGGCGGCCGGCAGCGCCACGAGCATCTCGCTGACGTACCTGCCGATGCCCCCGGGAGCCTTGAACCACAGCTGGTCGATGTGGAACGCGACCTTCACCTGGAGGCCTCGACGCATCTGCACCCACCGGGCCCGACGGTCGCCGCATGCCCGGTTCTCGGCTCCAGGTCCAACCGATCGCCTTGCGTCAATTCGAGGTCGCCGTCGTCGGTGTGGAACACGATCGACCCCGCCAGACAGAACAGCACCTTGTGGTACGGGTGGTCGTGCCGACCGTACGTGTCGCCGGCATCGTTACCCCAGGTCTGAGGCGACGAGCACCCTTCCGCCACGAACGCCCCGGTCGCATCGGCGAGCGTGGCGTCGGCAGCTGTCCTCGTCGCGGCCATCAGATCGAGTCGTCACCGGAGAGCGCACTTCGCGCGATCTTCCGCGCCTGTTCCAGTTGGGACTCCAGCACCCACACGCGCAATCCAGCAGTGACAGAGATGGACGTTCCGTACGCGGTCCACAGCGCGGGTTCTTCGACGGTGACGACCAGACCTTCCGCTTCGAGCTTGGTCGCGAGGATCTGCGCCTCGACCACGGGGAGCTGGCACAGCACGACCGGGACTTGGTATCCGTCCTCGGTGGCGTGCTTGTGGCCCGTCGTGTGATCCGGCGCGTGCTCCTCCGGCACCGGCGTCGGCCCGCGGACGAGCGCGATCCCGCAATCGGTGCACGTGTCGAACCCTTGGCGGTACTCGGCGAGACAGTTCGGACAGTGCGAGTACGACGAGTCGTCCATCTAGCGGACGTCGCTGCGGCCGTTGACGGGCGCCACGCCACGCCGCGCGAACACGGCCCGAACCGCCCACGGTTCCCTCGAGAGCTTCCGGGCCTGCAGCGCTCCCAGGCCCGTCGCGTCGATCCGACCCTGGAGCACCCACGGAGCCGGCTTCGGGCTCTCCTGAAGGAAGTACCGTTCGAGCGCCGTGAGGATGGCGCGCTCATCCTCGGGCGTCAGCCCATCGGGAAGGTCGAACCTCCGCTCGCCGTCCATGTCAGAGGGGGATGTTCCCGTGCTTGCGGGCCGGGATGCTCTCGCGTTTCGTCGAGAGCATCCGCAGCGACCGGATCAGGCGTCTCCGTGTCTCTGCCGGCTCGATCACGTCGTCGATGAACCCGCGCTCCGCGGCGGCGTACGGGGTGGAGAACTTCCGTTTGTACTCGTCGATCAGCTCGGCCCGTTTGGCCGCCGGGTCGGCGGCCTTGTCGATCTCCTTGCGGAACACGATGCTCACCGCGCCCTCCGCGCCCATGACCGCGATCTCGGCGGTCGGCCACGCGAACGACACATCGGCGCGCAGGTGCTTCGAGTTCATGACAACGTACGCGCCGCCATAGGCCTTGCGGGTGATGACGGTCATCCGCGGGACGGTCGCTTCGGCGAACGAATACAGCAGCTTCGCGCCGTGGCGGATGATCCCGCCGTATTCCTGCTCCTTGCCCGGCAGGAACCCGGGCACGTCCACGAACGTGACGATCGGGACGTTGAACGCATCGCAGAAACGGACGAACCGTGAGGCCTTCTCGCTGGCGTCGATGTCGAGCGTGCCGCCCAGCACCTTCGGCTGGTTCGCGATGATGCCGATCGAGTGGCCGTCCAGGCGCGCGAGCCCGATCACGATGTTCATGGCCCAGAACGGGAAGATCTCCAGGAACTCGCCGTCGTCCACGACGCGGCGGACGACCTCGTGCATGTCGTACGGCTCTTTCGCGCGGTCCGGGATGATGTGCGTGAGGCCTTCGTCCAGGCGGTCGGGGTCGTCCGTGGTCGCGTAGGCCGGCGGATCCTCCAGGTTGTTCGACGGAAGGAACGACAGGAGGTAGCGGACCCGCTGCAGCACGTCCTCGTCGTCCTCGCCGATGAACGACGCGATGCCGGAGATGCTCGCGTGCGTCATCGCGCCGCCGAGCTCCTCGAACGTGACCTCCTCGCCCGTCACCGTCTTGATCACGTCGGGGCCGGTGATGAACATGTGCGACGTTTCTTTCACCATGAACGTGAAGTCCGTGATGGCCGGCGAGTACACGGCGCCGCCGGCGCACGGTCCCATGATCACGCTGATCTGCGGGATGACGCCGCTCGCGCGCACGTTGCGCTCGAAGATGAACCCGTAGCCGGCGAGCGACGCCGCGCCCTCCTGGATCCGCGCGCCGCCCGAGTCGTTGATCTGGATGAACGGCGCGCCGGTCTGCACGGCCAGGTCCATCACCTTGCAGACCTTCTGCGCCATGACCTCGCCCATCGATCCGCCGAAGACGCCGAAGTCCTGCGACGCGACGAACACCTTGCGTCCGTCGATCGTGCCGAAGCCGGTGATCACGCCGTCGCCCGGCGGGCGCTTCTTGTCCATCCCGAAGTCGTGCGCCCGGTGGATCGCGAACGGATCGGTCTCGACGAACGAACCCTTGTCCATCAGCGTGTCCAGACGTTCGCGCGCTGTGAGCTTGCCGCCGTCGTGCTGTTTCTTGATCGATCCGGGTCCGCCGGGTGTGAGCGCCGCCTTCTTCTTCCGGCGGAGCTCCTCGATGCGTTCCTCGACCGTCGGTATCCGTTCGGGTTCTGAGCTGTCGGCTCCCGGGGGCCCGGGCCCCTTGTCCTTTGTCACCATCCGCCGAGTCTAGCCCTCACCGGTTGCGGCGGCCGAGGGAGCTCAGCAGCCGGCGCCGGCCCAGGCCGCCCAGCCCTCGGCGTTCGAGATCCGGATGGTGACGATCGCGGCCGTGCGGCCGTTGTAAGGGTTCTCCTTGAGCTGCCACCACGGCCGTGTCCACTCGTCGTAGCGGCGGGGCCAATCGGCCGCGCTGTGCTGGAAGAGGCCCACGTACATGCCAGTCGGAGAGCTCGCTGTCGGGATCAGACCGCTCTCGCGGTCAGCGATGCAGATCGCCTTCTCGGCTCCACCCTCGACCGGCCACTTGTCGGCCGCGCACGTGATCAGCCTGATGGAGAAGTCCTGGATGGCCTCGCCGCTCTCGCGGACGAGCGCGCACGGCCCCGGAACCCGTGGCTCGGTTGCGAGGAGTCGGCTCGCGAAGGCGGGTGAAGCGGCGAACACGGACATCGCTAACAACCCCATGACCGGGGTGGCGATGACGAGGATCCTCCGGTTCCGTCGCATGCCCATCTCTTCCGTTATCGGGACGCGGCGGCACGACCTGCAGGGGAAGGGGGAAGGGGGCCGCGTCGCGGTTCCCCGAACCTAGCACCGGGCTGGCCTCCACGTCGAGCCCACCGCACGACCGTCCGGTAGGCGGTTACACGTCCACCCTGCCGCCGGCGCGCCAGTACTCCCCGCGCTCGCGGGCAAGGAATCCGCCATCGACCAGATAGCGCCGGAGCGACGCGTAGTCGTTGAAGAACCGCCCGACGATGGCGTTCACTTCCTTCTCGTCGTACCGCACTCCCGGCTCGAACTCGATCGCGATCCGTTCGAGCACGATCCGGCGCTTGGCTTCTTTCGCGGGGATCTCGGTGAGGCGGCCGTCCCGGAAGAACGTGCGCAGGACCGTCTCCTCGTCGTCGTTCGCGGCGCCGAGCGCCAGGCCGGCCGCGCGCGGCGGCCCCACCTGCTCGGCCGCCCAACGGAGCGTCTCCGAGTCCAGCCGATACGTGCGGCGATCGGGCTCCAAGCGAACCACGCCTGTCGTCGTCAGTCGGTTCAGGTGCTTCCTGACGCGGGGGAGTTGCAGCTCCAGGTCCTTGGCCAGTGCCGCGGCGGTCCGCGAACGCTGCGCCAGGGCACCGACGATCGTCAGCCGCTCGGGATCGGCAAGCGCGCGCAGGATCTCATCGGGGGTCTCGGCCATGTCGGTTCCTATCCCTACCATGCACGGGTGGAGCTCACCGACCCGCAGCGGCGTACCCTCGAGCAGCTGATCGGCACCGAGGCCCGACCCACGTTCCCCGCCGACCTGGCACAACGCCTGCGCGACCGGATCGAGGAGGCGGTCCGCGAGCTCGAGCTCCCCAACACGCTGTGGCTCGGCAAGGAGAAGCTCACCGATCACGGGCGGTGCGAGGGCAAGTTCGCGTCGGCCATCTCCGGGGAGGCGCCGCCGTTCGAGCACTCGCCGAAGAGCGCCGCGGGCGTGCTGTTGCACCGCGCGGTCGAGGTCGAGGTGGGCGCGCGGGACGGGCTCGACGCACACGAGATCGCCGAGATCGCCGCCGACCGGCTGGTCGAGCGCGAGGAGCGATTCGCCGAGTATTGGAACGGCCTGGCGCCTACCGACCGCGACGACGTGCTGATGGAGGTCGTCCGGCGCATCACCATGTTCCAGGGATCGTTCCCGCCATTGAAAGAGCTCCGTCGCGAGCTGACGCCCATCTCGGAGATGCCGGTGAAGGCGGAGCTGCTCGGTGGCGCGCTCATCCTGTCTGGCCGGATCGACCTGGTGCTCGGCGCGCCGGACCGGCTGGAGCCGACGCGCGCCACGCGGTTGGCGATCGACCTGAAGACGGGCAACGCGTATCCCGAGTACCCGGAGGATCTCCGCTACTACGCGTTGCTGTTGACGCTCCGGTTCGGCGTACCGCCCTACCGCGTGGCGTCGCTGTTCCTGGAGAGCGGCGAGTGGCAGGCGGAGGACGTCGGCGAGCAGGCGCTGCAACATGCGGCCGACCGTGTCATCGGCGCGGCTCGAGCGGCGGCCGCCCTGTGGAACGGACGCGAGCCGGAGCTCACTCCCGGCGTCTACTGCGGATGGTGCCCTCGCGCCGACACCTGCCCGGTCGCCCAGATCTCGCCCCGATAGGTGTACCGACGACCCTCCGGGTGTCGAATACCCTCTTGAGGAAGCAGTCCATCTCGAACGGAGGCATCCGATGGGTTCCGTCTCACGAGGGTTCAGGCTCGCGAAGGCCAGCTGGGGGGTCGTCAAGCTGGATCGGGAGCTGCTGGTGCTCCCCGTCATCTCGTTCTTCTGCTCGCTCGCGGTGATGGCCGTCTTCGGACTGGGGATGTGGGGGATCGGTCTCCCCGTTCAGGGCGAGTCGCCGAGCCCCGGCATCTACGTCATCGGTTTCGTGATGTACGTGGCGCTCGCGTTCGTCACCATCTTCTTCAACGCCGCCGTCATCGGAACCGCGATGAAGCGGCTCCGAGGCGAAGACGCGACGATCTCCGACGGGCTCGCGCTCGCGCGGCAGCACATCGGGAAGATCTTCGTGTGGGCGGTGCTCACCGCGACGGTCGGGATGATCCTGCGACAGATCCAGGAGAACGCGGGCTTCCTCGGTCGGATCGTGATCGGGCTCGTCGGGATCGCGTGGAGCGTGCTCACGTACTTCGTGGTGCCGGTGCTGCTCTTCGAGCCGGTCGGCGTCGGTCAGTCGATCAAGCGCTCGGGCCAGATCTTCCGCGAACGCTGGGGGGAGCAGTTCATCGGCAACGCGACGATCAGCCTCGCGGTGATCATCATCGGGATCCCGATCGTGCTGATCGGTGCAT
>JBBQVZ010000075.1:0-16695 GCA_038211015.1 Actinomycetota bacterium | reverse complement strand
CTCTCGGGCTCGCAGGGGTCCGGGGGCATCGACGAGCACCGCGGCATCCTGTTGGCCGCCGACCTCGCGAACCTGGACGGCGGCGTCGGCGGCCGGTCCATCCGGATCGAATCGGTGGATACCCCCGGCTCCGACGCCGCGGCGGCGGCCGTCGACCAGCTGCACGCCGCCGGCATCGACCTGGTGCTCGGCAGCTACGGCAGCACCATCTCGGGCGCCGCATCGGCCGAGGCGGCGTCCAACGGCATGCTGTTCTGGGAGACCGGCGCGGTGGGGATGCTTCCTCCGGATTCCGATCGCGGCGGCCTGACGTTCCGGGTCCCGCCGACCGGCGAGGTGCTGGGACGAGCGGCGATCGCGTTCATCGCCGATCGGGTGGCGCCGCAGCGGCACCGAGATCCGATGACGCTCCGCTACGCGGTGTCGTTCGTCGACGACGCCTACGGCCGCTCCGTCGCCTCGGGCGCAGAGGCCGAGCTCCGTGCCCGCGGGTTGCACGATGTCGGGAACTTCGGCTATGACTTCCGCACGGTCGACATGGCGAAGCTCGTGCGCCGGATCGCCGCCGCAGAACCCGACGTGCTGTTCGTGTCGGCCTACCTCGATGACGCGATCGCGCTGCGGCGGCAGTTGGTCGCCCAGCACGTCGATCTGCTCGCGAACATCGGCACGTCGTCGAGCTACTGCATGCCGGCCTTCGGCGAGACGTTGGGCGAAGACGCGGTCGGGGTCTACGCGTCCGACAAGCCCTCGGCGTCGTCGATCAACCCCGCCGGCTTGCGTCCCGTCGCCCGCTCCTTGTTGCGGCGCGCGAACGACGCCTACTACGCGGCGTGGGACGAAGACATGAGCCCGGCCGCCCTCGCCGGCTTCTCGGCCGCGTGGGCGTTCTTCACCGACGTGCTCCCCGCGGCGTCCTCGCTCGCGCCCGCCGACGTGGCCGCGGCTGCGCGGGCGATCGATCTGCCGCGAGGGAGCCTGCCGAACGGGAGCGGCCTTCGATTCGGAGCCCCGGGCACGGCGAACGCCGGCGACAACGTCGCGGCCGCCAGCGTGATCTGGGAGTGGGTGGCGCCCGGCGAGGCCGCCGTCATCTGGCCACCGGCGTTCGCCACCGACCCCATGGATCCGAGCGCGTCGGACGCGTGGTGAGCCGGCGAACGGCGGTCGTCGCCGGCTTGGCAAGCGTGACGGCCTACGCCGCGCTGGCCGCGCTGTCGGGGCATCTGTCGCCGCTCGCGCGGGGGCCGCTCCTCGACGGCGTCGGGCCACCGCAGGCGTACCGCTGGGTCAGTCCGCCGCCCGACCTCGCGTCGGGGAACGAAGCACCGTCGTCGGGCGTATTCCACGTCCCGTTGTCCGGCGACGGCTCCCGGCCGGAGGTGTTCGTGACATCGGACAACCAGCTCACGGTCGTCGTGCCGAAGGACGCGTTCGAAAGCCGCCCGGCACAGGTCGAGGTCACGCTCACGGTCGACCCGCTCGATCCCGGGACGCTCGCAAGTCCGGGCGGGGGGCTGACGATCTTCGGCAACGCCTACCGGTTGCAGACGACGTACGAGCCATCGGGCGACGAAGCTCCCCTGGCGCTCCCTCTCGACGTGATCCTGCTCTACCCCGTGACGCCCAACCTCCACGCGTCGGTCCACAAGCTCTACACGTCGCCCGACGGGCAGACGTGGGCGGCGCAGGAGGGCTCCGACTCGCTGGCGCAGCAACAGGCCGAGGGGCCCATGCCGGCGCTCGGCTTCGTCGTGGTAGCGGGAGATCCAGGCGCGTCGCCGGTCACGCCGGCCGGAGGGTCGGGCGGGTCTGCGAGCACCGCGATCGTGCTCATCGTGCTCGCGGCGTGCGTGGGTTTGATCGGGCTCGGATTGATCGTACGGGGACGCGACAGCCGCTAGTCTGCTCCAGACTAGCCGCAGGCGTCCACCAACAGCGGATAGGGATTCAAGGCGCTCCCGATCACCCGGTACCCGTAGTAGCTCGTTTGCCATTCGGCCGGGAACGAGTTCGGATGGAACTCGAAGTGGTCGTGCGGCACGCCGCCCTGAGCATCACCTGAGTCCCCGACGTATCCGATGATGTCGCCCGCCTGGACGGAGCCGGTGGAATGGTCCGAGTAGGACGACAGGTGCGCGTTGTACGTGTAGCCGACCGCGCCGTGAACCTCGACCGCCAGGCCGCCGAGCCCGTTCGGGTTCTGGGTCGCGTAGCCGTCGAACGTCGCGTAGATCGGGGTACCCATCGGAGCGATGATGTCCACCCCGGCGTGGAGGTGATAGCCGCCCGCGTAGCGTGGGGCACCGAAGCCGTCGCCGAACGCGCGCGGCTGCTCGACCGGGCAGACCTCGAATGTCCCCGCCCATCCGGGCGGCATGGACACGGCCGAGTGGGGGGAGCCTCCGAACGCGAACTGCGAGTTGAGCCATTCCTGGCGCTTCGCCGAGAGCGTCTCGGCCCATCGCTGCGCCTCGGCCTTCTTCGATGCGATCTCGTTGAACTTCGCCGTTGCCTGTTGCAGGAGATCCGCGATCTCCTGCCGTTTCTCGCGGACCTTGACGACGACCGCCTGCTGCTCGTTCTGCAGGGACTCGAGGTTCCTCTCTTTCGCCGTCAAGACGTTCTTGGTGCTCTGGACGTCGGTGGCCAGATCTGCGTCGTTCGAGGCGACCACGTTCACATACTCCAACCGGTCGGTCAGATCGGAGAGCGACGAGGCTCCCAGGAGGAACTCCAGGTCGGACGCCGGTCCCTGCATGAACATGGTCCGGGCGCGATCGTTGAGCTGCGCCACGATGGCGTTGTAGCGAGCGCGAGCCTGCGCCAGGGTCAGCTGTGTGTGGAGCAGCTGGGCGGTGAGCCGCTCGAGCCTGCCGAGCTCACGGTCGTACTCGGCGGCGACCTCGTTCGCGCGAAGGCTGATCGCATCGAGCTGCAGCTGGGCGACATGAACGTCGCGAGCCAGCTGCGCGACCCGGTCCTTGGCGTTCTGCACCTGCTCCGCGCTGGGAGGATCCGCCGCAGCCGAGGTCGCGAGGCTCGCCGTCGCGACCAGCGCGAACGTGACAGCCACGAAGCGGAACGACGCGGGGAAGCGCTTCAGCCGTTTGGTCATCAGGTCTCATCGATGCTTACCGGTCCCCGAAGATACGACAACCGGCGAGCTGTCATGAGCCTGACGCCCACACACATCCGATGCAACCACCGAGCTCAGTCGGGGGACGCCAACAGCTCGCTGACCAGCGCCTTCACCCGTGTATCGATCTCGTCGCGGATCGCGCTGACCTCGTCCACCGTCTTGCCTGCAGGGTCGTCGAGCTCCCAGTCGAGGTAGCGCTTGCCCGGGAAGACCGGGCATGCGTCGCCGCAGCCCATGGTCACCACGACGTCGGATCCCTCGACCGCTCCGTGGTGAGGAGCTTCGGCACCGCCTCCGACAGATCGATGCCGACCTCGGCCATCGCGACGACCACAGCCGGGTTGATCTCGTCGGCCGGCGTGCTCCCCGCCGAGCGAACCGCCACCCGTCCGGCCGCGTGACGCTCGAGCAGTGCGGCCGCCATCTGGCTGCGCCCGGCGTTGTGCACGCAGACGAACAGCACCTCCGGCGTGCGATCGGCGCTCACGGTCAAGCCTTGCGCGCGCGCACGATGGCTCCGAACATCTGATCGGTGAGCTCGTGCGTGCGTTCGATCGTGATGTCGGTGAAGCCCGCACCCGAGAGCTCCTGCGTGTACTCCTCGAACGAGAGCGCGCCGGCGATGCAGCCGACGTAGCTCCCGCGCTCCGCCCGATCGGCCGGAGCCAGCTCGTTCGCCGCGACGACATCGCTGATCCCGAGCCGGCCGTTCGTTCGGAGCACCCGGAACATCTCCGCGACCACCTTCGGCTTGTCGATCGACAGGTTGATGACGCAGTTCGAGATGATCACGTCGACCGAAGTGTCCGGGAGCGGGATCTCCTCGATGTAGCCCTTCAGGAACTCGACGTTCGTCGCCTCAGCCTTGCGGGCGTTCTCTCGTGCCAGCTCGAGCATCTCGTCGGTCATGTCCAAGCCATACGCCTTGCCGGTCGGGCCCACTCGCTTCGCCGAGAGCAGCACGTCGATCCCGCCGCCCGAGCCAAGATCGAGCACAACCTCGCCCTCGTGCAGCTCTGCCACCGCGGTGGGGTTGCCGCACCCGAGGCTCGCGAGCACGGCCTCCTCCGGGAGGTCTTGGCGTTGCGTCACGTCGTAGAGCTGGACACCCAAGCCCTCCTGCGGTTCGCAGCACGAGACCTCGGCGTCCCAGTCGTTCGCGGCCATGCCGTCCTTCACGGAGCGCGCGGCGGCGGCGTAGCGCTCACGTACCTCTTCGCGAAGTTCGCTCATCGTTCTCCTCCTTCTCCCTCGAACCGCACCACGTGCCCGAGGCGGCGGACGGCATCCTCGCGGAGCGAGTAGTACGCCCACACGCCGCGCTGTTCGCGTTCCAACAAGCCGGCATCGACCAGCTTCTTCATGTGGAAGCTCACCGTCGGCTGTGAGACTCCGAGCATCTCGGTGAGGTCGCACACGCAGACGGGCTCACCCGACACCGCCAGGAGGTTCACCACCCTGACGCGATGGGGATCCGCGAGCGCCTTGAACAGCGTCGCGGTGACCTCGGCGTCCTCGTGGGACATGCCCGCGCGCGCGATCGGTACGCAGCAGGCCGCGGGCGCGGTGTCACGGACCTCCAGCTCTCGGACGGAGCTCATCGCGATCCTGCCTCCTCGGCCATGCATCGACATCTATCGATGGACGAGAGTATGCGCCAAGGCATCGAGATCCGTCGATATTCGCTGCTCAGCGGCCATGGATGGCGTCAGCCTCGAGCGACCGGGACCGCTGCGACGATGAGCTCGGGCTCAAGCAGGGCCTGCCCCCAATGGTGCGCCTCCAGGCGATCCTTCGCCTCGGCGACCACGTCCGCGCCGCCGACCACGTCGTCGCCGAAGAGCTGCGCCGTCCACCAGATCTGGGCTGCGTGGGAGTTCCACTCCTTCCGGGTCTTTCCCTCCAACGCCACCGCCGCCAGGGCGTACTCGAGCGCCGCGTCTCGGTCCTCCGTGGCCAGCGCGAGCACGGTCTGGCTCACGAGCAACGCCGTCGAATGGTGAGGCGCGAGCTCGGCCAGACGGGATGCCGGATCCTCCATCGTCTGGACCGCGGCGCTCAGGTCTCCGCGGAGGACCTGGATCTTCATGAGCTCCGCCGCGGTCCATGTGACCAGCCCGCGCTCCTTCAACCCTCGACAGAGGGCGAACGCGTCGCGCAGCTCCGCTTCCGCCTCCTCGAGCCGCCCGGAGAGGCGGTAGACCACACCGCGGTCGCCGATGGCGCCGGCGAGCTCCCATCGCGCTCCGAGCTCGCGGTACGTCTGTATCGCGAGCTCGCAATGCTCGAGCGACTCGTCCAGGCGGAGCATGTGGCGAAGCGCCAGTGCCACCTTCTCCTCGGCGGTCGCGATCGCGAACTCCTGGCCGGACTCGCGGCCGATCGCCAGCCCCTCTTCCGCGAGGGCGAGCGCGTCGACCTCGTCGCCGTCCTCGGACGTGACCGACGACAAGCTCACGAGCGCACGAACCTCCGACCACCGGTCGGGGCGTTGCGGGTTGGAGCGCGCGGCCTGGAGCGCCTCATCGAACATCGAGCGCGCCGCTGCGAGATCGTCGCGCCAGAACGGGACCCAGCCGGCCATCAGGAGCGTGCGCGCCAGGACCGACGCGTCGTCGAGCTTGCGCGCCGCCTCGAGCGCCCGCTCGAACATGGCAGCGGCCGCATCCGGGTCTCCCCTGATCGTGAGGATGATGTCGGCGAGGAATCGCGATGCATGCGAGCTGACGTAGTCGCTCTCTCCGCCGTCGATGCTCAGCGCGCGCTCAAGGACGTGTTCGGCCCGTTCGTACTCGCCCAGCCAGTAGAGCGACTCGCCCAACTTCGACAGGATCGTCGCTTCGCGCGTCCCCCAATGCTCCTCCGGCCCCGCCAGCGCGAGCGCGTGCTCGTAGTGGTCGGCGGCCGACTTGGCCTCGATCCGCCTCCGCGCCAGATCGCCGGCTCCGGTGAGCGCCTCGACCGCCCGATCGGCGATCGAGCGGTCGCGCGGGTTCAGGTCCAACCCCGCGTTCGCGGCTTGCTCCAGGTGGTACGCGATCGTCCGGGGATACCGCTCGGCGCTCGCGGGCTCGGACAGGCGGTTGGCCACGCGCAGATGCAGGCGCTGACGCTCGCGTTTGGCCAGGCTCCCGTACGCGACGTCGCGCAACACCTCGCTCCGGAACCGCCACGCATCCTTGCGACCCGGCTCGGGAACCAAGAACTCGACGTCTTCCAGCTCGGACATCACGTCCTTGCGCGGATCGACCACCAACGAGAGCTCGGAGACGTCGAAGGCGCCGCGGGCGAACACCGATGCCTTGCGGATCAGGTCGCGAGCCGCCGGCGAGAGCGAATCGATCCGCGAGGCGATCACGGCCTGGACCGTGGGCGGGAGCGGTCCCGCGGTGGGCGCCGAGCCCGTGGGCGGGAGCACGTCCTCCCCGCGGAGCAGCGTCCCGGTGATCTCGACGATGAACAGCGGGTTCCCACCCGCATGCTCGGCCACGCGAAGCGCGTCGTCCCGCGAGAGGTCGCCCGCTTCCATCGCGAGCTGCGCGGCGTCCTCGGCGGCGAGGGGCTCGACCCAGAGCGTCACGGCGTCGGCGAGTCCGCCCGCCCAACCGGGCTGGTCCTCCAGGAAGCCCCAGCGCGCGACGCAGATCACCAAGAGGGGCAACCGCCGGCCGTCGCGCATCAGGTGCTCGATCAGGTCGAGGAGCAGCGGCTCCGCCACGTGTAGGTCCTCGAACACCAGCACCACCGGGCCTGTCGCGGTCAGCCCTTCGATCATGGCGAGCACGCCGCGTCGGATCTCCGCGCTGTAGTAGCGGTTCTCGTGGTTCGCGTCTTCGCCAAGGCCCAGTGCGAGGCTCAGGCGATACGCCACCTTGTCGGCGTCCTCGGGACCCACCCATCCTTCGGCGGCGACCTGGAGACGTTCGAGCAGTTGCTCGGACGTCTCGTCCTCCGTCGCGTCGATCGCATGCAGGATCATCTGTCCCAGCGGCCAGAACGTGACCTGTTCCTCGTACTGGCTCGGCCGCCCGCTCAGCACGGTGGCCTGGTCCTCCAGTCCGTCCAGGAACTCGTCCACCACGCGGGTCTTGCCGATCCCCGGCTCTCCGAGCAGCGTCACCAGGTGCGCGCGGCTGCGTTCCTTCACCCGCTCGGACGTGTCGGTCAGCAGCGCGAGCTCGCGGCGGCGATCGATGAACGGGATCGTCGAACGGGTCGAACGCGGAGCCAGCCGGATCACGGGCCACGCGGCGATCTCGCCGTCGAACTCCCTCGGGACGATCGTGCGCATCTCGCCGAACTCGACCGCGTCCTTCACCAGCTGATGCGTCGTCGGACCGACCAGCACCTCGCCGGACGCGGCGGCCTGTTGCAGCCGCGCGCCGATGTTCACCTCGCCGCCGATCACGATCCCCCGATCGGCGGCGGTGCCCACCGCCACCAGGCCCGTGTTGATGCCCACGTGCACCTGCATCGGGGTGGGGAGACCGAGCTCGCGCCCCAGGTGAGGAGCGCGGTTGACCACCGAGAGCGCCGCGCGGATCGCCCGCACGGCGTCGTCATCGTGTGAGGTCGGCACCCCGAACACCGTGAGAACGGCGTCTCCGATGAACGACTCTGCCCGGCCGCGGAGCCATTCGACCTCCTCGGTCACCATGGCGTGGAAGGCGGCAAGCACCTCGCGGAACCGCTCGGGGTCCAACTGAGACGCCAGCTTCGTCGAGCCCACCAGGTCCACGAAGACAACCGTGACCAATCTGCGTTCCGACGCGGGTGCGATCGCCACCGGCGCGCCACAGTTCGGGCAGAACTTGGCGCGCGCGGGCAGCGGATCACCGCAGCGGGAACACATGGCGTCGCTCACCTGCCAAGGATACGGAGGCCGAGGCCCCGACCTACTGCTGGCCGAGGATCTTGGCCTTCTGTGCCTGGAACTCGGCCTCGGTCAGCACGCCCTTCGCACGGAGATCGGCGAGTCGCTCGAGCTCGGTCACCGTGGATGGGGCAAGGGGGGGCGTCGGGGGACGCGGCGGCTCGGGCACGGCGCCCGTTCCGGCGGGGCGGAACATCCGCTGTTGGTTCATCTCACCCTGGTGATAGATCGTCTTCTGCACATCCTCCGGGTTGCGGATCGCCTTGAACTCCTCCCGGCCCGACTCGCTCGCGGACTGCACGACGAGCGTTCCCGCACCGATGATCCGCTCGAAGACCCCCTGCGCGAACCGCACGTCGTTGATCGCCTCCAGCGGGATCTCCATGGAGTGCTTCGCGATCCAGCCCTCCCGGTGGATCAGCCGGTCGCTCGTCACGACGAAGTAGGACGTCAGCCACCAGACGAACCTGCGGAGCGGGTAGACGATCAGCAGGATCGCCATGACGACCAGGATCACGTTGATCACGAAGCCGTCGACCTTGGAGATGACGAGGAACCCGCCCAGGACGATCGCGATCGTCGCGAGTGCCGGGAGGAACAGCGCGATCCAGTGCGGTCTGAGGTCGAGGACCAGCTCTTCGCCGGGCACGAGCAGTCGTTTCGGGAAGGGCATGCGCGGACGGTACCGCGCGGCACGGACCGGGGCAACCAACCTTGGGTGCGGGTCACGTCTCAGGCGCGGTTGAGGTGCTCGACCTCGCCGGACGTCACATTCTCGATCCCGCTCGTCGTTCGGATCATGAGCGCGCCTCGCTCGTCGACCGCGATCGCCGTGCCTCGGACGGGCGGCCCCTGCAGCCGCTCGATCTCGACCTCGCGTCCGAGGGTCGCCGAGACGGCCGTCCAGGCATCCACGACACCTGCTGGTAGCCGCACGTACCCGTCGCGGAAGCGCTGAAGGAACGCGGAGAACAACGCCGCAGGATCCGTGTCACCCAGCCCCGCCGCGGCCTCGACGTCGTTCGGGGCCTGCAGGTTGAGGCCGATCCCGACGACCGCGTACGTGACGCGCCCTTCGGCGACCGACGACTCCACGAGGATCCCGCCGACCTTCCCGCCGGCGAGCAGCAGGTCGTTCGGCCACTTGCAGCGCACCTCGATCCCGGCCACATCGCGGATCGCTGCCGCCATCGCGGCGCCTGCCAGCAGCGGGATCAGCCCCGCCTCCTCCGGGTCCAGGTCCGGCCGCAACACGAACGAGAACATGAGAGCTGCTCCGGGCATGTCGGTCCAGGTACGTCCAAGACGGCCACGTCCGGCCGTCTGATGCCCCGCGGCGACCAGGGTCCACTCCGGGGCGCCGGCCTCCGCCAGCTCGACTGCCGACGCGTTGGTCGAGCCGGTAACCTCGTCGAAGCGCGCGGGCGCCTCGAGACCGAGGGCCGCGAGCGCTCGTTCGAGTTCGATCAACGACAACATCCGTTTGACTCCCTTCGAGGGGTCCTCGATTATCGCGAGCCAGCCGTGGCGACGAAACAGAAGGTCCTGATCGCCAACCGAGGCGAGATCGCGGTCCGCATCATCCGGACCTGCCGAGACCTTGGCCTTCCCACCGTCGCCGTCTACTCCGACGCGGACCGCGACGCGTTGCACGTGGAGATGGCCGATCAATCGTTCCGGATCGGGCCGCCGCTCGCCTCCGAGTCCTACCTCTCGATCGGGGCCATCCTCGAGGCGGCGCGCAAGGCTCGAGCGACGTTCATCCACCCGGGCTACGGATTCCTGGCGGAGCGGGCGCATTTCGCGAAGGCGGTGGAGGAGACCGGGTTCACGTTCGTCGGTCCGTCCGCCGACGCCATCGAGATGATGGGCGACAAGGCGGCGGCGCGCCAGGTCGCCGACCGCGCCGGCGTGCCGATCGTGCCGGGGACGCCGGAACCCGTCGACATCCGACACGCGAAGAAGCAGGCGGAGCGCGTGGGGTTCCCCTTGCTGGTGAAGGCGGCGTTCGGTGGAGGCGGCAAGGGCATGCACGTCGTGCGCGACGCCGACCATCTCGACGAGGCGCTCCGGCGGGCGGCGCGCGAAGCGCAGTCGTACTTCGGGCGACCCGAGGTGTTCCTGGAGCGCTACGTCGATCGCGCCCACCACGTGGAGGCGCAGGTCATCGCCGACACGCGCGGCAACGTGTTCTTCCTGGGCGAACGCGACTGCTCGGTCCAGCGGCGCCACCAGAAGCTGATCGAGGAGACGCCTTCGCCCGTCATGGACGAGCAGATGCGGACCAGGTTCGCCGAGGCGGCGATCTCCCTGACCGAGGCGTCCGGCTACGTCAACGCCGGCACCATCGAGTGCATCGTCGACGAGGACGGCTCCTTCTACTTCCTGGAGATGAACACGCGACTCCAGGTCGAGCACACCGTGACCGAGATGGTGACCGGGTACGACATGGTGGCGCTCCAGTTGCAGGTGGCGATGGGCGAGAAGCTCGACCTGGTCAACGCACCGAACGGAGCGGCCATCCAGTGCCGGATCAACGCGGAGGATCCCGGGCGGAACTTCCTGCCCGGGCCGGGCCGGATCACGCGGTATGAGGAGCCGGGAGGGCCGTTCGTCCGGGTGGACTCGGGGGTGACCGTCGGACGCGAGGTCCCCGGCGACTACGACTCGATGTTCGCGAAGCTGATCGTCTCGGGCGAGGACCGGGAGCGCGCACGGCGACGGATGCTCCGTGCCCTCTCGGAGTTCAAGGTGGAGGGCGTGCCCACCACCATCCCGATCCATGAGTGGGTCCTGGGATCCAAGGAGTTCCGCTCCGCCACGCATACGACGACGTGGCTGGAGCGCGCGCTCGCCGGCGTCGACTTCCCGTCACAGGTGGACATGCAACCCGTGACGAGCCGCCAGAGCCCGGCACGACCGGCCGACATCCTCGTCGAGGTCGACGGCCAGCGCGTGCCGGTCAGGATCTTCGACGAACGCCGCACCACGGCGCCCCGGGCACCCTCGGCGTCCGCAGAGCATCACGGCGAACACGTCCACGGAGAGATCCGCGCGCCGATGCAGGGCACGATCCTCAAGGTGCTCGTCGAGAAGGGCCAGGAGATCCGAGCCGGAGAGGTCGTCTGCATCCTGGAGGCGATGAAGATGGAGAACCACATCGCCTCGACGCGCGACGGCGAGGTGACCGAGCTGCCCATCCGCGTCGGTCAGGTCGTCGAGACCGGTCAGATCCTCACCGTCATCGACTGAGACGAACGAGATGCCCATCCCCGACGACGACCCGATGCTCGAGGAACAGACCGAGCGGGAGCTCGCCAAACGCCTCTTCAATCTGGTCTGGGACCTGCTCGAACAGCCGTCACGGACCGCCGAAGAGGACGAGCTGATGGTGAACGCCGCTCACGCCTCTCTCTACCACTGGCTCCGCGTCGGCGAGCCAGTGAACGAGGTCCGCGGTGAATGGCAGGTCTCCCGGGTCTACTCCGTCCTGCGGCGAGGAGAGCCCGCTCTGCACCACGCCGGACGGTCCCTGGCACTCTGCGAGCAACACGGCATCGGCGACTTCGACCTCGCGTTCGCCTACGAGGCGCTCTCCCGAGCCCACATGGTCGCGGGCGACGCAACGGAAGCGTCCAGGTTCGCAGCCGTGGCGAAGACGGCCGCCGACAGGATCGAGGACGACGAGGACCGGGAGATCTTCCTCGGTGACCTCGCGGACCTTCCGCTCGGGCGCTTCTGAGCGTCGCGCACGCTCACATCGTGCGGGTCAGGAAACTCCGAACGATCGCGACGTACAGGTCCTGCTCCTCGACGAACGTCATGTGACCACTCTGTTGGAAGATGCGCAGTTCCGCGTTCGGGATCCCCTCGGCGATGGCTTCGGCGGCCGCGACCGTGCAGGTGCGATCGTGGCGCCCAGTCATGACCAGCACCGGTTGCGAGATCTCCCCGAGGCGATCCTCGACCTCGATGCCGCCGTACCCGTTCGCCGAGAAAACGCGCAGCACGTCGGGCGAGTACACGGTGTCCTTCGTGCGCTCCAGATAGTCGGCGATCCGCGGGTCGAGGGGATCCGCGAAGTGGAACGGGAACTGATCGGTCATCAGCTGCGCGAACTCCTGCTGCGTCGATACGGAAGCCTCGCGCGCCCACGAGGCGATCACCTGCTCGCGGAGGTGGACGGGCTCGAACGCGTTGAGGTTCTCCTCGACCGCTTCGAGGTACTTCATGGACGGGATGCCGCCGCTCACGATCGTCTGGGTCGCCATGCCCGGGTAGTCGACGGCGTCCTGCAGCGCGACGAACGCGCCGTACGAATGGCCGAGCACCGCGTATCGCTCCAGCCGCAGCGCACGCGCCAGCATGATCACGTCCTGCGCCATCCGCTCGAGCGTCCAGGTGGACTCCGGCGACCGCTCCGACCGGCCGTTCGCCCGTTGATCGACCAACAGCAAGCGGAACTCATCGGTCAGCGGGTCCAGGTAGTCGGCGAACTCGTGATGGTCGAGTCCCGGTCCACCATGGAGCACGATGACGGGATATCCGGTCCCCCGCTCGACGACGAACAGGCTCGTGTCGTCGATCCGGACGAGCTCGCCTTCGGGATTCACGCGCGCGGGTCGCCCCATGAATCGCGTCCGACGATCCGGAAACCCGAGTCCTTCACCTTGTAGGTCCGGTTCACCGAGATCATGAGCGCGGTCATCGTCTCGACGATCCGGGCCATCGAAAGGGCACCGGCGTCAACCCACCGCAGGTCGGGGATGTCGTCGACGAGCGCTCCGACCACGGCCTTCGCGTCGGCGTCGTCGCCGCAGACCAGCACATCGCTCTCGAGTGGTTGGTCCAGATCCCGGAGCGCACCGCCGGCGATCGTGTGGAACGCGGCGACCATGCGCACGCCCTGGGAAAGGATCGCGTCGGCCTGCTCGGCCGCCGAGCCGTGCCAAGGCCGGACCACCTGCCATGGACGGCCACCGACGGCCGTGGCGAGCGGGCTGGTGGCGTCGAGGACGATCGCCTCGGCGGGCACGGCCGGCTTGATCGCGCGGTAGATGTCGGCCTGCCCGGCGAAGGGGACGGTGACGACCACAACGTCGCCGGACGCGGCCGCCTCTTCATTCGTCGTTCCGTCGACGGCCGCGTCGCCTCCCAGCCGTTCGCGCGCGTCCGCCGCCGACGCGGCGCCCTTCTCCGCCGACCGCGAGCCGATCGTCACGTGATGACCGGCTTTGGCCAGGCGAAGCGTCAGGCCGAAGCCCTCCGCACCCGTCCCGCCGATCACCGTGACATCCATGGCGGCGAGCTTATCGGAGCGCGGAAGTCCGGTTCGCCGCCCCGCGTCAGCGCGACGCCTCCGCCACGGCCTCGTCGAACCCCATGGGGTGCACGTCGGGGAACAGCAGGGACGCGACGTCGCCCCGAACGATCGTCTCGTTCCGCAGGCCGTCGATGAGCGGCCGGGCGATCGCGACCGGCACGGAGGTGACCAGACCGCACCACAGGGAGGAGAGACGCGGCGTGAGGAGCGGGACGGTGACGATCGCCGGAGAACGGCCCCGGAACGCCCCGGCCCGACGCATCATCTCCCTGTACGACAGGACATCGGAGCCGCCGATCTCCACGATGGTGTGGTGCTCGGCGAGGCCGACGTCCCGACCGTCCTCGAGGTACGTCAGGACGTCGGCGACCGCGATCGGTTGCGATCTGGTCTCGACCCACTTCGGGGTCACCATGACCGGCAGACGCTTCACGAGGTCGGTCAGCATGCGGAACGAGATGCTTCCCACGCCGATAACCATCCCGGCGCGGAACTCGAGGACCTGGGGCCCCTGGTCGGCGAGGACCCGGCCCGTCTCCTGACGGCTCGCGAGGTGCGACGAGAGTCGATCGGTTTGGGATCCCAGCCCTCCGAGGTAGACCACACGCCCGACGCCCGCACGTGTCGCCCCCAGGGCGAAGTTGGACGCGGCGACACGGTCCCGTGCCTCGAAGCCCGATTCTCCCGCGGCCATCGAGTGCACCAGGTAGTACGCGGTCGCCGCACCTCGGAGCGCGGGCTCGATCGTGTCGGGTCGAAGGACGTCGAGCTCGACCGCCTGCGCCTGAGGCCACCGCCGGATGAGCGTCTCCCGCCGGCGCCCGGCCACGCGCGGAGGGGTGCCGCCGGCGATCAACGAGTCGACGAGCCGCCCGCCGATATAGCCGCTGGCGCCAACCACGACCGTGTCGGGTTCGGTGATCGGTTCCACTTCCCCAGGGTACGCGCCGGTCCGCGGCGCGAGAGGATGTGCGAGGCATCGGGAGGTTCGTGAACACCACGGTCAACGCAGTGATCGAAACCGCCGTCGGGGTGGCCTGTCTGGTCGCCGCCGCCGGGACCTGGCGACGTCCGGGGCTGCGCATCGTGGCCGTCGTGCTGGCCGTCGCCGGACTCGTCGCGGTGATCCACGCGATCGTGTACCTGGTCTGATACGGACTAGTACGTCGGGCGATACTCGCCGTAGACGCCTCGGAGGACGTCGGAGACCTCCCCGAGCGTTGCCCGCGCTCGCAGCGCCTCCTTCATCGGCGGCAACAGGTTGTCGGTGCCCCGGGCCGCGTGTTCGACGGCCTCGAGACCTCGCGCGACGGCGCCGGCGTCGCGATCCCCGCGGAGTGCCTGCAGCCGCTCGATCTGCATCCGCACGTCATCCTCGGAGACGCCTTGGAGCTCTACCGGCCGCTCCTCGGCGTCGACGAACCGGTTGACGCCGACGATGACCCGTTCCCCCGACTCGATGCCTTGCTGGATCGTGAACGCCGCATCGTGGATCTGGTCCTGATAGAACCCGGCCTCGATCGCGGCGACCGCGCCGCCCATCCTCTCGATCCGCTCGAGGTAGTCCAGCGCCAGTCGCTCGAGCTCGTCGGTGAGCGACTCCACGTAGTACGAGCCGCCGAGCGGATCCGCCACGTCCGCGACGCCGGTCTCGTAACCGATCACCTGTTGCGTGCGCAGCGCGATCTTGACCGCACGCTCGGTCGGCAACGCAAGCGCCTCGTCGAACGAGTTCGTGTGCAGAGACTGTGTGCCACCGAACACCGCCGCCATCGCCTCGAGCGTGGTCCGGACGATGTTGTTCTCCGGCTGCTGCGCGGTGAGCGTGGCGCCACCGGTCTGCGTGTGGAAGCGCAGCATCACGCTCCGCGGATCCTTCGCGTCGAACCGCTCGGTCATGATGCGCGCCCACATGCGCCGAGCCGTGCGGAACTTCGCGACTTCTTCGAAGAAGTGCATGTGGCATGCGAAGAAGAACGAGAGCCGGGGCGCGAAGTCGTCGATCTCGAGGCTGGCGTCCAACGCCGCCTGAACGTACGCGATGCCGTTCGCCAGCGTGAACGCGATCTCCTGCGCCGCCGTCGCCCCCGCCTCGCGCATGTGGTAGCCGCTGATCGA
Source organism: Actinomycetota bacterium (assembly GCA_038211015.1). Taxonomy (GTDB): domain Bacteria; phylum Actinomycetota; class UBA4738; order UBA4738; family HRBIN12; genus JBBQVZ01. Next base: position 1,239 of record JBBQVZ010000075.1, on the reverse strand, counting down.
GATCGTGTTCCACCTGGGGATCCGTTCGCCGCAGTACGCGAACAGGTCCGTGATGATCCGCATCGACGGCTTCGGGGGGTAGATGTAGGTGCCCCGGGCGGCGTACTCCTTCAGGAGGTCGTTCTGGACGGTGCCGCCGATCCGCGACGCGTCCACGCCCTGCTCCTCGGCGACCAGCTCGTACAACAGCAGCAGGATCGCCGCGGTCGCGTTGATCGTCATGGACGTCGTCACGCGGTCGAGCGGGATCGCCTCGAAGAGTCGTCGCATGTCGTCGATGGAGTCGATCGCGACGCCGGTCTTGCCCACCTCCCCCTCCGCGCGCGCATGATCCGAATCGAGCCCCATCTGCGTCGGCAGGTCGAACGCGACCGAAAGGCCGGTCTGTCCCTGATCCAACAGGTAGCGGAATCGCCGGTTCGTCTCGGCCGCCGTGCCCATGCCGGCGTACTGGCGCATGGTCCACAACCGCTCCCGGTACATGGCCGCATAGATGCCCCGCGTGAACGGCGGCTCGCCCGGCTCGCCGAGCTGCTTCGCCGGATCGAAGCCGACGAGGTCCTCGGCCGCGTACACCGGTTGCAGCCGGATCCCGGAGTCCGTGCGCCGCTCGTCGTTCCCGTCCATCGGTTGCAGCCTAACGCGCGGCGTTACGCTCCGAACGTGACGCACCGACACACGCAGATCGGCTGGGCGATGATCGTGATCCTCGGCGGCATCATCGCGTTCCTCGCGTGGGCGGCGTCGCGGAGCGGCTGGATCGGATCGGTCGTCGTCGCCGCCGTCATCGGGCTTCTCACCATCTGCCTCATCCTGTTCGTCTCGCAGACCGTGATCGTCGACGACGAACGCGTCGAGCTGCGGATGGGGCCGGGGATCATCCGCCGGCGGGTGCCGCTCGCCGACATCGAAGAGGTGGAGCAGCTGCGCCTTCAGTGGTGGGCGGTCGCCTACGGCATCCGGATGTCGCTGGCGACCCGATAGGCTGGCCGCGATGGACATCGTGAACCCGGAGATCGAGGACTACATGGCCGCCCGGTCCTCGCGATTCGACGAGCTGGTCCTGCTCGAGATGGAGGCCGAGGGCGCCGAGCGCAGCTTCCCGATCGTGGGGCGCAACGTCGGGATCACGTTGGAGGTCCTCGCGCGGTCGGTCGGCGCACGCCGCGTGATCGAGCTTGGTTCGGGGTTCGGGTACTCCGGGTATTGGCATTCGCGCGCGGTCGGACCCGACGGGGA
>JBBQVZ010000074.1:0-16824 GCA_038211015.1 Actinomycetota bacterium | reverse complement strand
TCGATCGCCCGCCGGCGGAGCGGATCGAGCACGCCGGCGAACCGCGCGAACGCGTCCGGACCCAGACGACCGGCCTCGCGGATGAACATCGGGAACTCGGGCCACTGCTCTGCCAAGGAGAACACGGAATGGATCACCGCTTCGGCGCGATCCCAGTACGTCTCCTTGCCCTCGAGCGCCTGCGCGATCTCGAGCACCAGTCGCTCGCCTGCCGCAGACAGGCATGCCTCGAGCAAGGCCTCCTTCGTCGGGAAGTAGTACAGGAGGGTTTGCTTGCGCACCCCGACGGCCGTGGCGATCTGGTCCAGGCTCGCCCCGTTGTAGCCTTCGCGGCCGAACTGGCGGATCGCTTCCTCGACCAGCGTTCCTTTGCGCTTCTCGCCGCCGGTCCGGGGCACGGGAGCCTACTCCCAGGTCCTCGCGTCGCCGCGACGCGACAGCGGCCGCGAGCCCTCCCACCGCTTCAGCCAATCGGGACCTCGAGGCCCGGCCAGCGACGGCGTCTCGCCGCGCTCCCCCCGTTGCAGCGAGTCCCACCACGTCGTGCGGTCCTCGTCGAAGAGCCGAGCGACCGCCTGCGCCATCCGGCGAGAGAAGCCCTGATGGGTCTCGCCTTCCTCCGGATACAGCGGCTGGCCGTACCGGACCGTGACGGTGGGGCGACCGGCCTTCGGCCAGAAGCGGCCCTTGGGCATGGCCTGATGCGCGCCCAGGATCGCGATCGGCACGGCCGCGACCCCATGTTCAAGGCAGAGCCTCGAGGTCCCATGACGGAACCGCTGGACGTGCCCGTCCTGAGACCGGGTGCCCTCCGGGAACACGACCAGGCTCCACCCGTCCTCCATCAGCTCGCGAGCTTTGTCCACGGCGCCGCGCCCGCCGCGCGACCTGTCGATGGGGAACCCGCCGTAGACGAGGGCGGTGAACGCCTGACGCCACCAGACGTCGAAGAAGTAGTCGCGCGCGGCGCCCACGGCCGTCTTCGCCTGCCATGCGTCCGGGAGCGTGGTCAGGATGAGCGTGGCGTCGAGGTGGCTCGAGTGGTTCGAGAAGAACACCACGGGGGCGTCGACCCCGATGAGGTTGTCCAGTCCGAACACGCGCAGGGAGAGCTCGTTCTTGAGGAGCGGATGCATCAACCCCTTCAGGATCGTTTGGCGTGCAGCGGTCCCCGCCTTGGTGCGTGCCCAGTCGGTCGGGAAGCCGGGATCGTCCCTCTCCTCCGCGTAGGGCTCGGCCGACCGGGGAACCAGCGGCCGGCGTCCCCACCGGAACCCCCGGGACATCTCCTTCAGCTCGTTGCGCAGACCGCTCACGGCAGCCTCCTCACCGCACGTCCGCGATCGAGAGCGGCGGCGTGTGCATGTAGGTGATCGATGGGCTGGGGCCGACGGTGTCCTTCGCCATCTCGAGGGCGTCGCGGAACGTTCCCGCCGTGCGGTAGCCCAGGCGCGCCACGGACTTCGGCTCGCCGCCGACGAAGATCACGTCGCCCGCGTAGTCGCGACCGTGCGCGCCCCAGTACCACATGTAGAACGGATGCACGCCGTGGTACGCGTGGCTCGTCCGGTACAGGTGCGTGTACCAGGGGTCGGTCGCGTAGCGCTCCTCGTACTTGGACTCGAGCGTCGCGGGGTCGGTGGTCTCGCGCAACACCTCTTCGAAGAAGTCGATGTAGCTCGGGTGATGGATCTGGTGGAACTCCCACGGGACCGGATGGAACATGATCACCACGCCCCCGGGCTTCACCAGCGGTTTGTTCCGATACATGTTGAACAGGTACCCGAGGCCCAGGCAATGGACCAGGATCGGGTTCAGGATCGAGTTCACGTTGTACGGGGACACGTACGGCAGCCCGAGCACCAGGACGTCGGATTGCCCCTCCACCTCCACCAACTGCTGGCGGTGCAGGTTCTCGAGCGTCCGCTCGTGGACGGCCTCGACCTCGCCGGCGTTGATGCCGGTCAGCTTGTACGGAGCCTCGATCCGCCGGTAGAACTCGCGGCGCACGCGCGGCGGCGCCATGTCGTTCGCCTTCTTCGCGGTCATCATCAGCGCCTGGTCGAACGTGGACCATTCCCACTCGCGCTTGTTGAGGAAGCCAAGGTTCGACGGGAACGTGTCGTTGTTGACGGTGGTCTCGATCTGGAAGATCTTCACGCCGCTCGTCGCGAGCAGCCGGCCCATCCGCGTGCACGAGTCGTTGATCGCGCTGTGCCCCGGACGTGGATCCATGTACGACTGCGAATGCATCATGGTCTCGACGTTGTGGTGGTGCTTGAGGCTCCGGTAGCTCGCCAGCCCGACGGCGACGGACTTGTGCCCACCGTCCATGGCCACCAGGTTGATGTTCACGTAGACGATCAGGTCGGACTCCGCCGCGCGCTTCGAGATCTCGACCACCTCGTTCTGGTCGGTGAAACCGATCTCGGTCAGCTCGTCGCGATCCTCGGCGTCGAAGTTCGCCAGATCGTCCGGCCAGAACGAACGGAAGACGCGCTCACCCACCATCCGCTTGATCTCGTCGGCGGTCATGCGCCGGTGCAGCGCATTGGCGACGACGAGCTTCACGTCCTCGACGCCTTTCCGCGCCGCCAGCTCGATGACGTGCTCGATGATCCGCTGCCGGATGTCCGGCGTGGTCATGGGCGGGAGCGGGAGCGAGATGTCGTCGATCGCGATCGTCAGCTTCATGCCGGGCGTCAGCAGCTCGGGGAGGGGTTCGGCGTCGATCGGGTTCAGCAGCGCGTGACGGATGGCCGCGTTCACGTCCTTGATGCCCGGCAGGGAGTCCGGCGGGTATACGACGCGCGAGCCGAGCGGGAACCGCTGCAGGCGGAACCCCTCCCCTTGGTGCACCAGCAGGGGCGGGGTCCGTTCGTCGACCTCCAACACGAATCCGGGTCTGGGCATCGGTCTCTCACTCCTGTCAGGGTTGCGTTCAGGTCTGCTTTCAGGTTTCTTGGGGCGCGAACGCCACCTTGAACGTGCCGAGCCGGCCGGCGCCGAGCGCGTGGTCGATGGCCTCGCGCCACCGCTCGAGCGGATACCTCGCGCCGACCATGTCGGCGAGCATGGGAAGGCCGCTCGCCAGCTCGATCGCCATCTCCATCGTGGGCCGGTCGACGTCGCCGATGTGCTCCGTGCCGCTGGTGTAGGCCCCGGCGAGCTCCAGCTCGCGGAACCAGACCGGGGTCAGGTCGGCACCCGGTCCCGGGATCCCGCTCAGGACGACCCGGCCCCCCGCCTTGGTCGTGCGGAGCGCCAGGTCGAGCGCGCTCTTGGAGCCCGTGGATTCGATCGCCACGTCGACGCCGCCGAGCAGGAAGTCCATCCCGCGTTCCGGCGTGAGCTTCATCGCATGCTCGGATCGCCGTACAGCCTTGACCGCGTGCTCCGGGGCCACGACGACGTTCGCGCCCGCGAGCCTTGCGGCCACGCGTTGCGCCGGATGCTTGGCCGCGACGATCACGTGATCCGCGCGGGTCAGGAGCTTCACCGCGAGGAGCGTGAGGATGCCGACGGTCCCCGCGCCGACCACGAACACCGAGCCGCCGTCGGGGACGTTCGCGCGGAGCGCCGCGTGGATCGCACAGGCGAACGGCTCCAGGAGCACCGCGACATCGTCCTCCATCGACGCAGGGATCCGATGCAACTGCGACCGGTGCGCCACCATCATCCGGCTCCATCCGCCGCCGGTGTCGGTGCAGTACCCCGTCTGCAGTCCGGCCTTCAGATCGCCAGTCGTCACCGCGTCGCATCGATTGAACGCGCCGGCGCGACAGTTCTGACAGGGCTCCAACCCGCGAGTGGCGCAGTTCAGCACGCTCGAGAGCACCACACGGTCACCGACAGACAGGTCTTCGACGTCATCCAGCACTTCGCCCACGACCTCGTGCCCCGGAACGAACGGCAGCGAAACCAGCGGCGAGAAATAGAAGGACGACTTGCCGGCGAGCGTGGACAAATCGCTGCCGCAGATCCCGGAGAGCATCGGCTTCACGCGGGTCCATCGTTCATCGTGCGGCTCGGGATCCTTGCGGGTCGCCAGACGGAGTGGCGCGAGCGGGCCCGCCAGCAGACCGGGAACCTTCGTGCCGACGGCGCGGGCCGCGAGGTAGCGAGGCGCCGACCGGAAGAGCTCGAGGGCGAGCGCCATCAGGAACCCACCGCCGTTCCGCCCTTCGACCTCATCGGACCGCCGGCCGGGGGAATCGGACCCGAGGCATGCCTTTCGACATCTGCCACGCCTCGATGGGCCAACGGCGGCGTCGGGCGTACCGATATAGGGCCGAATCGGGCGAGACCGCGACCGGGTTGCCGACCGCTCGGAGGAGCGGCAGGTCGGAATACGAGTCGGCGTAGGCGTACGACTGCTTCAGGTCGACGCCCTCCTGGAGCGCGTACCGGCGCAGCCACGCGGCGCGTGCCTCACCGACGAGCGGGGGCGACGCCATGAACCCCGTGTAGCGGCCGTCTCGCTCCTCGAGCTCGCACCCGATCACGATGTCGAACAGCGGCACCAACGGTCGCACGAAGATGTCCGCGGCCGCGGTGATGAGGATGGTCCGGTGCCCGGCGGCTCGATGCTCGCGGATCCGGCGGATCGCCGCGGGGCTCGCCTTCTGGAGCATGAACTCGCCGACGTGATGATCGATCAGTCGCTCCACACCTTCGACGGAGGCGCCCTCGTACCGCCGGAAGAACGTGCGGAGGAAGTCACCGCGGTCGCGCCGGTCGATCTGCAGGTATGACGGGATCCGACCGAACACGCCTACGAGCTCCCTCGGCCACTCGTCGGACGGAAGGTCGGCCATCTTCGTCCACACGTAGGACTCGACGACGTTCGACGTGATGATCGTGCCCTCCATGTCGAAGAGCGCGGCGACCGGTTGATCGCGTTCGCGGATCTTGACGGTCGGCCTCTCGCGCTCGCGCCTCGACAGCTCGCGGAGGCTCTGCGTCACGGCGGGCGAGTGCACGTCCTGCAGGTAGTACCGCCAGTCGACGATCGCCACATCGAACGGGAACCGCTCCCGGTCCTCGGGCGTGAGGGACTCCGAGAGCGCGAGCATGCGGTCGTCGGTATAGATCACCTCTGCCTCGGTGTAGGCGCCGTAGAGATCCGAGTAGCGCTTCACGAAATCGACGCGAGCCTTGTCGCGATCCACCCGGGAGACCAGGTCACGCATCCGCTTCGACTTCGGCAGGTGCGTGACGACCTTCTCGGCGACCTCGGTCAGCCGCTCCGCACGATCGATCAAGCGTTCCACGCTCAAACTGCCCGGGAACGACCACTCGGGCACCTTGTGCTCGCCGCGCCCCCGCTCCGGCAGGGGATGCGCCTCGAAGTACTGGCGAACGTACCGATACAACTCGTGGTATTGGAGCGGGTTCCTGCTGCCCGAGCTGACGTGGTAGTACGCGGGACGCCGGGGTTCGGGCGGCGTGCCGGCCACCGCGAGGATCGCGTTCACCACCATGTCCACCGGGATGATGTCCGAGATCCCTTCCGGGATACCGGGGAACTCAGGGATCTGGCCCAGCCCGTACGCCCGGATGATCGGGTCGGCCATCTTGAACCCGTCGATCCAGCCGGGCGCGGGATGGAACAACGCGCTCTCGATGATCGACGGCCGGACGATCGACAGGGGCAGCTCCTCGAGGTCGGCGAGCTCTTCCACGGCCCGTTCGCCCATCGCCTTCGTGAACGTGTAGACATCGGGCCACCCGAGCGATCGAGCACGCGACCGGCCGTAGCGTGTCAGGCGCTTCGACACCCAATCCTTGCGCCGCTGCTCGGCTTCCTCGGCCACCGTCATGGGACCGGCGCGCGAGTGTTCCTTCGACGCTTTCTCCATGAAGTCGTCGAGCATCTCCGGGCGCCGCGATTGACCCTCGACGTCCCCGCGCGCCTGCAACGCGAGCTCGCCCTCCGTCCGCCAATCGACGCGGTGATCCAACGTGTCTTCGGGCACGACGCCTTTCGCGACGCCGGCGACGTAGGCGGTCGAGATGTGCACGAGACACGGACGCGAACCGCTCTCGATCACTCCGCGGTACAGGTTCATGGCCCCGAACAGGTTGGTCTGGAACCCCTCGTCGATCGGCGGGTCGAACGACACCGTCGCGGCGGAGTGGATCGCGATGTCGATGTCGCCGGGAAGCTGTGGCACGCCGCGGGAGAAGTCCCCATCCACGATCGTGACCCGCTCGTCCAGCAGCTCGCGCAGCCCGTCGTCGCCGATCCGGCCCCGGAGCACGTCGAACGCCGGCTTGCGGAACAGGTACTCCACGCGAGCCCGCGATGTGGAACCCGTCTGGGAACGGACCAGTAGGACGATCCGGCCCTCGGGCACGTCGCCGAGCAGCCGCTCGAAGATCACCTGCCCCAGGAAGCCCGTCACGCCGGTCAGCAGGATGGTCTTGCCCTCGAGACGGTCAACGATCGACGCCGGGTCCGCGACGTCTGCGGCGGTCTCTACCATGCGGCAGATTATGAGCTGTCTACCAGTTGGTAGACAACCCTTTTTCAAGGTGCGTCACACAGGCGTCGATGCATGCAGGGACCACTGAGGAGATCCTCTTGTCGCTCCGGACCAAGATCTTGGCCGTGATGGCCGTGCCCTTCGTCGTGCTCGTCGCGGCCACACTGGCCTTGGTCATCTCCAGGCAACGGACGAGTCAGTCCCTCGCCGCGGAACGCTATGGAGCCGCGCTGAACGTTGGATACGAGCGGGTCGTCGCAGACATGAACGAGGCGGAGGCGGGCATGCGCGGATACCTGCTGACCGGACAAGCTCGCTTCCTGGAGCCGTACGCCCGCGCTTCGCTGGCCCTACCCGACGATATCCGCACGCTGGTGGAGCTCACCAAGGACAACCCGAGGGAGTCCGACCAGGTAGCGAAGCTCGAGAACCTCCTCTCCCAACGCTCGATCTCGTTGGTCGCCCTTCGCCCGTTCGCGCCGATCACCGACCTCGCGGATCCAACGGCCGTCGTCGATGTCCTTGTGGACGGGAAGGTCATCCTCGATCAGGTGCGGGAGATCTCGGCAGAGGAACGAGCCCAGTCGCTGCGAGACTCGACCGACCGCCGGCGAAGCCTGGACGCGGTGAGGAACGTCGCCTTCGCGATCGGGATCGTGGGGATGCCCCTGGGCGTTCTCGCGTCGCTGCTGGTGGTCCTGCTCTTCGTCCAGCGGCTCGCGGGAAGGATCGTGCGCACGGAGGAGATCGCGCGGATGATGGAGGAGGGCATGCCGCTCAGGGAGCCGAGCACGTCGGACGACGAACTCGGCCGGCTCGAGCGGGTGCTGGTGCAGAGCGGCACGCGCGTCGGAGAGCTGCAGACTGAGCTTCGCCGCATGGGCACCACCGATGCCCTCACGCGGCTCACGAACCGCCGAGGGTTCCTCCCCACCGCCGAGCACCAGCTGAGGATCGCGAAGCGCACCCAGAAGCCCATCGCGCTGATGTTCCTCGACCTGGACGGGCTCAAGCACGTCAACGACACGCTCGGTCACTCGGCCGGCGACAGCATGATCACCGAGGGAGCCTTCGTGTTGCGGGAGACGTTCCGATCCTCGGACCTGATCGCGCGGATGGGCGGAGACGAGTTCTGCGTGCTCTTCGCGGCCGAGACGTACGACATGGCGAAGGTCGCCCTAGCGCGCCTGAAAAACGCCGTGGACCATGCGAATGCCCAAGAGGGACGTCCCTTCGTCCTGTCCTTCTCCGCGGGTGTCGCGATGTTCGATCCCGAGGATCCCCGCACGTTGGATGAACTGATCGTGCTCGCGGACGAGCAGATGTACGTGCGCAAACGGGCGAAGAACCTGAAGGTCGTCGCCGCAGCAGCCGCGTCCTGAGGCCGGCCGGCACCCGCCCGCACACTAGACTCGTCGGCTCCATGGAGATCCACGACTTGCAGGAGACGATGCGCGCAACGTACGTCGAGCGGGATGCGGCGCGCGGGCGGGACGCCACGTTCCGCTGGCTGATAGAAGAGGTCGGCGAGCTCGCGAGAGCGCTCCGCACCGGCGATCGGGACAACCTGGTCCACGAGTTCGGAGACGTGCTGGCCTGGCTCGCCTCGCTCGCGAACCTGCAGGGCGTGGACCTCGAGGAGGCCGCGGCCCGATATGCCGGCGGCTGCCCCCGATGCGGGCAGCTCCCGTGCGGGTGCGAACCTCGATGACGCCGGACATCAGTACCGTCGAGGAGGACCGCGAACAGGTCATCGAGCGATGACCGTGACGGTGCGTGCCGCACGACCCGAGGATTGGAGCGACGTCGCGGCCCTACTCGTGGAGCTCGGCCGGGGCGTGGCCGCCGGCACGGCCGGTGACCCGACGCACCGGATGCAGTTCGGGGGGCACCTTCGGCGGCTGGACAGCGTCACGTTGGTCGCGGAGATCGAGGGCGAGGTGGTGGGTGTCGTCGACATTGAGTACCACCAGCGCCTCGGGGACCATCGCCCGCAAGCCCGCGTCAACGACCTGGTCGTGACCGAGCGCGCGAGGCGCGAAGGCGTCGGGAGCGAGCTGCTCGGCCGGGCGGAATCGCTCGCACGCAAGCGCGGCTGTTTCCGGATGGCGCTGGTCACGGCCGGGTGGCGCGACTCGACGATCGCCTTCTACGTGCGGGAGGGTTGGGCCGACTACGGCCGGTGGTTCGTGAAGCCGTTGATCGAAGGCGTCGAGCCCGGCGGACAACCCACGGACGATAACTAGTCCGCTTCAGACTAGAGTCCCACCGGGTCGCCCCGCGCGGCGAGATCCTCGGCGGAGGAAGAGATGCTCGGCGATCTGCACGGCGTCGAGCGCCGCCCCCTTACGGAGGTTGTCGGCGCAGCTGAACAGCGTGAGGGCGTCGTCGCGATCGGGCACCTGGCGGATACGGCCGACGAGGGCCACGTCGAGACCGGCCGCCTCGAGTGGGCTCGGGTAGACGTCGTTCGCGGGATCGTCGCGGAGCTCCACGCCGGAGGCAGAGCGCAATAGCTCGCGCGCCTCATCGGGCGTGATCGCCCGGTCGAACTCCGCCACGAGCACCACCGCGTGGCCCACCGGCACCGGCACGCGGACCGCGGTCGCCACGACGTGCAGGTCCGAGAGGCCGAGGATCTTGCGGGGCTCGGCCATGATCTTCATTTCTTCGCCCGTGTAGCCGTCGGCGCCGAACTCGCCGATCTTGGCCACCACGTTGTAGGCGATCGTCTTGCCGAACACGTCACCCACCGGGAGCGCGCCGGCGTCGGGGCGACCGAGGTCCTCCTCCTGCCCGTGGAGCTTGCCGATCTGTTCGACCAGCTCGCGTGTGCCTTTCCAGCCGGCGCCGGACACCGATTGGTAGGACGAGATCATCAGCGAACGGAGCCCTGCGGCACGATGGAGTGGCCCGATCGCGAGCATCGCGGTGATCGTCGTGCAGTTGGGCACGGCAACGATCTTCGGATGTCCGTCGAGCGCCTCGGGATTCACCTCGGGGATCGACAGCGGCACGTCCGGTTCCATCCGGAACGCGCTGGAGTTGTCGATGCACGTGGTCCCGGCGGCGGCAGCTTCGCGGACGAACGAACGGGAGACGTCGGCTCCGGCCGAGACCAGGGCGACGTCCACCCCGTGCAGCGCGGGGAGCGACAGCTCGCGCACCTCGTGATCGTCGCCACCGAACAGCACGGTGCGCCCCGCCGAGCGCGACGAAGCGAGCGGGACGAACGCGTCGACGGGGAAGTGCCGCTCTTCCAGGATGCGGGTCATCTCCCGGCCGACGGCACCGGTTGCTCCGACGACCGCGACCTTCATGGTCGTGTCATCGTACCGGGCGAGGAGCGATGCTCAGCGGAACTGCCACGACCGGAGCATCCGGGCGAGGTCGCGCACGTGTTCGTCGAACACCTTGGTCGAATCGGCGAACTGTAGCCGCCATGCGATGCCGTCGCGCAGGAAGACCACGGTGCGCGCTTTGACCACCCCCGACGACCCCAGGGTCGCGTCCCACTGCAGTGCATCGACGCCCGCCACCGTCAGCGCCCGCATCTCCTCGGTGTCCAGGCCGTTGTCAGTTTGCAGCCTGCGAACGTCTTCTGCGAACGCCGACAGATCCCGACCTGTCTCGATCGCCTGGATCATCAGCGTCGTGTCACCTTCGGGTCGGAAGAGCTGGTCGGCGGGGAGTTCCTCGCCGACCGGCTCGGCCAACCGCCACCCCGGCGGCGCGGTGATGCAGTAGCCGAACCGCTCGGAGGTGATGTTGGCCTCGTCGCAGATCGCGGGACGCGTGGCCCCATCCCAGAGGAGCGCTCCGGTGCCGAAGAACGCGGCAACGAGCAGGACTCCCACCACGAGCGGGACTCGCGACGGCCGCATCTCGGCGACCGCGGGAACGGAGGCGGAGTCGGTCGCAGGAGGTGGCGGGATGGAGGGTGGATCGGGTGCGGGGGGTGGTGGCGGCAGGCTCACGGCGCGTCGGCGGGTCTCGCTCCGTCACGATCCAGCTCGAACCGCGCGTGGATGGTTCGCACGGCGCGCTCGGCGTCGGCCTTGCGGATCACGCACGAGATGCGGATCGGCGAGGTCGAGATCATCTCGATGTTGATGCCCTCGGCCGCCAGCGCGTCGAAGAGGTCGGCCGCCACGCCCGGATGAGCCTTCATGCCGGCCCCCACGAGCGACACCTTCGAGATCTCATCGTCGATCGAGAACCGCGTCGCGTCGATCTCCTTCACGACGCGCTCCATGACCGACCGCAGGCGTGGGATGTCGGCGAGCGGAGCGGTGAACGAAAGGTCGGTGGCGCCTTCGTGCGACACGTTCTGCACGATCATGTCGACGCTGATGCCCTCACCGGCGATGGCGCGGAACACCGTGGCGGCCACGCCCGGTCGGTCGGGAACGCGATCGAGCGTGACCTTCGCCTCGTCGTTGTCGAGCGCGACCCCCGAGATGAGCACGCCTTCCATCGGTTCGTCCACCTCCTGCACCCACGTGCCCGGCATGTCCTCGAACGACGAACGCACGTGGAGCTTCACACCGTGGCGTCGAGCGTACTCCACCGACCGCGAGCTCAGGACCTTCGCGCCGGAGGCGGAAAGCTCGAGCATCTCCTCGTACGAGATCGTCTCCACCTTCCGTGCGGCAGGCTCGATCCTCGGGTCCGCAGTGAACACGCCCTGCACGTCCGTGTAGATCTCGCAGACCTCCGCACCGGTGGCGGCCGCCATGGCGACGGCGGTCGTGTCGGAGCCTCCACGACCGAGCGTGGTGATGTCATAGTTCGTGGAGAGCCCCTGGAACCCCGCGACGATGACGACGTTCCCCTCACCCAGCGATTCGAGGATCCGTTTGGGACGGATCTCCACGATGCGCGCGGCGCCGTGTTGCGTGTCGGTGATGATGCCAGCCTGCGATCCAGTGTAGGACGCAGCCTTGCAACCGCGCGCGTTGATCGCGATCGCGAGCAGCGACATGGCGATCCGCTCGCCGGCCGTGAGCAGCATGTCCAGCTCGCGAGGATTCGGGATCGGCGCGATCCGCTTCGCCATGGCGAGCAGATCGTCCGTGGTGTCGCCCATGGCGGAGACGGCCACCAGGACGTCGTACCCCTCTGCCTTGGCGCGGACGACGCGGTCGGCGACGGCCTGGATCCGCTCGGTCGTCCCGACCGAGGTTCCACCGTATTTCTGCACGATGATGGGCACGCTGGAAACGCCTCCGTTCGCGGTCGCAGCCAGCGTAACAGCGGCCTCAGGCCGGATCGGCGAAGTCCGGTTCGGGTAGCCCGAGCGCGTCGCGCAGGAACCGCACCTGGAGCAAGAGCAGGTTCTCGGCGACCTCCGGCTGGCTCGGCGCGTGCGTGATGCCCGACAGCGGGATCACGGAATGGAACCGCCCAGCCTCCATGAGCGCCTTCGACAGGCGCAGGGTGTTGGCGACGTAGACGTTGTCGTCGGCGAGGCCGTGGATCAAGAGCAACGGCCGGGTCAGGTTGGGCGCGTCGTCGAGCAGGCGATACCGGGCGTACGCCTCGACGTCGGTGTCGGGCATCCCCAGGTATCGCTCGGTGTAGTGCGTGTCGTAGAGCTCGCCGTCCGTGACCGGTGCCCCGCTCACCGCCGCGTGGAACACGTCGGGACGACGCAGGACCGCCATCGCCGCGAGGAAGCCGCCGAACGACCAGCCGCGGATCGCGACACGCTCGAGGTCGAGGAATGGATACGTCTCAGCCGCTGCGTGCAGCCCGTCGACCTGATCCTCGAGGACGGAGTCGGCCAGATCACGGTAGACCTCCCGCTCCCATCCGGGACCTCGGCCCGGCGTCCCGCGACCGTCGATCACCAGCACCGCGAACCCCTGGTCGGCGAACCACTGCGATTCCAGGAAGCTCAACCCGGCTTTGACGACGCGGCCGAAATGGGGTCCGCCGTACGGGTCCAGCAGCACCGGGATCGGTCCGGCAGGTTCGACCCCACCCGGCGTGAGGAGCGCCGTTCGCAGCTCGCGCGCACCGCCCAGGGAGAACCGCAGTTCAGCGGCGAGCAGAGGCTCCTCAGCGAACGAGAGCAGCGTTCCGACCTCCTCGCCGTCGCGGAGAACGCGGGAGACCGGCAACCCCGCGGCCGAAGCCGACGACACGACCAGCACGTCTCCACCCTGCGTCGCGGTGTGGATGCCCGGTTCCCGCGTGATACGGGTCAGCGTGCCATCGGCGTCCACCCGCCAGACGTGCAGCTCCGTCGGATCGTCGGTGGCGCGGAACAGCACGTGGTCGTCGCCGATCTCGATGACCTCCTCTACTTGGAGACCGACCGGCGTCACCGGCACGTCGTCGAACGTGAGACGACGCGTGTCCTCGGAGTCGAGCGTCCGCACGAGGCGGCCGTCGGCGAGGTACCCCGGGACACCGAGCAGGATGTGGAGCCAGCGATCGTCGCGATCCTCACGGACGAGCGTCGTCTGGCCGGTGGCTGGATCGGCGCTCAGGATCTGCCAGGTCCTCTGATCGCGCGACTCGACGACGAACGTCAGCGGGCCGTTCGCGCTCCAAACGACGGTCACCAGGTAGGGGAACGCCTCGACGTCCCACCCGACGTCGACCCGGCCCCCTCGCATGTCGAACACCGCGAGCGTGACGATCGCGTTGTCGGTTCCCGCCGCCGGGTAGCGGACCGCGCGCGGAGGGGCCTCGGGATCGACCGGCCCGGCGATGTGCCAGACGCGGACAGGCCGGTCATCGACGCGTGCAGCAGCGATCCGCTGGCCGTCGGGCGACCACCAGTAGCCGCGACGGCGGTCCATCTCTTCGGCGGCGATGAAGTCGGGCAGACCCCAAGCGACGTCGGGGTCGTCGTCGCTCGCGAGCTCTCGATCGTCGCCGGTAGAGACGTCGAGCACGCGGAGGCAGCCCTCCGCGACGTAGGCGACCTTGGTGCCTTTCGGGTCGGGACGGGGGTCGAACGGCGGCCGGGCTGCCGGCTCGAGCTCACGGGCTCCACCTTCGATCAGGTCTGCCAGGAACAGCTGATCGCCCATCGCCACCGCAGCCACCGTGAGCGCGCGATCCGCCGCGTAGGCGGTCACACCGGTGAGCGTCTCGCGGAGCCGCTCGCGGCGGTCGCGCTCCTCATCCGAGACGTGCTCCTCGTCCTCCATCTCGGGTCCGAATACCGAGCGCTCTTGGGCGGTTTGCACGTCGAAGACCCACAGGTTCCCCACCGGATCGTTGCCTGAGCGAGACCGCAGGAACGCCACTCGCGACCCGTCCTCGGACGCGGAGATCGACCTCGGACGGCCCAACGAGAAGCGCCTCGTCCGCGCGTGCTGTCGCGGGAACGTGTCGGCCGGGAACTGGACGTCTGTCATCGGGCGTCTCCCCCAAGGTCGAAGCTGGGTGTCACAAGGGCTGATGTCTGGGGCATGGTACGGGCAGAACGGCCGGACCAGCCGCGGTGAGCCGGACGAGAGGGAGGCCGTGAGCACCCAACGCACCGATAGCGAGCTGCTCCTGGCGTCCCGTGAGGATCCCGACTCGTTCACCGAGCTCTATCGGCGGCACGCCGAGGACATCCTGAGGTACTTCGCGCGCAGGACGCTCGACCCCGAAGCGGCCGCGGAGCTCACGGCGGAGACGTTCGCGCAGGCGTTCGCCTCGCGGAAGACCTACACGGACACGGGAGTGAACGGCGTGGCATGGCTGTACGGGGTCGCGCGACACCAGCTCGGACGGTTCTTCCGCGCCGGGCGCGTGGACTCCGACGCCCGCCGGAAGCTGGGGATGCCCGAGCGATCGCTCCCGCCGGAGGACTACGAACGGATCGAGGACCTCGTCGACTTCGCCCCTATCAAGGACGCGCTCGTCGAAGCCCTGGAGACGCTCTCGAACGATCAACGCGAGGCGCTGAAGCTGCACGTGATCAACGGCCTCGCGTACCCAGAGGTTGCGCGACGGCTCGCGTGCACCGAGGACAACGCGCGCCAGCGCGTGAGCCGCGGCCTGCGGCGCCTGGCGATCGTGCTGCAGGAGCGCGGGCTCCGGCCCGCCGCGGAGGTGGAGACCCCATGAAGACCGACATCGAGTACCTGACGCTCCTGGAGAAGGATCTGCAACAGGCGACGACGCGCGAGAAGTGGATGAGATCGGCTCCCCCGGCGCGTCGCCGTTCGTGGGCAGGGTGGGGAACGTTCGCCGCCTCGCTGATCGGGCTCCTGGTGGTCGCGGGCCTCATCGGGTTGGTCGCGACGAACGGAGGGCTCGGCGGTTCGTCGGACAAGGCCGGCGCGGGGGGGACCTCTGGCGCGACGGGTGGTGAAGAGCGGGGCACGCTCGTCGGAGACACCGGCGCGACGGAGTGGAACACCACTTTCCACACGGCTACCCCGGTCGACCAGGCGGCTACGATCCCCGCCCCACGAGGAAGCGACATCTCGAAGATCATCCGGGATGGGACGATGTCCATCCAGGTCGCGAAGGACGGCTTCTCCAAGGGGTTCGCGGCCGTCACGCGGATCGCGCAGAACAACGGCGGGTTCGTGCTCTCTTCGCAGATCCGCGGTCAGCGGCGCGGGACACTCGTGCTTCGCATCCCGGCCAAGCGGTTCGACGACGCGATGCTCGCGCTCCGCGACATCGGCGTCGTGCAGGCACAGTCCATCACCGGCAAGGACGTGACCGCGCAGTTCATCGACCTCCAGGCCCGTCTCCGGAACGCGATCGGCCAGCGCACGGTGCTCCGTGACCTGATGGCGCAGGCGACGACGATCCAGGAAACGATCACCGTGCAGAACCGCCTGAGCAACGTGGAACTGCAGGTCGAGCAGATCCAGGGACAACTGAACTTCATCGAGGACCAAGTGGCGGAGGCGACGGTTCGGGTCGAATTGAATGAGAAGGACACCGCGCAGCTCCAGCAGGAAGACGAGGTCGAGAACCCGAGCCTCGGCGGCGCGTGGGACCGGTCGATCCAGGGGTTCCTGAACGTGGTGTCGGCCGTGGTGATCGGGCTCGGTTACCTGCTCCCGCTCGCCGGGCTGGCGCTGCTCGTCTGGCTGATCACGGCGGCGGTGCGTCGGCGTCGCGCAGCCAGCTGAGCGCCCGGTAGCGCTCGGCGGCGACCGACGCGATCGTGGCGTCCTCGCCGCCGCGATCCTCCGTCGCACCGACCCACGCGTCCGCCTCCATCCACGCGCGATCGAGGTCCTCGTCGTCCCGGAGCAGTCCTTCGGTCTTGAACCCCGACACCGAGCCGTACCGCATGATTGCGTCGTCCAGCACCGTCTGGTCGAACTCGCGGTCGTACGGCGGCATCTCCGCCACGTGCTGGAGCGCCCAGAGTAGGGCGCCTAGCGATTCCTTGCGCCACATGGCATCCGCCGTGGCGCTCGCCGGCCACGAACCGGACGGCGCGTCGAACAGCCGCGCCTCGAGCTCGGTCAGAGCGTCGCGCAGCGCCTCGCGCTCGAGCCAGCGATCGGTCTCCACGCGCGCCGACTCGCCCTGTTGGATGCGCAATGGATCGCCGCCGGTGTTCGCGATGACGTGCTCGATGTACCCGCGGCGCACGAGCGCGTACAGGACGAGCGCGCGGTCCGCCACCTGAACGACGGTCGGCCGCCCCTCGGCCATCACATCTCGCGGCGGCCTTCGAGGGCCTGGGACAGCGTCACCTCGTCGGCGTACTCCAGGTCGCCCCCGACGGGCAGGCCGCTCGCCAGCCGCGTCACGCGGATGCCCGACGGCTTCAGCAGCGCCGCGACGTACATCGCCGTCGCGTTCCCCTCGAGATTCGGGTTCGTGGCCAGGATGACCTCGGTGACGTGATCGCGTTCCACGCGATCGAGCAGCTCCTGGACGCGGAGGTCTTCGGGACCGATGCCGTCGAGGGGGCTGATCGCCCCGCCAAGGATGTGATAACGGCCCTTGATGAGCGACGCCTTCTCGATCGTCGCGGCATCCTTGGGCTCCTCGACCACGCACAACAGGGTGGCGTCGCGCGAGGCGTCGCCGCAGACACGGCAGAGATCGCCTTCGGCGACGTTGCCGCACTCGCGGCAGAACGCGATGCGGTCCTTCGCCTGGACGATGGCGGCGGCGAGACGCTTCGCATCCTCCGCCGGCGCCTTGACCAACCAGAACGCCAGACGCTGCGCGGACTTCGGTCCCACGCCGGGGAGCCGGGCCAGCTCGTCGATCAACTCCTGGATGGGGCCCTCGTACGCCACGGGCTAGTCCCCGGGCTCCGACGCGTCGGCCGTCACCTGCGCGCCGAACATCTCCTGCACGCGACGGAGCGCCTCCTCATCGGACGGCGGATCCTCGTCCTCCA
>JBBQVZ010000073.1:0-17205 GCA_038211015.1 Actinomycetota bacterium | reverse complement strand
CTTGATCGCGGCCACGCCGCTCGATCCGCAACAGCCGGACGACCTGCCCGATCGTGTCGCGGAGTTCCCCGAGGTGGAGGACTGTCTGAGCGTCGCGGGTGAGGCGA
The DNA here is from genome assembly GCA_038211015.1 of Actinomycetota bacterium. GTDB lineage: Bacteria > Actinomycetota > UBA4738 > UBA4738 > HRBIN12 > JBBQVZ01. The sequence continues at coordinate 17,098 of JBBQVZ010000073.1, read as the reverse complement.
GCTACATCCTCAAGGTACGGACCAAGACCACCGGTGATCTCGAGGACCTCATCAGACGTCTCCGGGAGAAGGCGGGGGTGGCGACCCGCACGACGATCGCGTTGTCGATCCCGTTCGAGGGCCGCCCGCTCGCAACCTAGCGGGGGAACGCCGGCCGAGGGTCTCTCTTTCAGGCGAAGAGCCTGCATAATGTTCGGATGATCGGGTCGGCCCGTGGCCGTCTGACGAGTTGGGCGTTCATCAGCGTCTCGCTCGCCGTGCTCGCCATGTCGTGTTCCGCGCCTCGCTACGAGTACGTGCGGAACACGTCGCTTCGAACGGCGTTCAAGATCCCACGAGAGTGGGAGCTCTTCGACCGCGAAACGCTCCTTGGATTGCCCCCCGGGCCGCAACCCTCGACCCCCGATCCGATCCGATGGCTCGTCGGCATCGACGGCGATCCGCAGCCTTCCGTCTCACACGTCTTGGATCCCGGCACGCTGAACACGGTCCATCCGCAGGGGGTCGCCCTCGTCCAGCGCTTCAGCTTCGACGACCGTGACAGGTCGAGCTTCAACGCGCTGCGGAACTACCTGTTCCCGGTCGACGCCCTGCTGCAGGACCCGAACAGCGCACAGGTGCTCTCGTACGACGACTCGATCGACAACGACGGGGTCCGTGGGCTCCACATCGTGTTCCAGTTCCGAGCGAGCTCGTTGGCATCCGCACAGGCGAGCGCGACCCAAACCGAGACGTCCGGAGCGGCCAAGCTCCAGCGGACGCTCCTGGGCGGCGGGCACGCCGCCCTGCTCAGTCCCGACTACGTCACCGTCGATCAGATGGCGTTCGTGAACGCGGACTCCAGCCAGGTCTACTTCATCGCGGTGCTCTGCAGCGCCGCCTGTTACCAACGCAACAGCTCCGACATCTCATCGATCGTCGACTCCTGGACGGTGTTGCCATGAGCAAGCAGCGCGATCGCACGTCGATCCAACGCGGCGCGGCCCACGTGTCCCGCCCACGGCTCTCGGAGCGGGAGCGTCGTGTGCCCGCCACTGTCTGGGATCGGATCAAGTTCGTCATCCTGCTGTTGGGTCTGTGGGCGTGCGGACTCGCGATCGTGTGGACGACCACGGTCAACCCCATCGGCGGGCCGTTCTCCGACGCCCTGCGGATCGCGTTTCACGACTACTCGTGGATCCTGGTGCTCCTCGGCATCGAGGTGCTCCGACAGCTCCACTACCTGATCGAAGAGCATTCGAAGGCGTACTACCGGTTCTGGCAGAAGACCGTCTTCGGCCGTGCCACCCACCGGCTGGGGAAGATGGACGACTGGACGCGGTTCCGCGCCGCGCGGGCGTTCAAGGCGTTCATCTTCCTGCTGGCGCTCAGCACGTTCCTCGGAAGACTCTTCAAGACCGACCCGGTCTGGTTCGGACTGCTCGACGCTCCGGGCCGGCTCGTCACGGCCCTGCCCTTCGTCTTCCAGCTGTCGTTCGGGTTCCTCTTCATCATCGTCCAGTTCGGCGGGCTTTTCTGGTTCCTCTCGCGCGGCGGCATCGACACCTACATGCCGGACGACCTCGAGACCCGGTTCTCCGACGTGAAGGGGCAGGACCCGGTCTTGGAGCGGGTCCAGGAGAACATGATCTTCCTCGACGATCCCGAGTCGATCGAGGACCGAGGCGGCTACGTCCCCGGAGGCTTGTTGCTCTGGGGTCCTCCGGGGACGGGCAAGACGTTGATGGCGCAAGCGGTGGCCGGCGAGACCGCGAAGCCGTTCGTGTTCGTGGACCCCGGCGCGTTCACCCAGATGTTCATGGGCGTGGGCATCTTGAAGGTGAAGAGCCTGTATCGGAAGCTCCGCAAGCTCGCCGTTCGCTACGGCGGCGTGATCGTGTTCTTCGATGAGGCCGATTCGCTCGGCAACCGCGGTTCCCTCGGAACCCAGGGCGGAGGCTGGAACTTCGGCGCGTCGGGCGGCTCGGCCCTTGATCCAGGATGTAACGGCATGGCGTACCTCGCGCCCGTCTCCCGCGACGCCATCGTTCGATCGGAGATGGGTACCGCCAAGGACCCGATCTTCATGGGCGGCATGGGCGGCGGTGGGGGCATGGGCACGCTTCAGGCGTTGCTCTCAGCCATGTCCGGGCTGAAGAAGCCCCGGGGGTTCATCAATCGGTACGTTCGGCGTCTGCTCGGCATGAAGCCGAAGCCTCCCCCCAAGTACCGGATCCTCCATATCTTCGCGACGAACATGCCGCAGGCGCTCGACGAGGCGATGCTCCGCCCCGGACGCATCGATCGGATCTACAAGGTCGGCTACCCGTCGAAGGAAGGGCGGAAGTCGACGTACGACTACTACCTCGGCAAGGTTCAACACGAGCTCACCCCGGCGGACATCGACAAGTTGGCCACCATGACCCCGTACGCGACCGGCGCCAGCATCCAGGACTTGGTGAACGAGGCGCTCGTGATCGCGATCCGCGACGGGCGCGAGGTGATCAACTGGGCCGACGTCACCCGGGCGAAACAGCTGAAGGAGCACGGTCTCCCGGACGACAGCGAGTACGTGAATCGGGAGCGGCATGCCGTGGCGATCCATGAGGCGTGTCACGCCGTGGCCGCGTACCGCACCCGCAGGCACATGGTGATCGACATGGCCACGATCGAGCGACGCGGCGACATCGGCGGTTTCGTGTCCTCCATCCCGCCCGAGGACCAGTTCGTCCAATGGCGCTCGGAGCGGGACGCCGACATCATCGTGAGCTTGGCGTCGCTCGCCGGTGAGCGGCTGTTCTTCGACGGGGACAACTCGGCCGGGGTCGGCGGCGACATGCGCGGCGCCACCGCGATCGCGGCGTTGATGCTCGGCTACTGGGCGATGGGCGACACGGTCGCCTCGCACGGCGTCTCGAAGCTCGCGATCTCGGGCACCAGCGCCGGCAGCGCCGAGGACGGCATCGACCGGAACTTCCTCGAGAGCGACCTCGGCAAGCGGGTCGAGCGCAAGCTGCAGGAGATGTTGGAGGTGACCGCGCAACTCCTCAGGGAGAACCGGAACGAGGTGCTCGCGGTCGCCCACGCGCTCGAGACGCACAAGACCGTCTCGGGCGACGACGTGGAGGCGATCATCGAGGGCCGCCAGGGTCCGCTCGTGGATGGCCGGCCGTACAAGGACACGGGGTTCGCCGAGGAGATGGAGCGGTACCACGAAGCGGCGCTCGAGGCGCATCGCGAGCATGCACGGGTTGACCTGTCCATGCCCGTCCCCGCGTTGGCCGGCTCGACCCCGCCCAACGGCCAAGGAAACGGTCACGTGCGGCTCCAGGAAGGTCTCCCACGGCGTCCCGACGTCGACCAGGACTGACCGAGCGGCGCTGGGGCGGAGCGGGTCCGCGGGTATCCTGAGCGCACCGTGCGCCTCTACAACACCCTCACACGCGAACTCGACGAGGTTCGGCCGGTCGAGCCGGGCCACGTCAAGATGTACGCGTGCGGCCCCACCGTGTATCGGACCGCGCACCTCGGCAACTTCCGGACGTACATGCTTTCGGACCTCATCCGTCGCGCCCTGGAGCTCGAGGGGTTCACGGTCACGCTCGTCATGAACATCACCGATGTGGGCCACATGACCGACGAGTCGTCTCCGGAGGCGGTCGACAAGATGCTCCTTGCGGTCGAGGACGAGGGCCTCGCCCCGCTCGAGATCGCCGAGAAGTACACGCGGGCGGTGTTCGACGACGCCGAGGCGGTCGGCATCCGCGAGCCCGACATCACGCCGAAGGCCACCGAGCACGTCCCCGAGATGATCGAGCTCACCGAGACGCTCGTCGAGAAGGAGCACGCCTACGTCGTGGATTCCGGCAGCGTGTACTTCGACGTGACGTCGTTCCCCGGCTACGGCCGGTTGTCCGGGAACACCCTGGACAACCTCCGGGAGGGGCATCGCGACCTGGAGACCGACCCTCGCAAGCGGCACGCCGCCGACTTCGCGTTGTGGAAGGCCGCCGGTCCCGGTCGCTTGATGAAGTGGCCGAGCCCGTGGGGAGAGGGGTTCCCCGGCTGGCACATCGAGTGCTCCGCGATGTCCATGAAGTACCTGGGTGATCGCTTCGACATCCACGCGGGCGGGAACGACCTGCGATTCCCTCACCACGAGGATGAGATCGCCCAGTCCGAAGGCGCGGTCGGCCACCCGGTCGTGTCGATCTGGGTACACGGAGGCCATCTCCGCCTGTCCGGACAGAAGATCGCCAAGTCCACCGGCAACGTGGTCCGCGTCTCGGAGCTCGTCGAACGAGGGCTGGATCCGTTGGCGTTCCGTTGGCTCACGTTCCAGACCCGCTACCGCAGCGAGATGGACTTCACCTGGGACGCAATGGAGGGCGCCGACCGCCGCCTCACGCAGCTCCGGCGTCGCATGGCGTCCTGGGCGCCGGCCGCGATCGAGCTCGGCGACGCCGCGAAGGGCTTCGACGCGCGGTTCCGGGAGGCGCTGGCGACGGACCTGGATCTCCCGTCCGCCGTGGTGATCGTGAACGAGCTGGTCTCATCGACCGACGTTCCCGACGGGGAGAAGTACGCGCTCCTCGCCGCGTGGGACCACGTCCTCGGTCTCGATCTCGACCGAGAGGCGAGGAGCGTGTGGAAGCCGACCGACGAGATGCGGACGCTCATGACCGAACGCGACGCGGCGCGAGCCGCGAAGGACTTCGCGAACGCCGACGATCTCCGCGACCGGCTCGACGCGATGGGTCTCGAGGTCATGGACACGCCGGAGGGCACGAAGGTCCGGCCTCGCGATCAGCGGTAACCGCGGCCGATCTAGTCGACGGTCTGCAGCTCGCGGGTGGATCGGTTCAGCCGCTCGACCCCGTCGGCGGTCACGGCCACGATGTCCTCGATCCGCACGCCGAACCGCCCCTCCAGGTACACGCCGGGCTCCACCGAGAACGTCATGCCCGGCGTCAGCACCGTCTCGTTCCCCTCGATGATGTACGGCGGCTCGTGGACCTCGAGCCCGATGCCGTGCCCGGTCCGGTGGAAGAACCGCTCGCCGTAGCCGGCGCCGTCGATGATCCGGCGTGCCGCGCGGTCCACGTCCTGTGCGGCCACCCCTGGACGAACGGCCCGCACCGCGGCGTCCTGCGCTTCCTGGACCAGCCGGTACACCTCTTCGAACCCGGCGGGCGACTGACCCACGACCACGGTGCGCGTGGTGTCGGAGAAGTACCCGCCCACCTCGCCACCGAAGTCGAGCACGACGACGTCCTTGGGATAGATCGTGCGCCCGCTCGGCTCGTGATGCGGCGAGGCGGCGTTGGGCCCCGACGCGACGATCGTGAAGTCCGCGCGGGAATGTCCATGTTCGACGAGCAGCGCCGCCAGGTCGTCCGCGACCTCCTCTTCCCGCCGTCCGAGGAAGCGCATGCCGCAGATCTGACGGAACGCCTCGTCGGCGCCCCGCCCCGCCCGCCGCAGCGCTCCGAGCTCGTCGGGGTCCTTGACCGCGCGCAGACGGCCGATGATCCTCGAGGCGGGCTCGAACGAGAGGCTCGGGGCCATCTGCTGAAGCGCCAATACGTGCGAGGCCCACATCCGGTCGCCGATCGCCACCCGTCCCTCCCGAGGCAGGATCGACGACACGAGCTCGTACGGATCGTCTCCGTCCCGCCAGCCGACGACCTGGCTCGCGTGGAGCGTCTGACCCGCGGACGAGTCGAGCGCGAGCTGCCGCTCGAGCTCGGGCACCACCAGGACGGCATCGCCGTCCGGCCGGATCACGAGCACGGTGAGCCGTTCCAGCGGCATCGGACCGTAGCCGGTCAGGTAGACCAGGTCGGGCGAGGGGGCCACCACCACGGCAGCCAGCCGCTCCTCGGCCACTTCCGCGGCAAGGCGCTCCCGTCGGGTCGTGTGGTCGGCCGTCACAGCTTCAACAGGATCGATCTGGGAACCATCTGGAACGTCGCCGGCGTGGTGCCGAGCATCTCGCCGTCGGCGACGATGGGCAGCGGCCGGGCGGCGTCGATCGACACGCGGACCTTCGCTCGCATCTCGCGGATGTGCGGATGAGGGACATGGTCACCGTGCCGGTACATCGCAGGCAACAGCGTGTAGGCATCCGACCGTGGACCGGTGAAGACGAGCACGTCCGCCACGCCGTCGCCCGGGAACGAGCGCGGCGACAGCCGCATCCCGCCCGACGAGAACTGCGCGTTGCCAACGATCACGTTGAACGCCGGGCCCTCGTACACGCTGCGATCCGCCTCGATCCGAACATCGCGAACACGTGTGCGCGCGAACGCGGACCAGAAGGCCAGGAACGACCGCGCGCGCCCCGGCCGTCCTGCCGTCCGGGCGGCCACGGCGGCGCCGAACCCGATCTCGGCCAGGTTCACGCTGTAGCGGATCGCGGGCTCGCCGTCCGAACCGGTGAACGCGACCTTCACGACGTCGAACGGATACGTGTTGTCGCCCAGCAGATGGCCGCATGCCGCGTCGACGTCCCCTGGCAGCCCGAAACTCTTCACGAGATCGCATCCCGAATGCGCTGGCACCACGCCCAATACCGGATCGTCCACGATCGGGCGACCGCCGCGGAACATGCCGTTCACGACCTCATGGATCGTCCCGTCGCCCCCGACGGCCACCAGGAACCGGACGCCGGCATCCAACGCGTCCGTCGCCAGCCGCGTCGCGTCTCCGGGCCCGACCGTCACCCGGAGCGAATAGTCCAGCCCGCGCTGGGCAAGCCCGCGCTCCAGGGCCGCCAGCTCCCGGCCGACCCGCCCCTCCCCCGCGTGCGGGTTCGCGATCACCACCAGGGAACCGAACGGGCTCGCGGTCATGGTCGGCATCGTAGCTACACGCCGGTGTAGGCGACGACGCCGTGCATCACTGAGCCACGCGCCTGCCGGAACTGCTCCGCCGTCTCGCCCTCGGCGACGTCCTCGATCTGGTGGAGGAGGTCGACGAGTTGCTTGCAGTTGCGGACGAAGTCTCCGGGCGCCATCTCGGTCTCCTCCAGGACGTCCTCCAGGCGCTTGCCCTCCGCCCAATGGAAGACGGGCGTCGCGAAGCCGGCATCAAGCGACCGGCTGAGCTCCACCTGGTGCTCCTCCTCGGTCCGACGGATCCGGCGGTAGGTGCGCTCGAGCAACTCGTATCGCTCTTTGGTGGTGCCGGTCGGGAGCTCTCCCGGCAGGGGGACACGCTCGCGCGATTCGTACACGACGGCGCTCAGGAGGGATGCGACCTCCGAGGGCGAGAGGCCGTCGAACAACTCCGACGACAGCGACTCCCCCACCAGCAGGTCGCCCTCGCCATAGATGCGCGCGAGCGTGCGGCCCTTCGGCGTGATCGCCCACCCATCCACGTAGCCGAGCGCTTCCAACACCGCCAGCACCCGGTCGAACTGGCGTGCGAGCGTCTCCGTGCGGATCTGGATACGTCGTTCCACGCCCTTCATCTGCGCGCCGAGCGCGTCGGCACGCGTGGCCCAGCGCTCGTGCTTGGGACGCTCGGCACACGATGCGCACGGATGCTGCGCCGCGAGCGTCTCCAGTTCCACCGCCCTCCGTTCGACCTCGGCGTCGGTGGAGTGCCGTTCCTCCCGCGGGCGCTTGACGTGCAGCGACACCAACCTCGAGGCGACGTCGCGGCGGTACCGCGCGCTCCGCGAGCTCCCGGATCGCGGCAGGACGATCCGGGTGAGGACCGACGGCGGATCGTCGAAGTCCTTGGCCGAGAGTCGGAAGTACGACCGGTCCTCCGAGAGCACGGTCGGCTTCCCGTCCCTCGAGGACAGGACGACGGCCAGACCGCGGCGCCGAGCCCGGGGCAGATGGATCACCTCCCCCGGACGGAGGCCGGAGACGGCCGACCGGATCGCTCCGACGCGTTCCCGCTCGCGGCCACGACGATCCTCGTCGCGCAGCCGCTTCGCCTCGCTCAACAAGCCCCAATACTCGTCGAAGTCGCCCAGGTGACAGACGAGGTTGGCGCGGTACCCCTCGAGCGCCTTCACGTCGTGCTCCCGCTGACGTTCCAGCGAGACGACGCCGCGATCGGCCAGGAACTGGGCGAACGACGAGTTCAGGAGCTGATGGGCCTGCTCGCGGTCGTAGTTGCGCACCAGGTTGACCGCCATGTTGTACGAAGGCCGGAACGACGAGTTGAGGTCGTACGTCCGCGTCGCCGCGAGCCCCGCCACGCGCTCGAATGGCACCTGTCGCTGGTAGACGACGACCGCGTGCCCCAGCGCGTCGATGCCCCGCCTCCCCGCCCGTCCGGTCAGCTGCGTGTACTCCCCCGGGGTGAGGATCTCGTGTCGTTCCCCCTGGAACTTCCACAGGTCCTCGATAACGACGGTCCTCGCCGGCATGTTGATCCCGAGCGAGAGCGTCTCCGTCGCGAACACCACCTTCACCAGGCCGGCCTCGAAGAGCTCCTCGACGGTCTCCTTGAACACCGGCAACATCCCGGCGTGGTGAGCGGCCACGCCTGCGGTAAGACCGTCCAGGAAGTCGTAGAAGCCGAGCGTGACCAGATCTTCCTCGGCGATCCAAGCGGCGCGGATCTCCGCTCGCTCCCGGATGTGGTCGGCCTCGGCGCGCGTGGTCAGGCGCACACCCGACTCCCGCATCCACTGCACGCTCCGGTCGCATCCCGCCCGGCTGAAGACGAAGTAGATGGCGGGGAGCATGTCCGCCTGCGCGAGGACCTCGACGACTTCCTCGCGTCGGGGCACGTACACGCGGCGGTGCCCTTCCCTGGGACGGTTCATCCGCTGCGTCTGGAGCGCGTTGCTCCCCACCCTTCGGTACTCCTTGACGCGGAGCTCCTGCTGATCGAGCGAGACCACGTAGGGGTTCGGCATGAGGGCGCCCTCTTGCTCGATGTGCATGGGATGCAGGCGGCGTCCGACCAGGTAGTGATGCTCCAACGGCACGGGCCGGCGCTCCTCGATGACGACGGCCGTCTCACCCCGCAGTGTCTGGATCCACTCGCCGAACTCCTCCGCGTTCGAGATGGTCGCCGACAGGCACACGACCGAGGCCGAGAGCGCCAGGTGGATCAACACCTCCTCCCACACGGCGCCGCGATACGGGTCCTGGAGGTAGTGGACCTCGTCCAGGATCACGGTCATCAGTCCGTCGAGCGTAGCGCTGCGCTCGTAGAGCATGTTGCGCAGCACTTCGGTGGTCATGACGACCACGGGCGCCTCGGAGTTGACCGCGTTGTCCCCCGTGAGCAGGCCGACGCGATCCGCGCCGTGCCTCGCGACCAGGTCGCCGTACTTCTGGTTGGAGAGCGCCTTCAGCGGCGTCGTGTAGAAGGCCTTGCCTCCCCGGTCGAGCGCGCGCTCGATCGCGAACTCGGCGACGACCGTCTTGCCGGATCCCGTGGGGGCGGCGACGAGCACCGACTGACCGGCATCCACGACGTTGATGGCCGTGACCTGGAAGTCGTCGAGCGGGAACGGGTACTGGGCGGCGAACGCCGCGGGGGTGACCACGAGCGTCAGTCTACGGGCGGGTCTGGTGGACCGCGGTCAGGCCGGGAGGCAACGATCCAGGTGGTGCGCCACCAACTCGTTGAAGGCCCCCGCGGCCTCAAGGTTCGACAGATGCCCGGCTCCGTCGATGACGGCGAGCTCGGCACCCGGGATCTGGTCGGCCATCGGCGAGGTCACCGCGGGCGGGATCAACGAGTCGCCGTCCGACGTGACGACCAGGGTGGGGACGTCGATCGTGGCCAGATCCGGCGTGGAGTCCGGGCGCTCTGCCATGCCGAGCGACGCGGCGGCGATCGCGGCCGCCGGCTGTCCCGCGATCAGCTCGCGGACCCGTCGGCGCAGCTCGTCGTTCGCGTGCTCCGACAGGAGCGGCGGCGGGCTCTCGACCAGGAAGCCGTTACCGTCCGCTCGCAGCCGCTCGGCCAGCGCACGGCGTCCGGCTGCGCCCTCCGCCGCATCGGCTCCGGCGCGGGTGTTGGCGAGGATCAGGCCGGCGAATCGTTCGCGGGCCTGACGCCACAGCTCGAACGCGACGTAGCCACCCATCGACAGGCCGCAGACGACGGCGCGGTCCACGCCGGCGGCGTCGAGCGCCTCGAGACATCGTCCGGCGGCCGACGCCATCGACATCACGTCACCGGCTCCCGGCGTTCCGCCGAACCCGGGGAGATGCGGCGCGACGACGGGCACCCCGTTGCCGAGCGCGGCGAGCTGCGGTTCCCACATCCGGGCGTCCAGCGGGAACGCGTGGACCAGAAGCAGGCCCTCGGTCATCGCATCGCCTTCGGGTTCGGACCCACCACGACCGGCAGAGCCCTCGGTAGGACGGTGAACACCGCGGGGAGCGACCCGACCCGCTCTCCGTCCGCGAAGACCGTCATCCGGCGGTTCGACTCGACCTTCAGCTCCTTGCCTTTCAACATCGTGACCTTTGGATGGGAGCTGTGCTTGCCGACGTAGACCTTCGGGAACGCACGGAGGAAGGCGCCCTTGCTCATGGCGGACACGATGCAGACATCGAGTTGCCCATCGACGATCGAGGCCTGCGGGAGCACCTTCATCCCACCGCCGTACGCGAAGCTGTTCCCGATCACCACCAGCATCGCGTCGACGTCGAGCGATTTGCCGTCGAGCTCGACGTGGAACATCGCCGGAACGAATCGCGAAAGCGTCTTCACGGTCGCGAGTGCGTAATGCCCGCGCGCGCCCAACCGCCGTCGCATCCCGGCGGCGACCTCCTCGACGGCAGAGTCGAAACCCGTGCCCGCCACGTTTATGTAGCGGCGTTCCTCAACACCTGCTGTGACTGAGATCAGGTCGACGTCGACGGTCTTGGGGTCCGCGAGGAGCCGGGTCGCCCGGTCCAGCTTGCCGACGTCGATCGCCTTCGCGAAGTCGTCGCCGGTCCCGGCCGGCAACACCGCGAGCGTGGCACTTGTGCCGGACAACCCGTTCACGACCAGGTTGACGCTTCCGTCTCCGCCGAGGACGGCGACGATACCTCCTCGCTCGCCGGCCGCGCGAGCGAGCGCTTCCATCTCTTCGGCCGAGCGGGAGACCTGGATCTCGTGGTCCACCCCGACCTCGTCCAGGATCGCGTGCACGCGGCCGATCCGTCGTCCGGCCTTGCCTTCGCCGGCCGTCGGGTTCGCGAGCACGACGACCGATCCCGTGGCGGCCATGTGCTCGTCCTACGGGCCCGTGGCGCCCGTCAGGGAGGTCAGCGGTGAGTCGATGAGCTGGACCGACCCGAGCGCGTTCTGGTAGTCGCCCCAACCGTCCAGGAGGATCTGCGCAGCGCTGTCCTGCAGAGCAGCCGCTGCGTCGGCGATCGCCGCTCGTTGTTCGTCGGGAGCGCCGATCGCGAGCGCCGCGTTCGCGGCCGCCTGCGCGTATAGCTCCAGCGCCTCGACGATACGGGCCTGGGAGTTCAGGAACCAGGAGACCTGTCCTTCGCTCATGCCGATGTCACGGACCTCATCGGAGAGTTTGAAGCTCTTGAGCGGATCGGACGCGAGCTTCGCGTCGTCCTTCGCCTGCTTCAGGGTCGCGGCCGCGCCGTCGGGGACGTCGCCCTTCTTCTGGAGCGCGGAGATCGTGGTGGCCAGGTCGGGGAAGACCGCGGGTGGGGCGCCGGGAGAGAGCGTGCCGACTTTCCCGAGCGCGCCTTCCACCTGGCTCTTCCACTTCTGCCCGGCGGTCCGCTGCTCCGACGCCTCCGTCGCGGCCTTGTCGTCGGCGCGCTGCTGCCGGAGATAATTGGTGACCCAGACCGCGAACACCATCAGCAGGACGCCGGCCACGAAGGCGAGTGAGACCTGCACCCAGCGCCGAAGGAAGAACGGCGATTTCACCTCGACCGGAGCACGCCGAGGAGCCCGGGCGGTCTGACGCCCCCTCGTCTTGCCTTTCCCCTTGATCGCCATCCGGATCCTGTCTTCCGCTACTTCTTCATGAGGCGACCGATGATGATAGCGGCCTCATAGAACAGGCACATCGGGATCGTCATCGCGAGCATCGTGTACGGGTCGGACGACGGCGTGATGACCGCCGCGAAGATCGCGATCCCCAGGATGGAGTAGCGCCGCCATTTCCGGAGCTTCTGCGACGTGACGACCCCGACCAACTCCAGGAACACGAGCAGCACCGGGAACTCGAACGCCAGCCCGAACGCCACCGCGACCAGGATCACGAATGTGATGAATCGATCCCCCGTGAGGAGCGGGATGAAGTCCGAGCCGGCGAACCCGAGAAGGAAGTTCAGGCCCTTCGGCAGGGTGATGTACGCGAAGAGCGCTCCGAGCGCGAACAGCAGGACCGAGGAACCCACGAACGGGATGGCCATCCGCCGTTCCTTCTTCGTGAGCCCCGGAACGATGAACATCCACAGCTGATACAGGAGCACCGGGAGCGCCGCCACCAGGCCGATGAAGACCACGATCTTGAGCTTCACGACCATGGCGCCCAACGGCTCGTTGAAGAACAGCGAGCACGACTGGTTGATCCGGAGCTTCGGGTCGGTCGTCTCCCAGTAATCGCAGTACGGCTTCAGGACCAGATCGAGGGCCGGGCCGTACAAGAACCAACCGACGACCGCCCCGCCGGCGACCGCGAGGATGCAGACGACCAGGCGATGCCTGAGCTCCTCCAGGTGCTCGACGAGCGTCATCGTGCCTGCGCGCTCCTCAGGCGGTCGACGCCAGATCCTCGAGAAGACACTCATGCGGCGGGACGACCCCCGGCTACTCAGCGGCTCGCGGTTCGGGGTCGAGCCCCGTCTCTGTCGGCGCGTCGACCACGGGCTGATCGACGCCGGCGGGAAGGGAGGTGCCGGGGGCCTGCACGTCCGTCTCGGCGGGTATCTCGCTGTCGGTCACGTCGCCCTTCCCTTCGGATGGAGGCGTTCGTGGGCTCTTCCGCGGCCGGACGTATGGCTCGTGCTGGTCGTCAAGGTCGAACCTGATCGTGTCCTTGACGTCGTCCTGGATCTTGCGGAACTCGCGAAGTGCCCTGCCGATCGTGCGGCCCAACTCGGGCAGACGCTGAGGGCCCACGACGACGAGGGCGACGATCAGGATGAGGATGAGCTCCTGGGGGCCGATGTTCAGCATGTTCCGTATGGGACCTGCGCCCCACGCGATTCTACCCCGGGGCCTTCGAGGCGGAGCCTCGCCGACGACGTTCGCCGATGGCGGACGAGTGCGTGCCCGCCCGTTGCGATTCCCTTCGCAGATCGTCCGCGATGGGCTGCATCTCGTCCTGCAGTTGCTTCACCGTGCGCCCGAGGACCAGCACGTGACGAACCAGGCCGATCAGGCACGCGAGGATCGCCGCTGTGGATACGATCCCGACGACGAACCACACCATCAGCCAGGACGCCATACGGCGATGCTACATGAGCCAAGGGAACGGGAAGGCGGAAGGGGGGTCGGGCGGATCCCGGCGTCAGACGCCGTCGCTGCTGGCGAAGAAGTCTTGGATGTACCGGTCGTCCTGGAGCAGGAAATGGAACTCGATCACGTCGTCGATCGAGAATGCTGGTCCCATCGGGGTGGCTCGTTGGGCGTCGGCATCGTCGAAGAGCATCGCGGCCTGGGATGACACACCGTCCGGCTGTGCGATGTCCACGCCGGCGGAGACGAGGAGCGCCACGATCTTGCGGTCGGCACGCTTCTCCACGTCGTCGGCGCATCCCGGGCAGGTGAACCGGTAGCTGCCTTCGCGGCCGTCGTCGCGGACGGACAGCAGGATCGCTTCGGGTCCCATGTCCACTTCTCCGCAGCGGGGGCAAGTCGTTCGGATGGTTGTCATCTCACCCCGAGCTATCGGCGGTGAGGACACCCGGCTTGAGCCTCTGTCCCCCGAACGGGGCTACCCCAAGGGGACCGGTTACCCCCTGTATCGGTCGAGCGTGGCCTTCGCGAGGGCGGTGACCTGCGCGGTCAGCTCGGGTGGCCCCAGGACGGTCGCGTCGTTCCCCACACGCATCAGGAGCCTCGCCACCCACTCGAGGGTCCTCGCCGGCAGCGTGATGTCGAGCGACCCGTCGGCCCGCTCCTGCTCGTCCGTGGTCTCGTAGTACTCGGCGATCCATCTCGCGGCCGGCGCGAGGCGGAGGCGAACGGAAACGTCGTCCTCCGTCGGCGTGTACAGGGCTCGGCCGGCGCCCTCGAGCCCCCTCGGCGTGAACCGTTCGCCGGTCGGCTCGACTCGACGGATGCGATCGACCCGGAACAACCGCTCCTCGTCGATCGTCACGTCCCACGCCGCCACGTACCAATGGCCGAGCGCGACGAAGACCTCCTCCGGGTCGATGACCCGGGAGCTCCATCTCCCCGACGAATGCGCGAAGTAGTCGACGCGTACGCGCCGGCGCTCGCCGGCGGCTTCACGGATCGGATCGAGCGCCTCGATCGGTGCGCCGGGATCCGCCATCTCGATCCGCTCGGCATCGACGAGCGTCTCCGGTCCGAGCGACGTGCGGAGCTTGTCCAGGGCGGATGCGAGCGCCGGCGCGTCCGGCAGACCGGCCGTGCCCAACAGCTCGGTCCCACGGATGTGGAGCGCAAGCGCCTCGCTGCGCGACAGCCGCAACGGACGCGCGAAGTGCGCCGCCATCGATATCCAGATCTGATCGTCCTCGTCGACATCCACCTCGATGAGGTCGCCCGGACCGTAGGGCGGCAGGCCGGACATGAAGAGCAGATCGAGGTCGTGCCGCAGCTGGTCGGCCGGCACGTCGAACAGTTTGGCAACCTCGGACAGCTCGCTCCCGGGATGTTGGACGAGGAACGGCACGATCGCGAGCATGCGCCCCAGCCGCTCGGCGGTCTTCGGCGGCCGTCGCGGGCGTTCAGCCAAGGAGGGCCTCCAGGAGCGCCACGACGTGATCGCGGAGCGTCGGCGGATCCACGACGACCGCGTCCGGTCCGAACTGGATCACGATCGGCGCCAGCTCGCGCTCGTCGGCCACCGGAACGGTGACCTCGGCCCAGCCGTCGTCGCGTGTTCGAACGTGCCGGGCGCCGATCAGGCTGCCGGTCGCCCACCACGCGATGTCCGGCGAGAGTGCGATGGTCGCTCGTTCCTCTCCGGCCGCCGTCCACGGCCCCGACGTGACCAGGTCAGCGGCCCGGAATCCTTCGGAAGGTTCGCTTCCCTCGCCGGCATCCTCGAGATCTGTCGTGAAGCGCGACAGGCGGAACGAGCGGGGTTCTCCCCGCTCCCGGTCGAAGCCCACCAGGTACCAGTGGCCTGCTCGGAAGAGGGCCGTGTAGGCGTCGACGTCGCGATCCGAGGTGGCCCCCTTCGACGTCCGATAGCCGAACCGGACGCGGCGGTGTCCTTGCGCCGCCGAGGCGACGGCCATGACCAATGGGCCGCGGGCGTCGGATCCGGAAGCGAGTGGTCCGCCCGCGAGGCCCGCCAGCACGCTCCCCTCCGCGCCGACCATGAGCTTGCGTACCGCTTCCTCCGCCGGCGTATCGTTGCGTACCCCCTGAGCAGCAACGAACAACGCGACCGACTCCTCCGGCGTGAACGAGATCTCGGGGAGGTAGTAGGAGTCCTTCGGGATCACGTATCCCTGCTCGGTGCCCCATGCGTCGGTGTCGACGAGCTCCAGGGGCACGCCGTAGTCGCGGAGGATGTCCTTGTCCCGCTCGAACATGCGCTTGGCGCTGTCCACGTTCTCCTGGCGATACGGCTCGAGGGTCTCCCGGATCTGTTCGAACGTCAGCGGCACACGCGTCTCCAAGAGCAGGCCCACCAGGTTCAGCAGCCGTTCGAGCGGCTCCATCCGGTCCTCTCCCGCCATCGTGCGGCATCATAGCGGTGCCTTGTGGACCGACCGGGTTCCCGCATGATCCGCCTGCGACGCGGCATCGTGATCGCGCTCGGTGCCGCGCGCCCGGGCGCGCACGAGCTGGAGGTCGACGTCGACGGCGCGCACGCGACGGCCATCGCGTATCCGGAGCTCTGCGGTGCCGTGACGGTCGGCGACGTGGTCATCCTCAACACCACCGCCATCGCATTGGGATTGGGCACCGGGGGTTTGCACTTCGTCGTCGCGGTCGAGGGCGCCGAGGTCGGAGGCGACGAGACCCCCGGCCGGATCATGAAGGCGCGCTACACGCCCCTACAGACGGCGGTGGCAAGCGTGGAAGAGCGCTATCGGGAGGCGCTCGAGGGTTCGGATGGTCTCGAGCACACGCCGGTCGTCTGTGCGCCGCTGCATTCGATGATCGGACCGATCGCCGCGGGGGCCAAGCGGGCGACCGAGGCGCGCGTCGTGTTCGTCATGACGGACGGGGCCGCTTTGCCCGGGGCGTTCTCACGACTCGTCTTCGATCTCCGGGACGCAGGGCTGATCGACGGATGGATCTCCTGTGGGCAGGCGTTCGGGGGAGAGCTCGAGGCCGTCACGGTGTGGACGGGCATGCTCGCCGCGAAGGAGGTTCTCGAAGCGGACGTGATCGTCGTCGCGGACGGGCCGGGGAACCTCGGCACCGACACCACCTGGGGCGTGAGCGCCCTCGGGAGTGGCAACGCCCTGAACGCGGCCGCCGCGCTCGGGGGCCGCCCGATCCCCGCCCTCCGGGTCAGCTTCGCGGACGAACGGGAACGACACCGCGGCGTCTCCCATCATTCACTCACGATCCTGCGCGATGTCTGTCTCGTGGAGACCGATGTGCCCGTACCAACGCTCGAAGACGAGACGCAGCGCGACGTCGTGTGGGGCGCGCTCCGCGCCGCGAAGATCGAGGAACGGCATCAGCTCGTGGAGGTCGATGGCCGTCCGGCGCTCGGAGAGCTCGCCGCCCGCGGCATCGAGCCGCGCTCGATGGGTCGGGGCGTCGAGGACGATCCGGCGTACTTCCTCGCGGCCGGGGCGGCAGGTGTCCTCGCGGGGAGGACCGCCGCCGGGAACCGACGCTGGCGCGCGGCCCGCGAGGACTAGTTGTAGTTCCCCAACACGTTGTTCACGAAGTGAGAGCCTCCCTGCTCGACAGGGTCTAATCCGCGAGCAAGGAGGCTCTCGTGTCTCATCCTAGGGCGAAGCTCACCGTGCAAGGCCGTCAGCTCCTCGTCGAGCGT
>JBBQVZ010000072.1:0-17356 GCA_038211015.1 Actinomycetota bacterium | reverse complement strand
CGGTGGAAGACCCAGATGAACGAGAACGGGAAGCTGCCGGCCTTCTGGTCGTCGATGTCGGAGCTGGACCACAACGAGTTGGTGGGGTGGACGGCGCCGTTCGGCGAACGGTTCTTCGTGGTGGGACTCCGCCACGACGGCGAGGACCCCCAGCTTCCGCCACGGTTCCCACTCTCGTACGACATCGTGCGCGCCGCGGGTGGCGAGGTCGAGGAGGTCCACGCGCGCGGCATCTCCGCGCTCGCGCGGCTGATGTCGCTCATCATCGTCGGCGACCTGACCAGCGTGTACCTCGCGATCGGTCGCGGCGTCGACCCGACCCCGGTCCCGGTGATCGAGCGTTTGAAGGCCGCGCTCGCGGGACCGTGACGGCGTGAGCGAAGGTCTGCCGGGTCCGGGCGACGACCTGCCGCAGCGCGCCGCGAAGGTGGTTCGCGCCGCATCCGATCTGATCCCTCGCGTCGGCCTCATCCTCGGTTCGGGACTGGGGCCAGCGCTGGGCGACGCGTTCCAGGAGGAAGCCGGGTTCGCGTTCACGGACCTCCCCGGTTTCCCGCCTCCAGGCGTCCCGGGTCACGCGGGCAGATTCGCGTTGGGCCATCTCGCCGGCGTGCCGGTGGCGTCCTTCTTCGGCCGCGTCCATTTCTACGAGGGGCACGGGATGGACGTGCCCGCGCTGCTTCCGCGCTTGGTGCGCGAGCTCGGTGCCGAGACGATCGTCGTCACGGCAGCAGTCGGCGGCGTGGATCCCGGCCTCGCCGGGGGAACCGTGGCCGTGATCACCGACCACCTGAACATGATGGGAACGGCGCCGCTGAGAGGCTGGCGCCATCCGGACGGGATGCCGGCGTTCATCCCGATGGGTCAGGCATACGACCCTTCGCTCGCCAAGGTCGCGCTGGAGCGTGCCCGGGCGCTCGACGTCGCCGCGGCGCCCGGCGTGTACGCGGCCATGTCGGGCCCGGCGTACGAGACCCCCGCCGAGATCGCGTTGATCGCCCAGGCGGGCGCGACCGTGGTGGGTATGTCCGTGGTGCCCGAGGTCCTGCCGGCGCGGGCGCTCGGGATGCGGGTGTTGGGTCTGGCCATGGTGACGAACGCGCTCGGCGAACCGGTCAGCCACGAGGACGTCGTGCGCGTCTCGAACGAGACCGCCAAGGCGGTGGGTAGGCTCCTGGTGGACCTGCTGCCGCGTATCGACGCCAAGGATGATGAAGGAGCTTGAGGATGGGATGTGACGTGAAGGATCTGGCGCTCGCGCCGAAGGGACGTGAGCGCATCGAATGGGCCGGGGGAGAGATGCCGGTCTTGGCGTTGATCCGGGAGCGGTTCGAGAAGGAGCGGCCGCTGGCCGGCGTGCGGATCGCGGCGTGCCTGCATGTGACGACCGAGACCGCGAACCTGATGGAGACGCTGGCGGCCGGTGGCGCCGAGGTCGCGCTCTGCGCGTCGAACCCGTTGTCCACCCAGGACGACGTGGCAGCGGCGCTCTGCGAGCAGAGCGGTATCGCGACCTTCGCCGTCAAAGGCGAGGATACCGAGACGTTCTTCCGGCACATCAACGAGGTGCTCGACACGCACCCGCACATCACCATGGACGACGGCGCCGACATGGTGAGCGTGCTCCACAAGGAGCGCCCGGACCAGATCGCCGAGATCGTCGGCGGAACCGAGGAGACCACCACGGGCGTGATCCGGCTGCGCGCGATGGCGCTCGACGGCGCGCTGAAGTACGCGATCGTCTCCGTGAACGACGCCGACACCAAGCACCTGTTCGACAACCGGTTCGGGACCGGACAATCGACGATCGATGCGATCATGCGGTCCACGAACCGCTTGCTCGCGGGGCGGACGATCGTCGTATGCGGATACGGGATGTGCGGACGAGGCGTCGCCTCGCGGGCCAGCGGCATGGGCGCCCACGTCATCGTAACTGAGGTCGACCCCACGAACGCGCTCGAGGCCGTGATGGAGGGCTACCGCGTGATGCCGATCCGCGAGGCCGCTCGGGTTGGGGACATCTTCGTGACCGTCACGGGCGACACCAGCGTGATCCGCGGCGAGCACATGGAGCTCATGAAGGACGGCGCCATCATGGCGAACTCCGGACATTTCGACGTGGAGATCGACAAGGGCGCGCTCGCCGGCCTGGCGGTGCGCACCCGTCGCATCCGCGAGTTCGTCGACGAGTACACGATGGCGGACGGACGGCGTCTGCACCTCCTCGGGGAGGGGCGACTGGTGAACCTGTCGGCCGCCGAAGGACACCCCGCTGCGGTCATGGACATGTCGTTCGCGAACCAGGCGCTCGCCGTGGAGTGGGTCGTGAAGCACCAGGCGGAGCTCGGCCCCGAGGTGTACCCGGTGCCCGTCGACATCGACAAGGAGGTCGCGCGGTTGAAGCTCCACGCGATGGGGGTCGAGATCGACACGCTGACGGCCGAGCAGGACTCGTACCTGCATTCGTGGCAACAGGGCACGTGAGCGAGGTGGTCGATGTGAACGAGGCGCGCGAACGGGTCTCGATCCGGGCGAGCTTCGAGCGATTCCCCGCCACGGTGAAGGGCGCGTTCGTGCTCCGAGGAGCCGATCGCAACCCGCACCAGGTGCGGATCGACGCGGCGCGGGTGCGCGAGGTCTCGGGGCGCGGCGCCCTCCCCATAGGCCTGGATCCCGTCACGCTGGACGTGGCGCCCAACCTGGACCTGTTCGTCCCGTTCGAGTTCGGTATCACCGAGCTCACGGCGGGGTGGTACGGGCTTGAATGCGACGTCGCGATCGACGGCGATCCGGAGAACGTCCGGCCGGCGAAGCGGTTCGCCGTGCCGTGGCCGCGCGCGACCGTGCGCCGAGGGAACGTCAGCGTGAACAAGACCGCGCGCGTCGAGAACGGCCCCAAGGTTCGCGTCGAACAGATCGAGTGCGGTGGAGAATCGATCCGGGTCAGCTACACGACCACGCCGCCCGAGGCGGTGCCCGTCCGTCTCGCCGCCGACGGCGCCTCGCTCACGATCCTGGAGACCGAGTTCGACCAAGACAGCGGACGCGGCCGCGTGACGGCGTATCCCGTCATGCGGACGCAGTCACGGCTCCAGATCGACGTTCGCGGTCTTCCCGCTCCGATCGAGCTGGACCTGCCCTAGGGGCGGGTTGCGTGTCGGCGGCGACGGCTAACGTCGCACCGTGCTCGCCCGGGCGCTCGACGTTGTCTTCCCGCCGCGATGCGCGGGCTGCGGCGTGGGCAGCTGGCCGTTCTGCGAGGGATGCCGGGCGACGCTCCAGGCGCTCGGTCCGCCGTGGTGCCAGCGGTGTGGCCGCCCCGCGCCCGTCGCCGTCGATCGCTGCCGTGGCTGCCCGCCTCCGCCGGTGAGCGTCGCCCGGTCGCCGTTCCTGTACGCCGGGCCCGCGCGCGCCGCGATCCATCGGTTGAAGTTCTCGGGCTGGCGGAGCGTGGCCGCCGCGCTCGCGGACGCCATGGTCGCCATCGATCCACCGGCCGTCGATGCGGTTACCTGGGTGCCGCTCGCACGACGCCGGCTGGCCGAACGTGGGTACGACCAGGCGCGGGCGCTCGCGGGAGCCGTGGGAGTCAGGCTCGGATCGCCGGTCCTGCGGCTCACGCGTCGATCCGTGGCGACCGCTCCACAGGCGCGGCGACCGGGTGACGAGCGACGGACGGCGATGCGTGGGGCGTTCGAGCCGGTCCGCCGTCACGTAGCGACCATCCCGCGGAGCGTCATCCTGGTGGACGACGTCTTGACGACGGGAGCGACGGCGGCGGCGTGCGCGGAGGCGCTCGCGAGTGCGGGTGTCCGCGAGGTCGTATTGCTCACTGCGGCTCGTGCGTTCGCGGCACGTGGTCGTGGCTATACTCGGACGGGCTCTCAACCGGGTCTGTGGTTGCCCGGGGATCTTCCTCGGTAGTCGACGCCAGCCGCGGGCGAAACGACCCACGTAAGGCGACCTTTGGTCGGCCGAGCATGGCGCGGTTTAGATGTAAGTCCTGCCTCGGGACGGGGAACCGTCCCGGGAGAAGGCGCTAAGCCGTCCCCTCGGGGACGGCGACCCCCTCCGCAGGCGGGTGTGGGGGCAAAGACCAGGTCAGCCGGATGAGGGCCCACCCGAACCGCAAGGAGACACGATAGATGGACCTCACGTTCACCGGCCGCGGGCTCGGGTTGACCGACGCGGTCCGCGAGACTGCCGAACACAAGCTGGCGGCCATCTCCCGACTCGAACCTCGCGTCACGCGCATCGATCTGGAGTTCATCTCCGAGCACCATCCTCACCTCGATGGCACGACACGCGTGGAGGCTGCGGTGTACGTCCCGCGCAAGACGTTCCGTGCCGAAGCGGAGGCAGTCGACGTTCCGACGGCGCTCGACCGCGTGGTGGAACGCCTCGAACGGCAGATCCGCGACCACCATGGGAAGCGCAGGAAGCGGATGGCCAGGCCGGATGCACTAGACTCCCCACCGCTGGCCCCCGACGTCGTCGACGCGGCGGGGGAGCAGTCCTGATGAGAGTTGGGGGGCAGGCGTGGCGGTGAAAGGCGAGAGCGGAACGGCCGAGCGGCTGCGGGTGATGGTGGTCGACGACCATGCGCTCTTCCGCAGGGGTCTGGAGATGGTCCTGCAAGGTGAGGACGACCTCGAGCTCGTCGGCGAGGCGTCGGACGGTGCGGAGGCCGTGGACAAGGCCACCGAGCTCATGCCCGACGTGGTGCTGATGGACGTTCGGATGCCCAAGCGATCCGGCATCGAGGCGGCGGGGCAGATCAAGGACCTCCTGCCGCACGTGAAGATCCTCATGCTCACGATCAGCGATGAGGAGGCCGACCTCTACGACGCCATCAAGGCGGGCGCTTCCGGGTACCTGCTGAAGGAGATCCCTATCGAGGAGGTCGCCGACGCGATCCGCAGCGTATGGGCGGGCCAGTCGCGGATCTCACCGTCGATGGCATCCAAGCTCTTGACCGAGTTCGCCGCGATGTCGAAGGCCTCGGAGGAGCGGCCACAGATGCCCGCTCCCCGGCTCACCGATCGCGAGATGGAGGTCCTGAGGCTCGTCGCGCAAGGCCTCAACAACCGCGACATCGCCAAGGAGCTCTTCATCTCGGAGAACACGGTGAAGAACCACATCCGCAACATCCTGGAGAAGCTCCACCTGCACTCGCGGATGGAGGCGGTCGTGTACGCCGTCCGCGAGAAGATGATCGAGATCAGCTGAGCAGGTCGGAGACGGGGGAGAGGTGACCGCGAGCGACCCCACGCTCGAAGCTGCGCAGAGCGTCGTCGGGGAGTCCCTCGACTCGATGCGTGCAGCGGTCGGCGGCGCTTCGGCGGACGCGTTGAACCGGCGCCCTGCCGGTGAGGACACGAATCCCGTGGCTGTCCTGGTCGTTCACGCGGTGAGCAGCACGCGCTGGTGGCTGAGCGTGGCCCTGGGATCGCCGCTCCCCGAGCGCGATCGTCCGTCGGAGTTCCTCACGACTGTCGCCGGCGCCGACGAGTTGCTCGGGGTGTTCGACCCCATCGCCGCCGACTGTCGAGCATTGCTGGAAACCGATGTGGCCTTCGACGCCGGAGCCATCCGCGAAGACCCGCGTGGGGGCGAACAGGTGACGGCGGCGTGGGCGCTGATCCACGCGGTGGAGCATCTGCGCGAGCACGTCGCTCACGCGGAGTTGACGAGACAGGTGTTCGAACGGCCCGTGTAGGCTCATCCGCGTGACCCAGGACGTTCGGAACGTTGCGCAGCTCCTCGTGACGTGCCTCGAGAACGAGGGTGTGGAGTTCGTGTTCGGGCTCCCGGGCGAGGAGAACCTCCACATCATCGACGCGCTCGCCGACTCGCCGATCCGGTTCATCACGACGAGGGACGAACGTGGCGCGTCGTTCATGGCCGACACGTACGGCGCGCTCACCGGCAGGGCCGGCGTGTGTCTGGCGACGCTCGGACCGGGGGCGATCAACCTGATGCTCGGGATCGCGAACGCGCAGCTCGACTCGCATCCGCTCGTGGCCATCACGGCGCAGGCTGCGTTGGGCCGGATCTACAAGGAGTCGCATCAGTTCGTCGACCTGGTCTCGCTGTATCGCCCGATCACCAAGTGGGGCGGCATGGTCACGTTGCCGTTGGCGGCGCCGGAGATGGTCCGCAAGGCGTTCAAGCAGGCTACGACCGAGCGGCCCGGCGCGACGTTCATCATCCTGCCCGAGGACGTCGCGGAGCTGCCCGGCGAGGGCGAGCCGCTGCCGGTGAACGTCCCTCGCGATCCTGCGCCCTCCGAAGATCAGGTACATCGTGCGGCGCATGTGCTCCGGACGTCCACGCATCCCGTGGTGCTCGCGGGCCCGGGGGTCGAGCGCGACGGGGCCGTCGAGGCGTTGATCCGCTTCTCCGAGCGATTGAACGTGCCGGTCGCGACCACGTTCCTGGGCAAGGGGGTGTTCCCCGACGATCACCCGAACGCACTCGGAACGATCGGGTTCATGGTCAGGGACTACGCGAACTTCGGGTTCGACCGAGCCGACGTGGTGGTGGCCGTGGGCTACGACCTCGTGGAGTACTCGCCTGCGCGATGGAACCCGAACCGGGACAAGCGCATCGTGCACGTCCACCGCACGGTCGCCGAGGTCGACGCGTACTACTCCCTGGAAGTGGGGCTCCAGGGCTCGATCGGGAAGGCGCTCGATTCGATCGCCGGGTCGTCCGACCTCCACGCGCTCGCGGGGGGAGTTCCTCCGGTCCGTGGCCTGGTTCGCGAGGAGTTGGAGCGTGGCGCGGTCGACGACGCGTTCCCGCTGAAACCGCAGCGCCTGGTCGCCGACATCCGGTCTGCCATGGAACATGAGGACATCGTCTTGTGCGACACCGGCGCGGCGAAGATGTGGATGGCGCGCCTCTACCCGACGTACCGGCCCAACACCTGTCTCATCTCCAACGGCTTGGCCACGATGGCGTTCTCACTGCCCGGCGCGTTCGCGGCGAAGCTCGTTCATCCCGAGCGGAAGGTGCTCGCCGTCATGGGGGACGGGGCATTCCTGATGAGCGCGGCGGAGATCGAGACGGCGGTCCGCGAGCACGTACCGTTCGTGATCCTGGTCTGGGTCGACGGTGGGTACGGGCTGATCGGCTGGAAGCAGGACATCCATTTCGGACGGCAGGCTGCGGTGTCGTTCGGGAATCCGGACTTCGTGCGGCTGTCGGAGAGCTTCGGGGCCCACGGGTATCAGATCGGCGCGGCCGACGAGCTGTTGCCCACGTTGCGGAAGGCGCTCGACGACGACGTGGTCTCTGTGATCGCCTGTCCGGTCGACTACCGTGAGAACGCGCGATTGATCGAACGCCTCGGCGCGCTCACCGAACCGATTTGACGGGACGAGCAGTCCGATGCTTCGGCGGGATCCATGCTGCCCTTCCAGCAGGTTTACATAGGCTTTCGTGGTACATAGCGCATTTGAAGCGCGCTCTATATGACATACCTTCCACTTATAGCGGTATTACGCTATACTAACCGTATGTCCGACACGAGACGACCTCAGATCAGGTCAACGACGGTCCTGGCCAAGCTTGCCGAGGAAGACGTCCACTTCTTCACCGTTGACGATCTTCAACGTGTGCTCTGCGTCGATCGCGGGCGCGCTCAGCTAGTTGCGCAGCGACTCGCTGATGCTGGCTTCGCCAGGCGGTTGCAGCGAGGGTTGTACGCGTTGTTGGATCCGTCGGCGTGGCTGGACCCAAAGGCTGGATTCGTAATGGGACGCTACGGGGCCGCAGCCGCGTTGGCCCCAAAGCCTTACTACTTGGCCTACTACTCGGCTATGGATCTGCACGGGATGCTTGGCCACCCCTTGCTCGCAGTGGTTGTCGCCACCAAAGTACAGAAGCGCGCAGTCACGATCTCTCCAGTGCGCTTTCGCTTCATCAAGCTGTCCGATCGACGCTTCTTTGGTTTCGAGCAACGATCGGTTGACGGTACTTCACATGCGAACGTAGCGGATCTCGAGAGAACGTTCATAGATTGTGTAGATCGCTTCGATCTGTGCGGCGGAGTGGGCGAAGTGGCAGCCGGTTTCGGACGGTCTGGTCGGTCGTTGAACCAAGACAGACTCGTGCAGTACCTCGAAAGGCTTGCGGAACCCTCGTTGGCTAAGAGACTGGGCTACTTGCTCGAACAGGTGGATGTTGCCCCAACCCGGCTGCTCCGCCAACTCGAGGAGATGTCACGCAGATCGAGTCGCTTTGTACCGCTTGATCCCAGCGCCGCCCCTGCTCAAGAAGCCGATCGCGACCGCCGATGGCGGCTAGTCCTCAATGCTGAGACGGGTCAATCAGGGATTGGGCCGGAACTGTGATTGGCAGAGGTGAGGCCAACGCTAGGGCCGTGAAGCTGCAAGTTCCTATCGAGTCTGTTGAACGCGACTATGTACTGAACGGGCTCTTGTCTGTGCTGGCGGGCCGTCCTCGGAGCTTAGTCTTCAGAGGTGGGACGGCGCTTGCTCGTGCGTACTGGCCGGATCATCGATTGTCGGAGGATCTGGATTTCGTCTCGCAGGCAAGTCGTGGCGACATCCTGTCGGCTCTTTGGCCAAGATGTTGATGAGGCAGCTGAGGTGGTTGCCGTCGCTTTGACCATGGAGGTCGACGTTGGTCGGAGCGACGGCTTCATTCAGTCATTCGTCCGGTGGGGTGATGAGCCACATGAAGTTGTCAAGATTGACGTCAACCTCAACGAGAGTGCGTACCTCGCAACTGAGGATAGGGAGTTGTCGCTGCCCTATCGAGTCTTTGCTGGAGAGCAGCGACACATCCCAACTGTGACGCTTGCTGAGATTCTTGGAAACAAGTGGTACATGCTCGATGATCGGCGCGAGCCAAGGGATCTGTACGATCTCTGGTGGGCCCTCAGTCCCGAAGGGCTCGACTTCTCGATTGTTGTCGCCGGGCATGCAGCTCGTTATCGCTATCCTCCGATGCGTCAGTTCTTGACTGGCGCCCGACGAGGACTCGAAGAACTGTGGTCCACGAGACTGGAGCATCAGCGCGCCCACTTGCCGGAGTTTCAAGTCGCATATGAGGAGGTTCTCGGTTGCTATGACAGGTGGAAAGAGCAGAACGAACATGAGCAAGCGTGAGAGCGCAGATAGTCAAACTGAGGCCGTCGGCATGCTCCCTACGTTCAGCAAGGTTGCTGTCGGGCTTGGACGGGAGGGCCGGTAGAATCGGGGAACCGACCTGAACGACCCCCGAACACCCCGGAAGGCCTGATCGCTTGGTACTGGACAAGATCGCGCACCTCGGCGAGGGGCGCAAGCGGAAGCAGCTGGAGTCGATCTCTCAGCTCGTGCTGACGTACGAGCCGGAGTTCGAGGACCTCTCCGACTTCGAGCTCCTGGCCAAGACGGCCGAGTTCCGCCAGCGCGTGGAGAACGGCGAGTCGCTGGATGACCTGCTCCCCGAGGCGTTCGCCGTCGTCCGCGAGGCGTCCAAGCGCTCGACCGGGAAACGGCATTTCGACGTCCAGGTGATGGGCGCCGCCGCGTTGCACCAGGGCAACATCGCCGAGATGAAGACCGGTGAAGGCAAGACGCTCGTCGCGACGATGCCGGCTTACCTGAACTCGCTCACGGGCAAAGGGGTCCACCTGGTGACCGTGAACGACTACCTCGCCAAGCGCGACTCGGAATGGATGGGGCCGATCTACCGGGCCCTCGGTGTCCAGGTCGGTCTGATCCAGTCCGCGATGACGCCGGCGGAGCGCCGCCCCGCCTACGGTGCGCCGATCACGTACGGCACGAACAACGAGTTTGGGTTCGATTACCTACGCGACAACATGGCGATGCGCATCGAGGATTGCGTGCAGCACGGCTATCAGTACGCGATCGTGGACGAGGTCGACTCGATCCTGATCGACGAGGCGCGGACCCCGCTGATCATCAGCGGCATGGTGGCCGACAGCGCCAAGTGGTACCAGACGTTCGCGCGGATCGCGCCTCGGTTGAAGCGCGACGAGGACTACGAGGTCGAGGAATCCAAGTTCCAGGTCGCGGTGACGGAGGCCGGCGTCGCCAAGGTCGAGGAGATGCTCGGTATCGAGAACCTCTACGAGCACGTGAACACGCCGCTCGTGCACCACATGCAGAACTCGTTGCGCGCGAAGGAGCTCTACAAGCGCGACGTCGAGTACGTGGTCGTCGACGGCGAGGTGAAGATCGTCGACGAGTTCACCGGGCGCGTGCTGGAAGGCCGGCGTTACTCGGAAGGCCTGCATCAGGCCATCGAGGCCAAGGAGGGCGTGCGGATCAAGGAAGAGAACCAGACGCTCGCCACGATCACGATCCAGAACTACTTCAAGATGTACGAGAAGTTGTCGGGCATGACCGGAACGGCGAAGACGCAGCAGACCGAGTTCGAAGCGACGTACGAGATCGGCGTCATCGAGATCCCGACCAACCGCGACATGATCCGCGCCGACGAGCAGGATCAGATCTTCAAGAACGAGGAAGCCAAGTGGAACGCGCTGCTCGAGGACATCATCGAACGGCACGAGATCGGTCAGCCGATCCTGGTCGGCACGGTGTCCATCGAGAAGTCGGAGCTGCTGTCCGGCAAGCTCAACCGGCGCGGCGTCCCGCACCACGTGCTGAACGCCAAGAACCACGAGAAGGAGGCCATGATCGTCGCGCAGGCCGGGCGCAAGGGCGCCGTCGTGGTCGCGACCAACATGGCCGGTCGAGGTGTGGACATCCTGCTCGGCGGGAACCCCGAGTACCTGGCGCGCCAGGAGATGGCGGCACGCGACTGGGACAACGACCGGTACCTCCTGTTCGAGATGGACGACGAGGAGCGGGCCGCGTACGAAGCGGAGTACGAGCCCATCCTGCAGAAGTTCCAGACGCAGACGGACGCCGAGCACGAAGAGGTCGTGGAGCTGGGCGGGCTCTACGTGCTGGGCACGGAGCGCCACGAGTCCCGGCGGATCGACAACCAGCTCCGTGGCCGTTCCGGGCGTCAGGGCGACCCGGGCGAGTCGGCCTTCTACCTCTCGCTCGGGGACGACCTGATGCGGCTGTTCGCGAGCGACCGGGTCGCGTCGATCATGGACCGTCTGAAGTGGCCCGACGACGAGGCCATCACCGCGAAGATGGTCACCCGCGCGGTCGAGAACGCCCAGAAGCAGATCGAGGAGCTCAACTACGAGCGACGCAAGAACGTCTTGAAGTACGACGACGTGATGAACCACCAGCGCGAGGTCATCTACGGCGAGCGTCGCAGGATCCTCGAGGGAGTCGACTTCGGCGAGCAAGCACGGGAGATGGTCGAACAGGTCGTTGGCAGCACGGTGCGGCAGTACTGCAGCGCCGACGGATTCTCGGAGGATTGGGATCTGGACGCGCTCTTGGTCGCGGTCGGGGAGGTGTATCCGGTGACGTCTTCCCAGGCGGACATCGCCGACATCCACGACGCGCACGAGCTCGAGGCGTTGTTCATCGAGGAAGCCCTGGCCGCGTACGACGCGAAACAAGAGACCGTCACGTCCCCGGTGATGCGGGACCTCGAGCGGATCGTGTTGTTGAACATCACCGATACGAAATGGCGGGAGCACCTCTACGAGATGGACTACCTCCAGGAAGGGATCCATCTCCGATCGTATGCGCAGAAGGATCCGCTCACCGAGTACCAACGCGAGGCGTTCGACATGTTCTCCGAGCTGACCGACTCGATCCGCGAGGACTTCGCGCGCTACATCTATCGGGTGGAGTTCGTACGACCGGAGGCCCAGCAATCCAGACCGCAGCGCGTGTCGGACAACCGCGCGGCGGTGGAGAGCGGAGGAGACGAGGCTGCGCCGCAAGGCGGCAACCCGCAGCAGGTGATCAGCGACAAGGTGCCGCGGAACGCCCCGTGCCCGTGCGGCTCCGGCAAGAAGTACAAGAAGTGCCATGGCGCCGCCGTGTAGCGGCGGGCGCGACGTGCGGATGTGACGGAGGCCGGCCCGAAGGGCCGGCCTCCGTCGTGCGGAGAGGGGGGTACCTCACCGGCATTGGTGGCATGCCGTGCCGTTGATCACGACCGGCTGCCACGCCGTTCCAGCGTTCGGGGATGCGTCACGGTTCACGATGCTGGGTCCGCCGGCCAGCTGATCGCCCACGGAGAACGCGGGGGCGGCCGGGGCGCGCTCCACGGTCGTTCCGGCATCCGTCGTCGCGATCAGCGACACCGCGAACAGCACCGCCAGGATCAACGCGAAGATCCACCCGGCCGTCCGATCGACGCTCGTGCTCTTCGCTTGGATCGTTCCGAGATCTCTGGTGCTCATCGTGTCCCCTCCTTCGGTCTCACCGCTCCGTCGCGGCTACATGCGAACCCTAGGCCTCCCGCGTTCCCCGCTCGGTGGCGCCGCGCACCATCCGGGCGTGACGCTCGTCACCGGTTCTCGACGTGTATCCTGACGACGTGATGAGGGCCGGCCCTTCGGGTCGGCCCTCATCGTTCCAAGACGGATCCCTCATCGGCACTGGTGGCAGATCTCGCCGTTGATCACGATCGGCTGCGAAGACCCGCCGCTCGCCTCGGTCGTCTTGGGGAAGACGCCGGAGGTCTCGAGACCCCCCGGGAACGCCGCCGCAGGCGCGTCGATCGTCGTGGGGAAGACGCCGGAGGTCTCCAGACCTCCCGGGAACACCGGCGCGTCGACGGTGGCCGGTAGCACGGCCCCGCCTTCGCGGGCGGCGACCTGCGTGTCCGGGAAGGCCTGCACCGTCGAGGTGGAGACCGCTCCCTGCCCCAGATACTGGTCGATGCTGTATCCGACGCCGATGGCCAACGCGCCGACGACGAGCGCGACGATCAGCCACATCGGAACCTGCACCGTCTTGCGGTGACTCAGCGTTCCGTACTGAGTGCTCATGACCCGCCCCTTCCTTCCTCGGCCTTCCGGCCTCCTTCGAAGCTTGTCGCGACCTTAGGGGTCGGGATGCGCGGGGTCGGTGTCGGCAGGCACCAGGTCGTCGTGCCGTTCGCCACGTGACCGCTGCTACGATGCCGATCGATGAGCGATCACACGGAACGCCTCGCGAAGATCTCCGAGCGGGTCTCTGCCGCCAAGGAGTTCCTTTGACGTCGACGGCAAACGCACCCAGGTAACCGAGCTCGAACGACTGGCGTCCGAGCCGTCGCTCTGGGACGATCCCGCTCGCGCCACCCAGATCACCTCGAAGCTCTCGCGGCTGAAGACGACGGTCGACCTTCACGAAGCCATGCAGCGCAAGGTGGACGACACGCGTGCGCTGGACGAGCTCCTCAGCGAAGAGGGGATCGACGCCGAGCTCCAACGGGAGCTGGCCTCCTCGGTGGACGCGCTGGAGCAGGACCTGGAGAAGCTGGAGCTCGCGGCGCTGTTGTCCGGCGAATACGACTCGGCCGATGCGATCGGCACGATCAACGCGGGTGCCGGCGGGACGGAGTCGCAGGACTGGGCGGAGATGCTGTTGCGGATGTACACGCGGTGGGCCGAACGGCACGGGTTCGATCTGGATCTGGACGAGATCCATCACGGCGAGGAAGCCGGCATCAAGTCCGCGACGTTCACCCTTCGAGGGCCGAACGCCTACGGTTTGCTCTCGACCGAACGCGGCGTGCACCGCTTGGTGCGGATCAGCCCGTTCGACGCGCAGAAGCGTCGCCACACGTCGTTCGCGAACCTCGACGTGATCCCGTTGCTGGGGGACCTGAGCGACGAGGACGTCGCGATCGATCCGGACGACCTGCGGATCGACGTGTACCGCTCATCCGGTCCCGGGGGCCAGTCGGTCAACACCACCGACTCGGCGGTGCGCATCACGCATCTGCCGACGGGCATCACCGCCGCATGTCAGAACGAGCGCTCGCAACTGCAGAACCGTGCCGTCGCCATGCAGATCCTGAAGGCCCGTCTGGCCGAGCTCGCCAGACGTGCGCGTGAGGAGAAGATCGACAACCTGCGGGGCGAGCGCAAAGCGGTCGACTTCGGGTCGCAGATCCGCTCGTACGTCCTGGCGCCGTATCAGATGGTGAAGGACCATCGGACGGAACTGGAGGTCGGCGATCCGTTCCGCGTGCTCGATGGCGACCTCGACCGGTTCATCGAGGCGGAGCTCCGCCGCCGCGTGTCCGAGCGATCGTAGCGGGCGTTCGCCCGTATGCTCCTCGCCATGTCTTCCCTGCCCGACCGATCGTCCTCGCAGAAGCGGCGTTCCTTCGTGGTCCTCATCGCCGCGCTCGCGGTGGCTGCTTCCGTGGTGGCGTTCGTGTTCACCCGCGGGGGCGACGACGAAGCGTCCGGGTCGCCCGCGCCGAGCTCGGATGGGTCGGCCTCGCCCACCGGTGTGACCCTGCAGACCGCCTGCGGAGAGATCGCTCCCGACATGGCGCTGCGGGTGGATGCGCTCCGCCGGACCGCGGAGGCTGTGCGTGGGGACATCGCGGCCATGGCGGCACAGGGCAACGCGGACGACGCGCAACAGGCGACCATGGTCGCCGTGGCGCTCGAGAACATGGCCGACGCTCAGGAGAACCAGCAGGGCGTTCGTCGCGCCACACGCGAGCTGGGAGCGACGCTCGAGTCCATCTGCTAGGTACTGGAGGCCGGCGCCGGGTGCGTCGCCGGTTGACCGCCGGCCAGATGAGACCGACCCGCGAGGAGCGCCATGGCATACAGCGCGGCCACACCGATCAGCAGCGCCCGGTAGCCCACGATCAGCGCGCCGTACTCGAGCACGCCGCCCACGATCGCTCCCAGGAGGTTCGTGCCGAAGGCGATCGTCGACGACCCGACGTCCCTGAACCGGTCGGCGAAGATGAGGTTCGCGAGGAAGACCGGCGCGAATCCCAACACCACCGCTGCGCCGAACCGAGGGAAGAAGCTCAGTCCCAGGAGTCGATCCGGCGGCACGGCCCACGCTACGACCAAGGCCGCGAACAGCGGCGCATAGAGCCGCGACGGTCGGCGGAACCGGAAGCGTCGCGTCACCTCGATGGCGAGGAACACCGAGACGAGGATGCCGGCGAACACCAATGCGTTGACGAACCAGGTGGTCCCGAAGAGCAGCGCGAAGTGCACGACGTTCGTCGTCTCCAACAACAAGAACGCCGCACCCATGAAGAACAGGTCCAGGTAACCCGTCATCTGCTGGAACGGCCCGGCCGCCGACCGGACGACGAGCGCCGACCCGAGCAGGATGAGGAGCAGCGTGATCTGGTAGAAGCCGGGGATGCCGCGCCCGACCAGATAGGGGAAGGGATGGTCATCGGTGTCCGGTTCGGGAACCTCGGCGGGCCGACTCCACACCCCATCACACGCGAGCGCATCCGCTCGCATGCTCACGGTCAGGACCGTACGCGGCCTGGGTCCCGCCCCAGGACCGATGTCGAGGCACGGGAGTACGCCGAACACGTGATCCAGCGTGTTCGCGTACCGGTCGATCACGACGGGCAGGTAGTAGTGGTACATGGACACGACCCCGTCGGGCCTCAGATGCGCGCGGACCTCGCGCATCGCCTCTTCCGTGAACAGGTAGCTCTCGAGCCGGAGCGAGGACTGCCCGGCGAGCACCGTGAGCGAGTCCGGGATCGCGAACAGGACCAGGTCGTAGCGGCGATCGGTGTCGTGCAGGAACGCGCGGCCGTCCTCGATGTGCACGGACACCCGAGGATCCTGGTACGGACGGTTCGGATGCAGGTCGCGGCCCAGCCGATAGAGCAGCGGGTCGATCTCCACCGCATCGACGTGCGCCGCCCCTTGGGACAGCGCGATCGCGACGTCGTTGCCGCTTCCCGCTCCGATGATGAGCACGTCGGTGAGGGGGTTCCCCGGCGCACGCAGGTAGGGCTCGAACCGGAACGTCTCGTGTGTCTCCAGGTATGCGAGCGGCGAGATCCGCTGGTGAGGACGCCCGTTCACGCTGATCCCGACGCTGCCGTCCGCGCCGACAGGCGTCGTCGTGACCCGGTAGTACGGGGACCACATGGTCCTTGGCGCGAACGACAGCACGCCCAGGACCGTCAGCGCGACGGCGAGCGGAACCAGGTGCAGAACGCGTGGCCGGCCCATCACGGAGACGAAGATCGCCGCCACGACCACTCCCCACGCCAAGGGCGGCGCCTGAAGGAGTGACAGTGCGGAGAACGCGGCGATCCCCAGGATGCTCCCGAGGATGTCCAACCGGTAGGCCTCGAGCGCTTCGAACCGGACGAAGGTGCGTGCCACCCCTTCGGCGATCGTGGCCATGACCGCGAACGACAGGACGAAGATCACGGTCAGCGAGAGCCAGGTCGGCAGCGGGGGCCACCCGAACCCACCGACCAGCTGCAGCTCGCCGTGCACGCGGCCGCCTTGGACGGGGAACACGGCGATGAACAGGAACAGACCCGTGACCGCGAGCGGGGCGAACCGGAAGTAGCCGCCTCTCGCATCGGCGCGGAGGAACCCCACGCCCACGCCGAGGAAGCTCGCCAGCAGGACGAAATTGGTGAAGAAGGAGAGGTACACGACGTAGGAACCCGCCCACCGGATCAGCCCGAGCTCAACGAACAGCATAAGGAAGCTCAGGAGGATCAGGCGCGCCGGGGACGCTCGGTCGGTCAACGACGCGCTCGGCGTTCCAGCAGCAGCGCCGCGGGGATCGACGTCAGGAGCAGGACCCAGACGACGATGCCGGCGAGCGCACCTCGCATGACGTCGTCGTCCCGATAGACCAGCCGGATCTCGTGCCTCCCGCCGGGCACCGCGACCCCCTGGACGAGATAGTCGGTCGCGAGCAACGGCGCCGGTTGCCCGTCCACCGTTGCCGACCAGCCTTCGTCGTAGCTGTTCCTCACGACGGCGAGCGCCGGCGCGGCCGTTTCGACCGTGATGCGAACGTCTTCGGGCGTGACCTCTCGGTATCTGGCCGAGCCGGGCACCGCGTCCGGGGTCGCCGGGATGCCTGGATCGCGTTCCACGGAGGCGGTCTGCGCCGGATCGAAGGTCGGATCGAGGACTCCGTCGAGTGCGTCCGACGGGCGGCCGACCTGCGTCCACGTGTGGACGAGCGAGACGCGCGACTCCCACCCGTACACCTGGACGAGGTCGTAGTCGTCGGCGCTCGTCACGAGCTTGCCCTCGGGCACCGCCCGGACCCCCGTCGGCACCACGAGGTATCGGACGCCCATCAGCCGGACGTTCTGCAACGTCGGGAGCCCGATCACCGACGCGTTGTAGAAGACCGGGTTCGAATTCGTCGCACGGATGTACGTCCAGTAGCGCGGGAGCTGCACCGGGTTGTAGCCCAACACGTCGGGGATCCCGAACAGCGTCCCGCGCTCCATGGCG
>JBBQVZ010000071.1:0-17653 GCA_038211015.1 Actinomycetota bacterium | reverse complement strand
ACGCTCGACGAGGAGCTGACGGCCTTGCACGGTGAGCTTCGCCCTAGGATGAGACACGAGAGCCTCCTTGCTCGCGGATTAGACCCTGTCGAGCAGGGAGGCTCTCACTTCGTGAACAACGTGTTGGGGAACTACAACTAGATGCGTGACCGCGTTGCCCTCGTCGCGGGTTGGCGCAGCGTGAGGCCGCAGTTCAAAAACATCGTTGGCTCCTCGCCGCCTCGATATCAACCACTAGCCGGCCGCCGGCGGGCAGCTACGGAACCCTCACGGCTCGATGCCTCGTCGCAGCAACGCGAGCAGTTGGTCCGGCGGTTGGAACGGCAGGTTGACAGGACGATGCTCCAATGCGCTCACGTATCCCGCCAGGACGACGTCGAACTGATCGAGCGATCGCCACAGATTCGTGGGGTGTGGCTCGTTGCCACCATCGACGAGCGCGAGCGCCGAGGCAGTTAGTGCGGCCTGTCCTCGCTCGTCCTCCCGCACATACTCATGGCGACCGGACCTGTACCCGCCCTCCTCAGTCAGCCGCTCCCAGCCGAACATCGTCCAGCCCACGTATCCCGTCGCGCCGTACACCGTGATGCGCTTCTGCATGTGGAAGGGCTGGCTCGGCCTCACCACGGGAGCGACGTCGCCAACGACAAGCTGTGCGCGAACGTCGCCCTCGAACTCGACCGTCATGGCCGCGATGTCGGGACACGGTTGATCCGAGTCCAACGCCGAACCACCAGCGACCTGTGCGATGACGCGGCGCGGCGCGGCGTGATCCGTGAACCAGTGCGCGAGATCCAGCAGATGTACCCCTTGGTCCAGGATCGTCGAACCAGCGGACGCGTCGATGAACCGGATCTCGCCGATATGCCCTTCCGTCACGTCGTCCCGGAGCGCTAGCAATCGCGGGTGGAAGCGGAGCTGTGTGTTGACCACGAATCTGGTTGCCGTGCGTCCGGCGAGATCAGCGATCCGAGATCGATCCTCTCCCTCCAACGCGATCGGCTTCTCGACGATGACGACGGGCACCTCGTGATCGGCGGCGAGCGTCATGAGCGCCACTCGCTGGCCGGGATCCGTCACGATGTGCAGCACGTCTGGCCGTTCCGTCTCCAGCATGGCGTCGGCGTCGTCGTAGCTCCGTTCGATGCCGAACGTCCGGCAGAACCGCTCGGCGTGCTCGCGCGTCCTGGCGCAAGCCGCCACCACCCGTCCTCGCGTGATATCGGCGTAGGCGGCAGCGTGCTCCTCGGCGCGCGGCCCACAGCCGATGAAGGCGGAGCGCCGCGGCGCCGGATCCGTCGCCGTCACGACTTCGGATGCACCGGCGACTCGCGAGCGTGTGCAGCCGACCGGACCGGCTCGAGGCGCGCGGCGTCGGTCAGGATGGACCTAAGCACCAGCCCCGCGACCTGATCCGGTAACGACGGATCGAACGTTGCCTGACCTCCGCTGTAACGGGTGAGCGTGCGACCCAAGATGCCCAGGATCGCCTCACGGACGAAGTAGGGCTCGAACTCGATGAACTCTCCCGAGTCCTTCCCATCTTGAAGGATGCGCTCGATAGCGCGATGGAGACGCCGGCGCCGGCGATGCCAAGGCTCGAATTCGGGACTGGCCCGCACCTCTTCCGTGTAGACGCCCGCGAGGTTGTAACGCGAGCCGGCGATGTGGGTGACCTCTTCATAGAGGTACACGTACAGGCGGATCGCGGCCGGCTCGTCGGAGCGCGCGATTCGCTCCCGGGCGGGGACGGAGCGCGCCAGGTCGTGCTCCAACAGTGCTTCCATGATCGCTGCTTTGGAGTCGAAATGATGGAAGAGGGAGGGTTGCCGGACGCCCACCGCCTGCGCGATCTCCCGCGTAGTCGTTCCGTAGTACCCGTGGATCGCGAAAAGGTTCGACGCGACGGTGAGGATCTGGTCGCGGGTGCTCCCGTTCGCGGAGGCTCGCGGCCGAGGGCGAGGTGTTGCGGATCCGACCTCTGCCTTGACTCCCACGGCCCGATGATGGTCGAATCCCCTTCGGCGAGTCAAGCCTATCGGATGATAGGGAGAAGGAGGGGGCGGTATGGCGGTGTTCCAACAGCTCGGACGATCGATCGCGATAGGGGCGATCCTCGTGCTCGTGGCGGTGGCGTGCTCGAGCGATGGCGGTACGAGCGACGCCACCGGGAGCACGGGCGCGACCGGCAGCGGGGGTGGAACCGACTGCGGGACCCTCGACATGGCGTTCAACTTCGACATGCAGGTGCCGGATCCGGACATCTTCTATCAGGCGGACGGGCTGAACGTGACGCAGGCCGCCTACGAAGGGCTATTGCGCTACAAGCCGAACGCCGAACCGCCGGAGATCGAGCCGCAGCTCGCGGAAAGCTACGAGGTCTCCGATGACGGTCTGACGTACACCTTCCACCTCCGTCAAGGGGTGAAGTTCCAGGACGGCACGGACTTCAACGCCGAGGCGATGGTCAAGAGCTTCGATCGGCGTACCGCCGTCAACGCGGGGCCAGCGTTCTACACGTCGTTCATCGAGAGCACCGAGACGCCGGACCCATACACGTTGATCATCAACCTCAAGGAACCGGTCAACGTCTTCCTCGGTCTCGTGGCCTCGCCTTACGGCTTCAAGGCGGTCAGCCCGACGGCGGTCGCGGAGAACGAGGTCGATGGCGATCAAGCGCAGGCGTGGATGGCGACGCACTCCGCAGGGACCGGCCCGTATTCCATCAGCAGCTTCGAGCCGGGCGCCTACGAGTTGACCCGCAACGACGACTACTGGGGCACCGACGCGTTCGTGCCGGCCTGCTATCAGAAGGTGGACATCCGGGTGATTCCCGACTTCACGACGCAGGCGCTCGAGCTCGAGAACGGCGGGTTGGATCTGATGATCCACGGGATCGCGAAGAACGACCTCCCGCGGTTCGTGGACCAAGGCTACGAGGTCTTCCGCACGTTCGGGATCGACTTCGTCGTGATGCACTTGAACACGGCCTCCGGTCCGTTCTCGGATCCCGCGATCCGGGCGGCCGTCCCGATGGCGATCGATCGAGAGACGATCGTCGAAGAGGTCTGGGGCAGCGACAGCGCGAAGGTCGCGGGGTCGATCTATCCACGAGGGACGCTGCCTGAGGGCATGGGGACGTACGACGTCACGTACGACCCGTCCAAGCTGCAGGAAGCGGTCGACGCAGGTGGTTGGGGCGACGCGAAGGTCGACTTCGCGTACACGACCGACGACCCGGTGAACGAGCAGATCGCTGGACTGATCGCCGCGCAGCTCACCGCCGCGGGTCTGACGACCACGACGCGAGGCGTGACGCAGCCGGAGACGTTCGAGTATCCGACGAAGCCCGAGCTCCGGCCGGACGCCCTCGTCCTTCCCGCGACACCCGACGCGATCAACGCGTGGGTCTGGGCCGACCTGTTCTACAAGC
This sequence comes from Actinomycetota bacterium, assembly GCA_038211015.1. Taxonomy (GTDB): domain Bacteria; phylum Actinomycetota; class UBA4738; order UBA4738; family HRBIN12; genus JBBQVZ01. Next base: position 14,220 of record JBBQVZ010000071.1, on the reverse strand, counting down.
AGGGCGGTGGGTTAGCCTACTTCTCGACCGAGGTCTGCGGTGAAGCTGATGCGCTCACGGTGAAGGGTCTCGGGATCGTCGACGAGGACAAGGCGAACCAGGTGTACGCGCAATCGGCACAGGCGTACCAGGACTGCGGTGCGTTCATCCCGATCGCCGACGTCGCAGAGACGATAGTCGGGTCTCCGGGGATGAGCGGCTTCGAACACGAATCCGACAGCCTCTGGGCGTTGCGCCTCGCTTCGCTCCGCGGGGAGTGAGGGAGACGGAGGGTTCGTGTCCGGACCGGATTCGGACGCAGGCGTGATCGTGGAAAACGCGCGCGCGACCACCGGGGAGGCGGCAACGCCGCCCTCGGTGGTCGCGCGCGTCGAAGACCTGCGCGTGACCTTCGATCGCCGGGGTACGCCCCTGCACGCGCTACGCGGTGTCTCGCTCGAGGTCCGAGCCGGAGAGATCCTGGGGATCGTCGGCGAGTCGGGTTCCGGCAAGACCGTGCTCGGGCTGAGCCTCCTCGGACTTCTCCCGGACGATCCCCGGCCGGAGATCAGCGGATCGGTCGACGTCCTCGGCACCGACATGATGACCGGTCACGAGCGTGACCGGCGAGCGCTGCGGCGCCGCACCCTGGGCGCCGTCTTCCAGGATCCGTCGACGTCGTTGAACCCCACGATGTCTGTCGGACAACAGATCGTGGAAGCGGCGGGGACTCGCGATGAGGCGGTCCGCCTGCTCGAGGCCGTGGGGATCCCCGACCCGAAGCGGCGGATGCGGTCGTACCCACACGAGTTGTCGGGTGGCCAACAGCAACGCGTGATGATCGCGATGGCGATCGCGAATCGTCCCTCGCTCGTGATCGCGGACGAACCGACGACGGCGCTCGACGTCACGGTGCAGTCCGAGATCCTGGATCTCATCGCGGCGCTCCGTGCCGATCTGGGGAGTTCCTTCGTGTTCGTGACCCACGACCTCGGCGTTGCCGCTGAGATCGCGGACCGGATCGTCGTGCTGTACGCGGGCCGTCTCCTGGAGGAAGGCTCCACCGCGGACGTGCTCACCGACCCCGCGCACCCGTACACGATCGGTCTCCTCGCATCGCGACTGCAGCTTCGATCACCGCGCGATCGGCCAGTCGTATCTCTTCCCGGCGATGTGCCGGACCCGGAATCACCACCTCCCGGCTGTCCGTTCGCTCCGCGGTGCGAGCTGGTCGTCGAAGCGTGCACGGATCAGTTGATCCCCCCGATCGAGATACCGCACCGTGCCGGCACCGCGGCGTGCATCCGCCTCGACGATGCCCGCGCTCTCCGGCGATCGATGCACACCGGCGACCCGTGGGAGGCTCCGCCCTCGATCGAGGGCGCCGCGGTCCAGCTCCGCGGCGTCACGAAATCGTTCACGCTCCGTTCGCGGTTCGGCAGCGCCGTCAAGGTCGACGCCCTCCGCGGGATCGATCTGGAGGTCGCCCGAGGGGAGGCGGTGGCGCTGGTCGGTGAGAGTGGCAGCGGCAAGTCCACGTTGCTCAGGATCGTCGCGGGACTGGAACAGCGAGACGGAGGCGAGATGGAGATCGGGGTCGCGGCGCCGCAGATGATCTTCCAGAACGCTCTTGCGTCGCTGACCCCGTGGCTCACGGTCCGCGAGCTGGTCGGGGAACGCCTTTCCGGCCGAAGGGTGTCCCGTGCGGCGATCGACCGCGCGGTCGACGAGGCTCTCGTGCGTGTCGGGCTCACCCCGCGAGTGGCGCGGGCGCGATCGCGTCAGCTCTCCGGCGGGCAGGCACAGCGGGTGGCCATCGCCCGAGCGATCGTGGACCCACCCGGGCTCCTGCTGGCGGACGAACCCACCAGCTCGCTCGACGTCTCTCTTCGGGCCGTGATCCTCAACCTGCTGAACCGGCTCCGGCGCGACCTCGGGCTCGCGATCATGTTCGTGACCCATGACCTAGCCGCCGCACGGGTGATCGCGGACAGGATCGCCGTGATGCACGACGGCACGATCGTGGAGCTCGGTGAGGCGGGGCAGGTGTGCGCAGATCCCCAGCACCCGTACACCCGCGCGTTGCTCGCGTCGCTCCCTGGAGAATCCCTCGAGACGGGAGGGGCGGCATGGCAGCCACGGAGCTCCTGACCACGAAGGTCCGCTCCGAAGGACTCGGTCTCCGGCGACTGTTGCGGAGCCCCGGGCTCCTCGACCGGTTCGCACTGTTCGTGCTCGTGGCGCTGATCCTCGTGGCGATCTTCGCGCCGTTGATCGCGCCTCACGATCCGTTGATCCCCGCCGGTCCCCCGCTGACGCCTCCCGGTAGGGCTTTCTGGTTCGGAACGGATCAGATCGGCTACGACATCTTCTCCCGCGTCGTGTTCGGGCTACGGGCCAGCCTGGTGGGCGCGTTCGTCGTGATCCTGTCCGGCATCGTGATCGGCGGCTTGATTGGGCTCACGGCCGGCGCCGTGGGCGGCTGGGTCGACTCCGCTCTGATGCGCACCACCGACGTGTTCCTGGCCCTGCCGGCGCCGCTGCTCGCGATCGCCGTGGTGGCAGCGATCGGGCCGGGGTTCACGCATACCCTCCTCGCGGTCGCGATCGTTTGGTGGCCCTGGTACGCGCGGATCGTCCGCGGCGAGATCACCGCGCTCCGCCACCGTCCACAGACCGAGGCAGCCAAGCTGAGCGGGATCTCTCGGCGGCGGATCTGGTTCCGTCACCTGCTCCCCGGTTCCCTACCCGCCGTGTTGGTCTTAGCGACGCTCGATGTCGGGGGTCTGATCTTGATCCTCGCCGGCCTCTCGTTCCTGGGACTCGGCGCACCCGCGCCCGCGCCCGAGCTCGGTGCGATGTCGGCGCAGGGATTGCGGTTCCTCCTGTCGAGCTGGTGGATCCCGATCGTTCCCGCGGCGTTCGTCGCGATCCTCGCGTTCGTGGCCAACCTCGTGGGAGACGGGATCCGCGACCTGATGGGGAGCATGGAGTGAATCAGTGCTGAGACTCGTCGTCCGACGGCTGGGCGAGATGCTTGTCGTCCTGTTGGTGTTGACGGCGGTCGTCTTCGTGCTGCGGCAGTTGCAGCCCGCCGATCCGGCCCGGGTGGCGCTCGGTGGACGCGCGTCGACCGGCGCGGTCGAGGAGTATCGCCGCGAGCTCGGCTTCGACAAGCCGTTGCTGGTCCAGTACGTCACGTACCTCGGCAACGTCGTGCAGGGGGACTTCCAGGCCTCGGTCCGGACGCGCCGGCCGGTATCCGAAGACCTCGCGGTCGCGATCCCGGCCACGCTGGAGCTGGCCGCGGTCGCCTTGCTCGCGGCCGTGATCGGCGGCGTCGCGTTGGGGGTCGTGGGCGCCGCCAAGTGGCGCGGTTCGGCCGTCGTCCGCGGGGTGATGATCTTCGGTGCGTCGATCCCGGTCTTCCTGTTGGCGTACGGAGGGATCTTGATCTTCTCTCGTCGGCTGGGTTGGCTTCCGGGGACGGGACGGACGTCGTACCGCGAGTTCCACGGCCCCACCGGACTGCTGCTCGTCGACTCGCTCATCGAGGGGCGATTCGACGTGTTCCTCGACGCGCTACGCCACCTGATCCTGCCGGCCCTCACGATCGCGCTCCTGTCGGCCGTCTCGATCGGGCGTGTGCTCAGGAGCAGCCTCTTCACGACGTTGCACGCTCCGTACGCGCGCACGGCTCGTGCCAAGGGCCTGCCGGAGCGCGTCGTGATCGCGCGACACGGGTTGCGGAACGCGTCCGGTCCGGCGATCTCGATGGCCGGTCTGCAGCTGGGATTGATGTTCGCCGGAATCGTGATCGTCGAGACGATCTTCGCCTGGCCGGGCATCGGCTGGTATATGGCGCAGAGCATCCCCACGAACGACTTCGCGGCGATCGGCGCGGTGACGCTGATCCTGGGCGCGCTTTACGTCGTGATCAACGCCCTCGTCGACGTCCTCCAGATGGTCGCCGACCCCCGTATCCGCCACTGATCCAAGGAAGGAGTCATCCGTGCCGTTCGTTCCATCCGAGTTTGAACCCCCGGAGTCCGTTCAGGGGGATGCATTCACGATCCGCCCGCTCCACGTGACCGATGCGGTGATCGACTACGACGCGGTGATGACGAGCATCGGCTCGATCCGCGACTCGTACTGGCGAGCGCCCGGCTGGCCCGAAGATGACCTCTCGCTGATGCAGAACCTGATCGACCTGGCCTGGCACACGAAGGAGCGGCAGTTCAAGACGTCGTTCGCCTATATCCCCGTCAGCCCTGATGGCTCGCAGGAGCTCGGGTGCATCTACATCGACCCTTCGGTGAAGGAGGGCTACGACGCCAACGTCCAGATGTGGGTGCGCGCGAGCGAGCAGGCAACGGGATTGGACGAGCGTCTCTACACGGCGGTCCGCGAGTGGATCGCGCGCGACTGGCCGTTCGAACGGGTCGCCTACCCCGGGCGCGAGATCTCGCGTACAGAGTGGGACGCCCTGCCGCCGACCGTCCACGCGGGGTTCCACGCATGACTCGTACCCCCTGTCGAACCGGATCCAACCGAGAGAAGGAGCTTCCCCATGTCGTTCGTTCCGCCTGAATTCGAACTCCCCGAGGTGGTGGAGTTCGATGGGTTCGTGCTTCGCCCCATCCACGTGGACGACGCCGTGATCGACTACGACGCCGTGATGACGAGCGTGGATCACCTCCGGGACTGTTATTGGCGCGCTCCCGGGTGGCCGACCGACGACCTCACCTTGATGCAGGACCTGATCGACCTCGCCTGGCACACGAAGGAGCGACAGTTCCGCACGTCGTTCGTCTACATCCCGGTCTCGCTCGACGGGAAGGTGCAGCTGGGCGCCGTCTACATCGATCCGTCCGTGAAGGAGGGCTACGACGCGAACGTCCAGACCTGGGTGCGCGCGAGCGAAGTGGCCAACGGCTTCGATGAGCGGTTCTTCCAGCTCATCCGCGAGTGGATCGAGCGCGATTGGCCGTTCGAGCGCGTCGCGTACCCCGCGCGAGAGATCTCGCGCGGGGAATGGGATGCCCTACCCCCGACTCCCTACGCCGACTACCGAGCATGAGGAGCCCGGGGAAGCACTTCGACGACGCCGGGCTCGACCTCATGGAGGCCGATATCCGGCGCCAAGGCGCCGCGATCCGTGACGCGATCCCGGCGTTGCGGAGCTCCGTCGACGGGATCGTCGACGCATTGCCGGCACGACCCGCGCGGGTCTACCTGGTCGGCTGCGGCGACTCGCTCGACGGCGGGATCGCCGCGCGCTTCGTCTGGGATCGGATGATGGGATGTCCCGTCGAGGCGGTCCCCGCGATGACGTTCGCTACGTCGGTGGTCGAAGACGCGCCGGAAGGCTCCCTCGTCGTCGCGCTCTCGCAGTCGGGCAAGGTCTCCCGCGTGATCGAGGGCGTGCGGAGCGCTCGGGCGCGTGGCCTGGCGACGGTCACGATGACCGCGAGTCCTACGTCGCCGCTCGCCAAGGAGCCGTCGGACGCGAGATGGGTGATCCCGTTCCACAAGCTGGGCGCGGTTCCCGGCACCACATCGCACCTCCTCGGCACCGTCGCGTTCTACGAGCTCGGGTGCGCGCTCGCGGACGACGTATCGGCGCGCGATCGCCTTCGCTCGGACCTCGATCGGCTGGGAGACCTCGTCGACCAGACCGTCGCCGCGTGCGCGGCCCCGGCGGAGCGGCACGCGGACACGATGGCGCGCGAGCATCCGGTCCTGCTTCTCGGGTATGGGCCGGTGCTCTCGAGCGCCCGGTTCACGGTGCGCAAGCTCCTGGAGCTGACGCAGCTGATCGCGCTGTGGCAGGAGACCGAGGAGTACGCGCACGACGAGTACTCGCTCGTCGGCCCCGACTTCCGCGTGATGCAGTTCTGCCCGCCCGACCGGGGCGGGACCCGCAACGCGGAGGTGGCACGCTACCTGCAGCGCCTCGAGGTCCACCTGAGCGTCGTGGCGGACGCTGCTGAGGCCGAGGCGTACGGAGCCCTCGCCGACATCGTCTACCCGATCCCGACATGTCCTCCGTCGCTCGTGCCGCTGCTGTACGCGATCCCTGGACAATCGATGAGCATCGCGACCGCCCGACGGGTGGGTGGATCGCTGTATGGGATGGCCGAGCGCATTCACAAGGAAGACGGCGATCCACAGATCTACGAGAGCGTGATCGCAACGTGATGATCGATGGAACGGTTGGATGACGGCCATGGAGCCCGTCGATCTCCCGATGTACCTCGCGTTCGGCGACCTCGGTGTCGATTCGGTCGCGATGATCGACCACCTGCCCAAAGCGGACGAGAAGCTGTGGGTCGAACCGATCGGCGACTTCTCGGGCGGGATGATGGGCAACGCCGCCGTCGCGGTCGCCTCGCTCGGCATCTCGTCGGGGGTCGCCTCGCTGATCGGCAACGACGAGCGGGGAGACGTGGTGCTCCGAGGGCTCCACGGGCGAGGGGTCGACACGCGCTTCGTCCGCCGGATCGACGCGCCGACGTTCTGGACACTCTCGCTCACGGTCGCCTCGGGTGACCGCACCTTGATCCAGTTCCCGACGCCCGCGTTCGGCGGCGACTGGGACGGTTTCGATCGGCGCATGTTGTCCGGCGTTCGTTGGGTCCACGCGATCGCCGAAGAGGGCGAGCCAGTCGGCCCGCTTCTCCGGGACGCCAAGGGCGCCGGCGCCACGACCTCGCTCGACATCGAGTACCCCTTCTCGCTGCGTCCAGAGCTGTCGAACGTCCTGCCGTACGTCGACGTCGCGTTCATGAACGCCGCGGCTGCCGAGGCGCTCGGTGGAGCGGAGGAGGCCGCCCGATCCGTCCAGGACCGCGGTGCGACCACGGCGTTGGTGACGCTGGGTGAAAAGGGTGCATTCCTGCGCGATGCCTCCGGCGGCTGCCGCTCGCTGATGCCGGTGATGGTCGACGCCGTCGACACGAATGGAGCAGGGGATCAGTTCGCCGGCGCGTATGCCGCCGGCATCCTGAAGGGCTTCGAAACGGGTGAGGCAGCCGAGCTAGCCACGTTTATGGCGGGACGCTCGACGACCGCGCCGGGGGGACACGGCCCGAACGCGTCGCTCCCCGAGCTGCGTGACCTGGCCGGCGAGGCAGGCTTCGCGTGGGCGGAGCGCCTGTGAACGAGACCACGACCGATCCCGTCATGCTCCGCGACATCCGTTCGCAAGGTGAGGCCCTCGCCGAGGGGCTGCTGCTTTCCCGAACGCACGCAGCAGCGCTCGATCTGCCGCCCGTCCGACGGGTGATGTTGACGGGCAGCGGCGACTCGTTCATCGCCGCCCTGGCGATGCAGGCGCTGTACCAGGACCACCTGGACCTCTCTGTCGAGGCGATCCCCAGCCTCGACGCCAGCCGATACCGCTCGCCCGACGTGGGCGACCTCGTGGTCGTCCTGTCGGTCAGCGGCGAGGTGGCGCGCACGATCGAGGTGGCGGCGCGTGCGAGGGCCGCCGGGGCGACCACGGTCGCCATCACCGCGGCTGCCGAGTCGAGCTTGGCGACCGGCTGCGACGCGGTCATCCCGATCCCAGCGCCGATCGACCGCGCGATCCCGCACTCGCGCGACTACACGGTGACGCTGCTCGCACTTGTCTGCCTGCTCGAGGAGATCGCCTCGACGTCGTTCGTGGAGTTGGACGCGATGCCCGAACTGATCGCCGACGCCGTGGAACGGTCGCTCACCGCGGCCCCCGACTTGGTCACGTCGGGAGGGAGCCGAACCTGGTTCCTGGGGGCCGGCCCCGACCGCGCCACCGCGATGTTCGGCGCGCTCAAGTACTGGGAGGCCGCGGGCATGCCCGCATGGTGGGACGACCTCGAGGAGTTCGGACACGGTTCGCAGTTGATGGCGGAGCCCGGTGATCGCGTCGTCGTCGTCGCCCACGGCCCGGGATCGCAGCGGGCGATCGAGATGCTGCCCGGTCTTCGCGAGATGGGATTGAACGTCGTTCTGGTGGGCGGATCGCACATGCGTGCCGATCCATGGCCCCATCTCTTCACGAGCGATGCGCTCGACCCGCGATGGCATCCGTTCATCTCGTGCGTCCCGCTTCAGGCGCTCACTTACGTCGAGGCGCGTGCCCGCGGCCTCGACGTAGGGGTGCCCTTGTTCGGCCAGGCTCATGGTCCCGCGTACGACCAGGTCCACGTCGCCTGGACGAAAGACAGCAGGATCGTCTTGGGAGAGGAGCATGCCCCGTGACCGGCGACATCCCCTACGCGTTCTATCTCCCCGAGGATCCGGCGTACTCGATCGTGGAGAGCGCGCTCGATACCGTCCGATTCCTCTTCCATGTGAGCGACCGAGATGAGGACGGAGAACGCTTCTGCCGCTCGATCGACGCGATCTCGGACGGGTCGCTGATCCGCTATCGCGGCAGGTTCATGGACGGAGTGGGCTATTGCGCGGACTCGATCTACGGCGCACATCTGTTGGTCCGGCTCGGCCGGATCACCGAGCGGCCGGAGTTCGAGGCCGCCGGCTTCTCGTACCTCAACCATGCACTCGCAGCCGGCTTCTTCGACGATCCGGCGTTGCCGGTGAAGCTCTACCGCGACACTGAGACCGGGAAGCTCCTGGACAACCTCGAGGATCACGACGGGTACCTCGAGCCGGGACACATCGCGCGGGTCGGCACCCAGCTCCTGCATCTCGCCGAGCTCGACACCGATGAAGTGCGAGCGGCGCGCTGCCGCGAGATCGCGGGTCGAACCGCGGCCTGGGTGATGGGGATTGACCGATGCGAGAACGGGTGGTACCCGCGTCGATGCACCCCTGACGGTCGGGTGATGCCGTTCGCCGCGAACGCGTTCGGACCGACCGATCTGGCCGAGCTGACCCGCACGGACCCGATACACGACCGGAGTGGATCGGGCGTCCTGGCGCTGCAGCTGCTCGCGAACGTCACCGGCGCCGGCGTGCTCGATGCCTCGGCGACGCTTCGCGACGACGTGGACGCGTTCGTTCGTGCCGGCGGCTTCTTCGGCAGCACGAACACGGACACCGAAGACCTCCACGAGAACGTGAGCTACGCGTTGGCGTTCCAGGCGTTGCTGGAGACGAGCGATGCGCTCGGAGATCCGGCGCTTCGTGCCTTCGCGTATGAGCACTGCCTCGAGCCGCTCACTGGGTTCGAGCTGAAGCAGGACGTCAACGGCGTGGCGACGAAAGGGCTGCTGTTCATGGAGGAGACATGGAACGCGGCCTGCACCTGGGAGATGGCCGAGGCGGCGCACGCGTACCTGGTCGCGTTCAACGACGGCGGGCATCCTCCCCACCTCCTGAAGGCCCAGACGATCCTCCGAGGCATGGCGATGCACCATCACGGTCCCCACGGGTTCCTGACAGAAGCCGTGGATTGGGATGGCCATTCCACCGCGCTCCGACACTTCCCGGGCGAACGATACGGCGACATCGTGACGACGCACCCGTTCCTGAACAACCTGCACATCCTGCAACCCACCGTGATCTACCTCGAGCGCTTCGCGATGCGGATGGACGAAGGCGACGGCCTGGGGTTCTACGATCTCGAGGGCAACCGCCTGTGTGACGTCCCGCTCGCTGCGCAGAAGTGGATGCAGGCGTGAGTGGCGGCGGAAGTGCGGCACCGGGCGACCGCCGAGACGCCTGTCTCCTCGCGGCGCGCGAGGTCCTCCGACATGAAGCCGCGATGCTCCAGGTCGTGCTCGACCGGCTGGACCTCGGGTTCGTGCGGATCGTCGAGCGGATCGAAGCGGCAGAAGGGCGCGTCGTCGTCACCGGCCTGGGCAAGTCGGGTCTTGTTGGTCGCAAGATCGCGTCGACACTCGCGAGCACCGGAACACCTGCGTTCTTCGTGCACGCGACGGAGGCGCTCCACGGCGACGCCGGCATGGTGCTTGGAACGGACCTCATGGTCGCGATCTCGAACTCCGGGGAGACGGCGGAGGTCGTCCAGTTCGTACGGGTCGTGCGCGAGCGGGGCACCGTCGTGATCGCCCTCACCGGCATCACGGATTCGACGCTCGGACGCGAGGCTGACGAGACCCTGAACATCGGGGTGGATCGGGAAGCCGACCCCCACGGCCTGGCGCCCACCGCCTCGACCGTGGTGACGATGGCGGTCGGCGATGCGCTGTCGATCGCTCTGATGGCGCTCCGTGGAGACGGCCCGGATGCGTTCCTGCGAAACCATCCTGGGGGCTCGTTGGGGAAACACACTCACTAGGTCGGGATGCCGAACGCGCTCGCGGCTCTCGCGTCGCTCCTCTGGGGATGCTCCGATTTCTTCGGCGGCCTCGCGTCGAAGTCGTGGGTCGTGCAGCGCGTGGGCGTGGCGATGCAGGCGATTAGCCTCGCGATCATTGCCACCCTGCTGCTCATCTTCCCGGCCGATCCACGCCCGAGCGACCTGGGATGGGGTCTCGTTGCCGGGGCCGTCTCGGCCGTGGGGATCGTCCTCCTCTATCGGAGCTTGGCGATCGGACCGATGCATGTCGTCGCGCCCACCACCGCCGTCGTCGGCGCGGCCAGCAACGTCGTCATCGGCGTCATCGGCGGCGAACGACCAAGCACCGTCACCATGGTGGGCGTGTGCCTCGCGCTGGTCGCGGTCGGGTTGGTGGGATCTTCGTCTTCAGCTATCGACCGGTCCGGGGGTTCCCCGCGGCGAGTCCTTCTGATGGCGGCCGGCGCGGGTCTGGCGCTCGGGGTCTTGAACGCATCGTTCGCTGCGACGTCGCCCGCGTCTGGTCTCGTTCCGGTGGGCGTGAGCCGGCTGGTCGCGCTGCTGCTCCTCTCCGTGGCGACGCTCGTTACCGCTCGGGATGTGCCGCGCCGGGAAGAAGGAGCCATGGGGTGGGCGATGGCGGCGGGTGTCGCCGACGTCGGGGCGACGATCTGTATCGCGCTCGCCCTACAACGAGGATCGTTGGTACTGGTCGGCGTCCTCGGAGCGCTATTTCCAGCGGTCACCGTCTTGCTCGCTAGAGCGTTCCTTGCCGAACAGATGGGACGAGAGCAGCTTGTCGGTCTCGCCCTCGCGATCGCCGCGGTCGTGTTGATGGCGTCCGGGTGATTCTCTTGGGTACACGGGCAGGGGAGATGGTCGGCGTGACGAAGATCATTGAAGCGCGATGGCTATCATCCATCCGTTGAAAGGGCCGGTCATCGGTTGTCATCAGTTCGAGACACCGATGACGGAGCGGAAACCGTCGTTGCCGCGGGCTACGCAGCGTTTGGTTGGAACGCTCAGCCCCCGATGTCGATAGCGATCGTCTTCGTCGTTGAGAACTCGAATTGCGCATGATCTCCGCCAAGCTGGCCAACTCCGCTTTTTGTTCCGGGTGCGCCACCCCAGGGCAGGTGCATCTCCAAGTAGTTCGAAGTGTCGTTCACAACAACGGAGGGAGCAGGCAGGGCCTCGGCGATTCTAAAGGCTCGTGTGAGTCTGCCGTGAAGACCGCGACGAGAGGCCGTAGCCGCCGCTCCGAGCGAGCGATGGGATCTGGTCCTCGGAGTCGAACCCCGTGACTGGGACCACCGGACCGAACGTCCCTTCTGCGAAGACCGCCATCGAGGGATCGACGTTGGCGATCACGGTCGGTCGCCAGTACTGCTCGGTCGGAGCATCCGGCAGGAAGCTCCCGCCCTCCAGAACCTTGCCGCCCCGCTCCACTGACAGACAGACCGATAGTCGATGGGGTCGGTCGCTGGTCTTGATGTCCTCGGAAGCGGTCGCGGCCACGAAGCGGGTGCGTTCATGACAAGCGACCGACTCGCCGCGGGTTCAGCGGGTGCAGCCGTTCAGACCACACCAGCAGGCATTGGCTCTCGCTGAGGCCGATGGGTCGTGCCACGTCCCACCGCCCTGACGGACTTCGTCTAGCGATAAGACGCAGAGCACCGTTGCCAAGCGGAGGGCTTCTACTCAAAACCGTTGCGCTGCCATCGGTTCCGGCCTCTTCTGACGAGAACCACGCGAAACATCTTGCCTCACAGGTGATACCAGCATGCCCCCAAGTGCCCTGCGGGCGCGAGTCGGCTTGTTGCACTGCAAGGGTTCCCAGGCGCCATCGATGCCCGCATTTCGGAAATGCCGATAAGACAACTAGAGGGCTTCGTTGGAGACGCCCTGGTGGCAGCGGTAGCCGCTAGAAGGGGGGGAGTGGAAAGGGTGAAGCGGCGGATCACGGTGACCGGCTGAGCTTCGAGGAGGGACATGTCGGACCCATCGGCCGGTTACGAGAATGGGCCTGATCGAGGCGCTCCTCAGCGCCATGTTGAGAAAGGAAGAGTTCAGATGATCGCGCGTGTGAAGGACCTTGAGCCGGACGACGGAACTCCCTGGGCGGGCTTTACCGATCGGAAGCGGATTGCAGCAGAGATGATGGCAAGCGGAGAGACGATCCAGCGTGTGGCGGAAGCCCTGAAGGTGAACCGGACCACCGTGTGGCGATGGTCGCAGGACGAAGCCTTCAAAGCCTACGTGCAGTACCTCCACACGGAGAGGTTCTGGCAGAACCAGAGGTTGATGGATGAGGCCTTCGCGACCTCGCTTCGAGCCATCTGTGCAGCTGCGGGTGAAGGGAATGCACAGGTCGCACTTGGCTACGTCCGGGCGCTCCTGACATACAAGGTCGCGTCTAGCTAGCCGTCGCTACCGTCGCGAGAGTTGCAGAAGGTTGCAAAACGCTGCAGCAAGGGCGGGTCTGGAGGCCACCCTGAGATAACACGCGGTGAGTTCCTCAAGTCGACCTGAGGTCGATAGGCCTCGCGAGAGGCAAGAGATCGAATGGTATTCCAGTCCCGTCCCGCCCTTGGCTCGAATAGATTCCGATCCCCCGATCGACCATCGACGCGGTCGAACCGTCGGGGTTCCAGGGTCACTCGACACGCGGTTGGATCCCACCGAAGCTCAGAGTCATTGAGAGAGTCTTTCGATCGAAGGTATGTTCCCGACATGATCGTTGGCACCCACGGTCTGCGCAACGCGATCGTCCCTTGTGTGGTCATGCTGTTGGCAGCCTGCTCGAGTGGCAGCGGATCGGACTCGCCGTCGCCGCGAACACCCGCGCCCACGTCACCGTCCGCGTCCGTGGAAGCATCGCCGATCGAGGATACGGAGCCAGTGTGGCTCTCCAGCATGAACGGGCAGCAGATCCATGCCGACCCCTTCGGAGACTGGGTCATCGTGGCGTTCAACCGAGCCTGGGTCCTCGGGGTCGGCGAGGGGATCGGGATGTACGACGTGTCCACTGGCGAGCTGCAAGGGACATCGTCGATCGAAGGGGAGTCGTGTGCGGCGCCCGATGCCGGCTTCGGATCGTTGTGGGTTCCCACGTGCGGCGAAGGCGCCGTGCATCGAGTGGACCCCGAGACCGGCGACGTCATCGCCACGATCCCCGTCACACCATCCGATTTCGCGGAGAAGAGCATCGGAGCCGGCGAGGGTGGCGTGTGGATCGTGGCGAATGGCGAGCGCTGTTTGGGGTGCATCTTGGTGCGGATCGACCCAGACGGGAACCGGATCGCCGCGACCTACGTCATCCCGAAGTTCGGCACGGCCGTGCGCGCAGGACTCGGCGGGATCTGGATCTCGTACCCAGCCGAAGATGAGGTCCTTCGTATCGATCCGACGTCCGGCGAGGTTGTCGCACGGATCCACGTGGGTGCCGGGCCGAGATTCCTCGATGTCGGTCTCGGCGGCGTGTGGGTCATGAACCAGTTCGATGGTTCCGTGAGCCAGATCGACCCCGCGACCAACCGGGTCGTGGACACCATCGCCATCGACGAGTCCGGCATCAGCGGGGGAGACCTGACGATCGGAGAAGGGTTCGTGTGGGTTCGAGCGACGCTCGAGTTGGTGGCGGTGATCGATCCGGAGAAGGGACGAGTGGTGCGACGGATCGGCCCCGCGCTGGGAAGCGGAAGCGCGAGCGCGGGCGACGGCCAGCTCTGGATCTCGGCACACGACGAGCTCGCCGTGTTCCGCATCCCCCTCACCTGAGCCGAGCTAGCGGATCCATCGTCGCCGTGTCATCAGTACCCGGCATCCGTGCGCCACAATTCCCACGTTAGCTGTCGTTCCCACTCACGTTGTCTGCACCCTTGAGATGGGCGGGAGCCCTCCGAGCGCAGTGTGGGGTCTGCGGTGATTGTAGGTCTCGACGATCTTGGGGAGCCGGCGGAGCCGGGCTGCGTTGCTGGAGTACGCCCGGT
>JBBQVZ010000070.1:0-17666 GCA_038211015.1 Actinomycetota bacterium | reverse complement strand
ATCATCGGTGCTCTCGTGCTCCTTGCGGGCCTGGTGCTCCTGGTCCTCCCGGGTCCCGGCTGGGTGCTCATCTTCGTGGGCCTTTCGATCTTGGGGAGCGAATACGTGTGGGCGCAGCGGTTGCTCCGCGTCGCGAAGAAGCAGGCCAACAACGCGAAGGACACGCTCCTTCGCCGGAAACAGGCGAAGTCCGACCGTCGCGACGATGCGTCAGCCGACGGCTCCGACGTGTCCTGATGCGCCGATAAGCCTTCCCCGTGACGGGTCGCATCCTGATCGGCACCTCGTCGTGGACCGATCCGACGCTGGTGAAGGAAGGGAACTTCTATCCGCCCGGTGCGACGAGCGCCGAGGCACGGCTCAAGTTCTACGCGTCCCGGTTCCCGTTGGTCGAGGTCGACTCCACCTACTACTACCCGCCGTCGGAGAAGAACTCGGTGCTCTGGATCGAGCGGACGCCCGCCGATTTCACGTTCAACATCAAGGCGTACTCGTTGCTGACGAACCATCCGACCAAGGTCGACTCGCTCTATAACGACATCAAGGCAGAGCTTCCGCCGGAGATGCTCGAGAAGCGGAACGTGTATCGCGACAAGCTGCCCGACGCAGCGGTCGACGAGGTGTGGCAGCGGTTCCGCGACGCGCTGATGCCGCTGCACTCCGCGGGCAAGCTCGGCGCGGTGCTGTTCCAGTTCCCGCAGTGGTTCGTGATCGCGAAGAAGAACAAGGCGTACATAGAAGAGTGCGCCGCGCGCCTGCCCGACTATCGCGTCGCGATCGAGTTCCGTCACGAGTCCTGGATGAGCGAGCGCAACCGCGAGGAGAGTCTGTCGTTCCTAGAGGAACGGAACCTGCCGTTCGTCTGCGTGGACATGCCGCAGGGATTCGTCTCGAGCGTTCCGCCTCTCGCCGCGGCCACGGCCGACGACCTCGCGATGGTGCGATTCCACGGACGTGACCCCGAGGCGTGGAGCGCGAAGAGCGAGAGCGCGTCGGTCCGCTTCCGATACGACTACAAGCAGGAGGAGTTGGCGGAGTGGGTTCCCAGGATCCGGCAGCTCGTCTCGGAGACCCGCGAGACCCACGTCCTCATGAACAACTGCTACCGCGACTTCGCCGTGAGGAACGCCAGCGAGCTCGGCGGTCTGCTCAACCTGGATCACTTCACCTGATAGCGCGTACGCAATCGACCGTGTTGGCGCATCGAAACGGGGGCGATCGGTCGCCTTCGGGGACGAGCACGTCGTTAGCCGCCGCTGGAGATCCTGGGCGCGCTGCGCGAAGAGTCGCTCTAGGGAGTCAACGCGGCATCGGCGGCCGCTTGGTCCTGGTCCATGAGCCACGCCGCGGTGGCGATGCCGTCCTTCATGTGCCAGACATGGACGCTCTTGCCCCGGAACGGATGCGGCTTCTCCCACCACTGCTCGACCATGGCGACCGCGTGCTCGTCGTTGGCGAGCAGGTCGTGGATCTCCTGGCCGAACGTCCCCCCCGTCAGCTCGACGAGCTGCCCGAAGATCCCGAAGACCGCGTCTTTGCCCGCGATGTCTCCCGAGAGCGGGCTGTTGCCGGCCTGGTGCCAGGCGATGTCGTCGGCGAAGAGCGCCGCGACCGTCTCCATGTCCCCGGCCGCGAACGCCTCGTATCCCTTCCGCAACGCATCAGCGTTCGGATGATCACCCATGTCCTCCCCCTTCCGTCCGGCTCAGTTCACGACGCTACGTCCGGACGCCACATGAAGCAAACCGTGAGCGTCGCACCCTCGAGCGACAACCGGACGCTCGTAGCAACGGTGGAGGGTAGGCTCGGAGGATGATGATGGGGCACCGTTGGAAGGTCGCGACGGTTCGCGGCATCCCTTTGTACGTCAGCACGTCGTGGGTATGGATCGCGGCGCTCTACGTCTGGTCCCAGTACACCGACCTGACGCTTCGCCGGGGCGTGCGTGCGGGCACGGCCGAGGCGTTGCTCCTCGCGATCCTCGCCGCGGGGCTCTTCTTCGCGAGCATCCTGGCGCACGAGACCGCGCATGCCGTGATGGCGCGCACGCTGGGGCTGCCGGTGCGCGGCGTGACGCTCGTGTTCTGGGGCGGGGCGACCGAGACACGTGCCGACCTCCGCGGACCCCTGGGCGAGTTCCTCGTGGCGTTCGTCGGACCGGCGACGACGCTGGCGCTCTCGGGTGTGTTCTGGGTGGCCCACATCGCCACGACGGGAGTCATCTCGGAGATCGTCGGTTACCTCTCGTGGCTGTCGCTGATCTTCGCCGTCTTGAATGCACTGCCGGGATTCCCGCTCGACGGAGGGCGGATGCTCCTCGCGGCGGTGTGGGGGCTCACGAAGAACCGCCGCACGGCGTTGCGCGCGGCCGGTTGGTCCGGTGTCCTGATCGGCCTGATCTTCGGCGCGGCCGCGGTGTGGTTCATCTCCAAGGGAGTTGTGGGCATGGGCATCTTCGCGGGATACATCGCCGCGATCCTGATCTCGACCGGCCGCGGGATGGAGCAGCGGATCGCCTTCCGCGACCAGTTGATGAAGGGACGCGTCTTGGATGCGATGCGACCCGCTCCCCCGACGGTCCCGGGAACCATGAGCTTGGCGGAGGCCCTGGATCACGCCCTCCGTGGAACCGCGGGCGAGACGTTCCCCGTGGTCGACGAGGACGGGCGCGTGATCGGCTCGGTTTCGATGGAGAGCGCCCGCCGCGTGGGCGCCCGCGACCCGCTGCGCCCGGTGCGTGACGCGTTGATCCCGTTGAACCAGACCACGGTGCTCGACCCGGACGAGACGCTCGACGGGGCGTTCGAATGGCTCGGGGGCGGGAGCGGCTTCGTGGTGAAGGACGGCACCCTCGTCGGCGCGATCGCTCCGCGAGACGTCGAGAACTGGTACCGCCGGGTGATCGAGGGGCGTTCGGCGCCGACGGGGTTCGCGTCACTTCCACCGCGCCCCGACCTGTGACCAGACCTGCCTTCTGACCTGCCGACCTGTCGGTATCGCGCAGTAGCATCCTGCTCGATGACATCCCCCTTCGCTCCGGACGCCCTCGCACCTGACCCGATGCAGGAACGGGTCCTGGCTCACGCTGGCGGCGCCCTGCTGGTGACCGGCAGCCCCGGTACCGGGAAGACCGCCGTCCTTCGCGAGCGGTTCGCCCGGTTGTTGGAGGGCGACGTGGATCCCGAGCGCGTCGCGTTCATCGTGGGTTCCCGCCGAGCGCGGGACGAAGCGCGCGAAGCCTTGCTCGCGCGGTTCCAGGGCTCGCTCCCGGAGCTTCGCGTCGTGACGATCCACGGCCTGGCGCGCCACGTCTTGAACGAGCGATTCCGACGGCTCGACTACCCGGAGCCGCCCGACCTGCTGGCCGCCGGAGACCAGTTCGCGTTGGTGCAGGAACTCCTGAGCGAGCAGGACCCCGCGCAGTGGCCCGCATACGGACACATGCTCGGCATGCGCGCCTTCGCCGACGAGGTTCGCCAGTTCCTCTCTCGCGCCCAGGAAGCGCTGCTCACGCCGGACGACATCCTCGAGCGCGCCGAGAAGGCGGGACTGACCGGGTGGAAGGAGCTCGCGCGGTTCTACCGGGAGTACCAGGACGTGATCGATGGACGCAACGTCGTGGACTTCGCAGCCCTGCTGCAGCGCGCGGCGCAGGTGGCCACCGACGGCGAGCCGCTGCTCGATCACCTGCTGGTCGACGACTATCAGGACTCGACGCTCGCCGCCGAGGCGATCGTGGCCGGCCTGGCACCGCCCGGACTCATCGTCGCGGGTGATCCGGAGGCGCATGTCTTCTCGTTCCAGGGCATGACCGACGAGCCCATCCGCCGGTTCTCGGAGCGGTTCGGTGGCGCCGAAGTGATCGAGTTGGTGACACCGCATCGAGCGGAAGGCGGCGTGACCGTCGAGGCGTGGATCGCGCCACACACCTCGGAGGAGCACGCCGCGATCGCACGCGAGCTTCGCCGTCTCCACGTGGAGGAGGGCGTGCCCTGGAACGAGCTCGCCGTCGTGGTCCGACGGCAGGGCGCGCACGTGGGCTCGCTCCTGCGGGCGCTCGACGACGCCGGCGTTCCACGCGCGCTCCCGGAGAGTGGCATGGCCCTCACGGCCGAGCCGGCCACGTTCCCCTACGTGCTGGCGCTCCGCTGGCTGACGGCCGACGCCAAGGCCCGCGAACAGCTGATCGAATCCGTCCTCACGTCCGACCTGGTGCGACTGTCTCCGGCCGCGGCCCGTGGGCTGATGCGCGCAGCGCAGGCGGCCGATGGAACGGTCGGCGCTGCACTGGAGCACACGGAAGGGCTCACGCTGGCTGAGGCCGCCGAGGTCGATTCGGTGCGCCATGTCCTTGCGCGCGCGGCGACCGTGGCCGACCGGTCGGTGCTCGACGCGTTCCGGATCCTCTGGCACGACCTGCCGTACTCGTCTCGCCTGGTGTCGGACGCCGAACGCACCTCCGGCGCACGACGAGAGATCGATGTCGTCGTCGGGCTCTCCGGCGTGGTCGCTGAGGCCGGCGACTCGCCCGATCCATCCGCACAGGCGTTCGTGCAGTCGCTCGACGCGGGCGAACACGGCCCCGGGTATCGGACGACGGACCCCGGATCGTTCGACGCGGTGCGCGTGTTGACCGCGCACGGAGCCGTCGGTGCCGAGCTCGACACCATCGTCGTCGTGGGGGCCGTGGAGGGGAACTTCCCGAGCCTCTCCCGACCCGAGCCGATGTTCGACCTGGCGGCCCTCGAGCGGCCCATCTCGCAGTCCGAGCGCAACCGCGCCCGCCTGGAGGACGAACGAAGGCTGTTCCGGATGATGCTCGGCCGCGCCAGGACCAGAGTATTGCTGACCGCGAGCGAGACACATGCCGACGGATCGGTCGCCACGTCGCGGTTCGTCGACGAGCGAGGGGTCGCGTGGACGACCATCCCTCAAGGACCGTTCGAGGAACCGGTGTCGGTGCGGGAAGCCACGGCCACATGGCGCCGAACGCTCGCCGACCTCCAAGTGCCGCGCGCCAGACGCCTCGCTGCGCTCGAGGGCCTCTCCGCACTCGGCGTCGACCCCGGGCGCTGGTGGTTCCAGCGCGGGTGGACCGACACCGGCGCGCCGTTGCACGAGACCGTCCGGGTCTCCTACTCGAAGCTCTCGACGCTCGAGAACTGTGAGCTGCAGTACGTCTTGTCCGCGGAGCTCGGGTTGGGAGGCCTGGTCGGCTACCAGGCCTGGGTGGGCAAGACCGTGCACAAGATCATCGAGGACTGTGAGAACGGCGCCGTCGAGCGAACGCTCGAGAAGCTGAAGGCCGAGGTCGACGTGCGCTGGCGCCCGCAGGAGTTCCCGTCGACGGCCGTCTCGGAGACGTGGCTACGACTCGCCAAGGATCGGATGCTGCCGAACTGGTTCGGTCGGTTCGGCGAGCACCCCGCCACCGGCACCGAGCGCGGGTTCGAGTTCGAGTACGACGGCGCGACGCTGAACGGCTACATCGACCGCATCGGGCCCGATCCGCGCGGGTTCGGCACGCGCATCACCGACTACAAGACCGGCGGCACGTACAACATGCCCAAGGCGAACGAGAGCCTGCAGCTCGGCATCTACTACCTCGCCGCGCAGGAGGCCGAGGACCTCAAGGAGGTCGGGGCCATCACCGGTGTGGAGCTCGCGTACCTGAAGGGGCACTATCGGACCGGCGACATCGAGATGCGCGAATGGGAGGTCGGCTCCGGCGAGCGCGAGGCCGAGTACCAGCAGCGCATGCGCGAACGGCTCTCGTGGTTGATCGCCGAGCTCCGTCGTTTGGATGAAGGAGAGCGCTACCGGCCGAACTCGCAGGCCGACTGCTACTTCTGCGACTTCAAGACGCTCTGCTCGCTGTATCCGCAGGGCGCGCCGTTGTTCTCGACGGACGGTGGATCGTGACGGAGCACGCCCACCCACCGGAGATCGTCGCCGTCATGGGCGGCCGCGCGCCGACCGACGAGCAATGGACGGCCATCTCGTGGCCGCTCGAGCCGTTCGTGCTGGTCGCCGGGGCCGGCTCGGGGAAGACGTCCGTGATGGCCGCGCGTGTCGTGTACCTGGCGCTCGCCGCGACCGGCCGGCTCGGCCAGAGCGAGGTCGTGCCGGGGGTCTTGCCCGGCAACGTGCTGTGCCTGACGTTCACGAACAAGGCGACGGAGAACCTCCAGCAGCGGATCCGTCGCGCGATCGCCGGACTGGATCTCGCGGAGGGCGAGGAGCCCGAGATCATGAACTACCACGGGTTCGCCGCGAAGCTGCTCGACCGGTACGGCATGCTCGCGGGCATCGAGCCGGATCAACGGGTGCTCTCCCCCGCGCAGCGCACCGAGCTGTGCGCGCGCGTCATGGATCTGATGACGTTCGAACACGTGAAGACCGAGACCCAGGGCGGCGTCATCGACAACATCCTGCTGCTGGACGACCAGGCGTCCAACCACCGGCGAACGCCCGAAGAGATCATCGCGTTCAACGAGGTTCGGCTGGAGCAGCTGCAAGAGCACCGCTCCGACAGGGCGTACCACTCGGCGCTGGAACGGATCGAGCTGGCGAGAGGCGCCGCGATCTTTCGCCGGCTGAAGCGCGACCTGGGAGCGATCGACTTCGGCGATCAGATCTCGCTGGCCCTGAAGGTGGTCGAGGAGCACCCGCAGGTGGCGGCCGAGTACCGGCAGCGGTTCGGGGCGGTGTTGCTGGACGAGTATCAGGACACCGACGTCGCTCAGGCCAAGTTGATCGCCGGCGTGTTCGGCGGCGGACATCCCGTGACCGCGGTGGGCGACCCCGATCAGAACATCTACGCGTGGCGCGGCGCCAGCCTGTTCAACCTGTTGGACTTCCCGCGGCAATTCCCGCGCGCCGACGGTTCGCCTTCGACGCAGCTTCCGCTCTACACGAACTTCCGTTCCGGTGCCTGGATCCTGGAAGCGGCCGACGTGGTGATCTCGAAGCTCCCCGAGCAGCAGCGCCCGGACCCCGACAAGCAGCTCGTGCCGTGGATCGAGAACGGGACCGGAGAGGTGCACGTCGCGCGGATCTCCGACGAATGGAAGGAGGCGGAGTGGATCGCCGGGCGCATCCTCGAGCTGCACGCCGGCGGTGACAAGTGGTCGGACGTCGCCGTGCTCTGCCGTTCGAGCCGGTTGTTCTTCTCGTTGCAGCAGGCGTTCGCCGAACACGAGATCCCGGCGGAGATCCTGGGCCTGGCCGGACTGCTGCGACTGCCCGAGATCGTCGAGGTCCTCGCGTACGCGCGCGCGGTGAGCGATCCGCTCGCGAGCGTGGCACTCGCGAAGATCCTGCTCGGCCCTCGCTACCGCGTCGGCTACAAGGACCTTGCGCGCGTCGCGGCGCTCGCCAAGACGAAGAGCTACGCGCTCCGTCTGGAGGACGAGGAGGAGGGCGAGGCCACTCCCTTCCTGTTCGCGGAAGCGCTCGAGCATCTCGACCTGGTGGAGCGACTGTCGGACGACGCGAGGTTGCGGCTCGAGGAGTTCCGGCGAGAGCTAGCGGATCTTCGCGTCGATGCCCGCAAGCCCGTCGGCGAGTTCCTGGGCGAGATCGTCCGTCGCACCGGCATCCTGGCGGAGCTGGACGCCCACACGGACCAGGCCGCGGCGACCGCCGCCAAGCGCAACCTCGCGGCGTTCATGGATCAGGTGCACGCGTTCGAGCCGGTCGAGGGAGAGCTGACGCTCCGCGCGTTCCTGGACTACGTGGACACGGTGGAACGGATGGACAAGCAGGAGTGGTCGCCGGTGCAGCCGTCGGCCGAGGACTCCGTGAAGGTCATGACGATCCACGCGGCGAAGGGACTCGAGTTCGACAACGTCTTCGTGCCGGGCATGGCCAAGGGCCTGCTCCCCAGCAACCGCATCCAGCACAACCCGGCGGAGCGCGGGAAGTCCATGGACTTCGAGCTCCGTGGCGACGCGGAGATCCTGCCCAAGTTCGACGGCGTGCTGTCCCACTTCAAGCAGGACCTGCAGGCGCAGGAAGAGTACGAAGAGCGGCGGACGGCCTACGTCGCCATGACCCGCGCCCGGCGCCGGCTGTTCTGCACCGGGGCGCACTGGTACGGCGAGAACATCAACGCGAAGGAGGGCGGCAAGTTCTTGCGCGAGCTCGCGGGGTGGGTCATGGAGGTTCGGCATGGATCGTGGGATCCGGGAGACGAGATCGATGAGGAAACGAACCCGCTCCTCGGGTACCGCGAGCGCTTCGTGAAGGACTGGCCCGAGCCGGCACGGCCCGACGACGCCGATGAGGTCTTCCCCGAGGGATGGCGTCGCACGGCCGCCGACGCGGTTGCCATCGGCGGGGTGCAACCGACGTTGCTCGATCCGTTGAGCCCGGAGGAGCGTGAGTTGTTCGAGGAGCTCGCGGCCGAGCGACGCCACCACGCCGGCTTCCTGTTGGAACGTGAGGAGACGGACGCAACGAACGGCTCGGGCGGGCCGGTGGCGCGACGGACGGTGTCCGTCGGAGGCGTGATCGACTACGCGCGCTGTCCGAAGCGCTTCTACTGGACCGCGGTCCGTCCGCTCCCCCGCTTCAGTGGACCGGCCGCGCGCATCGGCACCGCGGTGCACCGGTGGATCGAGCGACGAGCGAGCGGTCAGGCCGTGCTGCTCGAGGTCGACGAGGCTCCGGACCTCACGAGCGAGGAGCTGGCAGGCGAACCCGGCAAGGTCGAACGGCTGCGGGAATCGTTCCTGGGAAGCCGGTTCGCGGACATCTCTCCGCTCCACGCCGAGCGACCGTTCCTGCTCCGCCTCGAGGGCTTCACGATCGGTGGGCGGATCGACGCCGTGTACGGCGATCCCGACGGGCCCTGGGAGGTCGTGGACTGGAAGACGGGTCGAAGACCTGCCGACGACGATCCGCTCGCGGCGCTGCAGCTCGACCTGTACGGCCTGGCCTGCGTCGAGATCTGGGGCAAGCGACCCGAGGACGTCACGCTGACCTACCTCTACCTGGCGAGCGGCGACGAGGTCTCGCACCCCATGGAGGATCCCGACACGGTAAAGGCTCGCGTGATCGAGGCGTTGCGTTCGATCGACGCGAGAGCGTTCGACCCCACTCCCGGGCCGCAGTGCACGTACTGCGACTTCCGTGCCTTCTGTCCCGAGGGCAAGGCGTGGCTCGCGGAGCGCGAGCGAGCGAACGCAGCCGCCGCTACGTCGTGAGCCGTTCGATCTGTTCTTCGAACGTCCGGTAGCCCGCCGCGGGATCGAACCCACCCTGCGTGACCCCCGGGACGAAGCGGGCGGCCAAGCCGGTCTCGGCGGGGATGCGGGCCTGGACCACCGCTCGGAACCACTCGAGGTCGCCCGGCTGGATCAGCACCTCCCCGGTCGTTCCCATCCGCCGATACGACGGGTCGTCGATCACCACCGGCGTTCGGCGGAAGACCTTCTGGAGCGTCGCGCGAACGGTGTTGTCCTCGGTGTCGATGACCGATCGGCCGTCGGTCCACGAGACCGTGGCGATGACGGCGTCGGGTTGCTCCGGGCGGTGGAGCTCGACCTTCACGTGCGGAAGGCTACCCGGCGAGCGAGCGATCCAGCCGGCGAACCGTCCGAGCCATGCCTTCCAACAGGCACATGGTGATCTCGGGGTCCTTGGCCAACAGGGCCAGGAAACCCTTCTGCCTGATGATCACGAGCGTCATCTCGGTCTCCGCGACGACCGACGCAGAGCGGGGTCCGCCATCCAGCAGCGAGATCTCGCCGAAGTGATCTCCCGGCAGCAGGTGATTCATGGTCTTCTTGTTCGCGATGACCTTGGCCTGGCCGGTCAGGACGACGTAGAAGCTGTCGCCGATCTCGCCTTGTTTCACGAGCGTGGCGCCGGCCATGAAACGGGCGACCTCCGCCAGGTCAGCCACCTTCTTCAGCTGCTTGTGCGACAGGTCCTCGAACAACGGAACGGCCCCGAGCACGGTCATGAGCTGCTTGTTCGTCGCCTTGTGGGTCGCCACGGCGCAAGCCTACTCCGATGCCGCCCGAGCGCGCCACGCGCCGGGATGTCGGTGGGGCGGGATACGGTCTGCGGCGCACGATGGAAGGAGCGGCGTGTCGGTACAGGTGCGGCGCGGCCCACAACCGCTCCCCCTCACGCTCATCCTGCGGCAGCACGGGACGCTGATCCAGCAGGGCGAGCCCGGCGATGGCCTGTGGCGGGTCGAGTCCGGCGCGCTCCGCGTCGCGACCATCTCCGACGCCGGCCACGAGCTGGTGCTCGACGTCCTGGGACCGGGTCACGGGACCGGCGAGCCGGTCGGCGTCCCCTCGCCGGTGACCGTCCGCGCCCTCCGTCCGTGCCGTCTGTCTCCCGTGCCCTCCCGGGCGGCGGCCGACCTCCTCACGACCCGCGCCCACCGCGCCGCCGCCCTCGCGGCCGACCTCGCGTGGCTCGACGTCCGATCACGGATATCCCGACGACTGGAAGACCTCGCGGAACGGTTCGGGCGCCCGGTCGAGGGAGGCAGGCTGATCTTGTTGCCGCTGACACAGGACGAGGTGGCGGCGCTCACCGGAACCACGCGAGAGTCGGCGAATCGCGCGTTGCGGTCGATGGCGGCAGACGGTGAGATCCGCGTCGCCGCGCGCGGCCGCTACGTGGTGCGAACGCGACTGTCCAGCGTGGAGGGAGCGACGTGATGCCTCACCGGAGATGGATGACATCAGCAGTCACGAGCCAAGCGTGATCTGAGGCGAGGAAGGCGATCACCTCTGCCACGTCACCCGGCGAGGCGATGTGGATGAGCGTCTCGCTCGTTTCGAGCAGCGTCCTGAGTTCAGGCGTGACCCAGCCGGTGTCTGTCGGAGGAGGATGCACGATGTTCGCGGTGACACCGTGCGCGGAGAGCTCGAAAGCGGCCGACATCGTGAAGTTCCCCAACGCTGCCTTGGCCGCCCCGTACGACACTTCTTCCGGGAAGCCCAGCGGTCCCCCGGAGGTCAACCCGATGATCCTGCCCCACATGCCCCCCGCGCGATATGTCGTCTCGAGAACTCAGCGATCAAGAGCGCGGCTGCGTGCGCATCGACCGCGAACACCCTTTCGATAGTCGCCTTCGAGACCGGCTGCACGGACCGCCTCAACCGGTCGGTCGAGACCGCCTTGAAGGTGTCGGCAACCCATCCGCTCGCGTTGTTGATGAGGATGTCCACGGGTCCGAACAGGTTCTCCGCGGTGTCGAACAACATCGTCGGCGTGTCCTCATCGGCGAGGTCAGCTTCGAGCGCATGAGCATCGCCTCCTGCGGCGCGTATCGCTTCGAGCACATCGCCCGGATCAGATGCGCGGTGCTGCCGATTTGCCTCGGGGACCGCGTCGTCGGGCTCGTCCTCGAGGCGCAGATACGACAAGAGCACGGAAGCTCCGCATCCGGCGAGCTTCCGAGCCGTCGCGGCACCTATCCCGTGGTTGGCGCCGGTGATCAGAGCGACGTGACCGTGGAGATCAAGAGCGAGTGCTGGCGTGGACATCGTGAGCCTCCCTCAGAGAAACGACCGTGGATCCGGCTCTCGGTGCGCTCAGACGTTCGCCATGCCTGGAAGATACCCAGTCACGGCACCTCTCCGCCACCGGTGCTGAGCACACCTCGCGCTTGACGGCGAGCAACCGAGGCTGATTGTCTTCCACGATGAGCGACTCCAACGACGGTTACGAGCCTTCCACGTACGGCGACCGGATCGCGGACGCGTACGACGACTTCTACCAGCACGCGCCCGGCTTCGAGGAGGTGTCACAGCCGGTCGAGTTCCTCGCCCCGCTCGCCGGCGGCGGCCCCGCGCTGGAGCTCGGCATCGGGACCGGACGCATCGCGCTGCCGTTGCAGGCCGCCGGCGTTCGGGTTCACGGGATCGATGCATCGGCCGCGATGGTCGAGCGGATGCGCGCCAAGCCGGGAGGCGACGACGTCCAGGTCACGATCGGCGACTTCAGCGACTTCTCGCTGGACGACCGCTACCCCCTGATCTACGTCCCGTTCAACACGTTCTTCGCGCTCCTGACGCAGGACGACCAGGTGACGTGCTTCCGAGCCGTGGCTCGCCATCTCGCGCCCGGAGGGGTGTTCGTGATCGAGGCGTTCGTCCCCGACCTGAGCAGGTTCGATCGAGGGCAACGCGTGTCGGCCGTCCGTGTGGACCCCGACTGGGTCTCGCTGGATGTGTCGTTGAACGATCCCGTCGAGCAGTTCGTCCGCTCGCAGCACGTCGTGATCCGCGAGGGGGAGATCCACCTCTATCCGGTGTTGGTCCGCTACGCATACGTCGCCGAGCTCGACCTCATGGCGCGCATGACGGGCCTTCGCCTGCGCGAAAGATGGGCCGACTGGGAACGGACCCCGTTCACGAGTAGCAGCCAGAAGCACATCTCGGTGTGGGAAAGAGACCCCGACGCCGCCGCGGAAGGAACGCGTTAGCCGCCGGCGTCGGCGGTGTCCTGCAACACCGCCAGGCTGCATGAACCGCACAGCCGCGCGCGGCCCTTGACCGGCCGGCCGCAACGCGCGCACGCGCGCGGCTCGCTCTTCGTCCAGGTCGAACCGTCCGTCTTGCCCTTGCGCTCCGTGCGCCCCTCGCTCTCGAGCTTCAGCAGGTGCGCGAGGACGGAGCGCTCCGCGAGCACGTGGACGTCGGGGGGATAGTCGGCATAGATCGTGGCGACCAGATCGGCGATCGTCCGGGGACCCTGCGTGAGCATCTCCAGCACCTGGCGCTCGCGATCCTCGCGATGGGAGGCGTACTCGTCGAGCTTGGCGCGCGCTTCCAGTACGATCGGCCCGTGACCCGGATAGATCGTGCGCGGGCGCAGCTCTTGCATCCGGTGGAGCGAACGCAGGTAATGCACCAGGTCGCCGTCCGGGGGATCGATGAAGCTCGTTCCGCGACCGACGACGGCGTCCCCCGTGAACAACGCCCCTTCCGCGGGGACGAAGAACGCCACGTGGTCGGACGAATGACCGGGCGTGTACTCCGCCACGATCTCCGCGCCGCCGGACGCGACGAACCGCTGGCCGTCGCGCAGGCGTTCGGCACCCTCGAGTCGGAACGCGTGGAGCGGCGCTCCCACGAGCTCGGCGAACGCCGGTGCGCCCGGCGCGTGATCCTCGTGGTCGTGCGTCACGAGCACGGCGGAGACGGCTCCCGCCGCGCGAGCAACCTCGTCCAGGTGAACCGCGTCATCGGGGCCGGGGTCGATGACGATCGACGGCTCCTCGCCGACGATCCACGTGTTGGTTCCTTCCAGCGTGTACACGCTCGGGTTCGGGGCGAGCACGCGCACGATCCGCAGCATCGGTTCAGTCCTGCCAGAACGTCGCGCGCGGCAAGCGCTCGACGTCGTCGTCTGTGGGCTCACGCGTCTCGAACCGGAGCGCGAGCAGATCGGCCACCGACGAGCACTCGGCGATGCTGGTCATGGTGAAGTACGTGGGCCAGTAGAGCTTCCGCCGGCCGGCTTCGTGATCGGCGATCAGCTCCTCCGCGGTGACCCACCACGCCGACGCCGCCTCCGAACCATCCGGTGTCGGTTCGAGGCCGTCGATCGCCTCCACCGCGAAGTAGCGGGCGTCGAACCTGACCGGCACCTCCTCTGGCGCGATCCAATGCGCGATCTCGGGGAGCTGGTCGGGGGAGGGCGGCGCCATACCCACCGGGCTGAGCGGTTCCCAGCTGCCGATCGGGCCCACGCCGTCGACGGTCACAACGAGCGCCGTCTCCTCGGAGAGCTCGCGGATCGCGCACGCGCGGGAGATCTCGTCCGCGGTGCCGAACCACTCGACCGCCAGATCAGCGTCGCCCGGGTCCGTCGCGCCGCCGGGGAACGCCACGTAGCCCGGGAGGAACCGGCTGGACCGGCTGCGCTCGATGACGAGCAGCTCGAGTCCTGCGGAGCCGTCTCGCCCCGCGATGACCGACGCCGCCAGCCGAAGCTCGTCCACCACGCCCGGATTCTCCCAGGCTGACGGCGGCATACTCCTCGCCATGGGCGAGCAGGCGGCGGACGCGATCCGACGGGCGATCCAGGATCGCGGACCCATCACGTTCGCCGAATTCATGGAGCTGGCCCTGTACGGACCGGGCGGCTACTACGAGCGACCGCCGGTGGGACCAACGGGAGATTTCGTGACCAGCCCGCACGTCCACCCGGTGTTCGGAGCCATGCTCGGCGACGCCGTGCGCGGGCTGTTCGAGGCGCTTGGCCGGCCGGCACCCCTGCGCATCGCCGAGGTGGGGGCGGGCGACGGAACGCTCGCGGCGCAGTTGCTGGACGCGCTCGCCGACCTGGATGTGGAGTACGAGGCGATCGACGTCAGTCCCGGAGCCCGATCAGCGCTTGCGACGATCGACGGGGTACAGGTCGGCACCGAGCTCACGGGCACTCCCCACGTCGTCGTCGCTAACGAGCTGCTGGACAACCTCCCGTTCCGCCGGCTGCGCGGCGACCGCGAGGTCTGCGTCGGGCTGGACGGTGATCGGCTCGTTGAGGTCGGGACGGCGTGGAACGGCGACTCCGGCCCGCCGGATCGCGAGACGATCGTGCCCGTGGGGACGTTCGCGTTCATCGAACAACTAGCGGTCACGCTCACGCATGGGTACGCGTTGCTGATCGACTACGGAACCGTCGGCAGCTCGGGCGGCGACATCCACGGCTACCGCGACCATCACGTCGTCGAGGACGTGCTGGCCGACCCCGGCTCGAGCGACATCACCGCCGGTGTGGACTTCGCGTCGACGGCGCGCCACGCCGAGGAGTGTGGGCTGGTGGCATTCCCGTCGGTCACGCAACGTGACGCGCTGCTCGCGCTCGGGTTCGAGGATTGGCTCCGCGGGGAGCTCGAGCGGCAGACGACGCTGCTCGACGAAAGAGAAGGGCTGGAAGCGGTGCGCACGTGGAGCGGGAGGAGCCGAGCCACATTGCTGGTCGATCCGTCGGCTCTCGGCCGTCTCTGTTGGCTCCTGGTCGCCACACCCGGCCTCCCCCCAGCCCCCTGGTTGCCTTGACCCCGATCCACCGACACTCCTAGGCTCGGGCGACCCCCCGAGAAGGGCTTTGATCGTGTCGTCACGGATCCGGATCCTCATCGCCATCCTCGCCGTTCTCTCGATCACCGTGCTCGTGGCGGTCGCCGTCACCCGTGATCGACCGGCCGCTACAAGCAGCCGCGCCTCGCACCCGAGCGGATCCGAAGGCGAAGGAGAGGGAGAGCTAGAAGGAGAGAGCCACACGCTCGAGGAAGAAGAGCGCGAAGCCGCCGAGCACACGCGAGCGCGCCTGGAAGCCGTCGACGCCGCCCGCGAGGCGGGGACGCTCGGGCGGACCGGACCGGCGCGCCCCATCCCGAACCCCGGCTGGACGACCGAGCGGGTATGGAACGTTCGCCCGGACGACTGGGAACCGGCGATCGCCGCCGATCCTTCGGCTCCGTTCGTCTACACGCTCGTCACCCGCTACACCGGACCCCGCCGATGCCCCTCCTGTCCAAGGCCGTCGATCGTGCTGCGCGTGTCCGCCGACGGCGGTCGGACATAGGGACCTGACCGGTTCCTCTGCGTCTGCGCTGAGACCGCCCACGGGCAGTACGACCCGCAGATCGTGGTGGACGCGAACGGGACCGCGTTCGCCGCGTGGCTCGATGGGTTCCAGCCCGGTGTGTCGGTTTCGAGGTCAGCCGACCACGGCCGGACATGGTCCGATCCCGTCAGCATGCCGAACGCGTGGTCGGACAAACCCTGGATCGCTGTATCGCCGTCGGGGCAGCACGTCTACGTGGCGTACAACGGGCCCAGCCACGGGGACAGCTTCGTCGGCGTCTCGCACGATCGCGGCGATACGTTCGAGGTGGAAAAGGTCACCGATCGCAACCGCTACTTCTTCGCCGGCGGCGGGTGGGTCTCGGCCGACGGCCAGCACGTCGCGTTCGCGGAGAGCGACTTCGATCAGCGGTACGCCGCCCAGATCCACTCCGACGTGGTCGTGTCGGCGGACGGCGGCGCCACGTGGCAGGTCGTTCGCGTGGCGACCGGCGACCGGCAGCCCGACTGCATCTCGGACGGCTGTTACGACGGTTATTACGGACCCACGCCCACCCTCGCTGGCGATGCGAACGGTGACCTGGTGCTCGTGTACGCCGCGAACGACACGGACCGATCGCCGCAGCAGGTCTTCGCGACCACGTCGAGCGACGGCGGACTCACGTGGGCCGTCCCGGCCGCGCTCTCCCCGCCCGGCGTGGACGCTCTCTTCCCGGCCGCGGTATCGGGAGGACCGGGCGACTTCCGTGTGTGGTGGATGGACGAGCGAACGGGTCGATGGAACGTCTGGTACTCGCGCACGACCGACGGAGGTGCCACCTGGTCAGACGCGATCAGGCTGTCGAACGCCCGCGGGGGGACCGATTACAAGCGACCGAAGGGCTTCTTCGAGGCGTACGGCGACTACGGCGAGATCGACGTGACGAACGAGGGGAGAACCGTCGCGATCTGGGGCGAGGGCACCTCGTACGCGGGGCCGGGCGGGGTCTGGTTCGTTCGCGAACGCTAGTCTGAGTCAGACTAACGGGGCGCGCCGCTCCTGATCGTCGAGGAACCGCTCGATCAGGCCTCGTGCCACCGCCGCCATCGAGAAGCCGTTCGTCGTCGACCATCGACGGAAGCGGTCGTGCAGATCCGCAGGGAGACGCACCAGCAATGGCGCGACCATCTGCTTCGCGGTCTCGACCGGCGGACCAAGCGTCATCGCGAAGTCAGGGCCTCCCATCTGGAGATGCTCGCCGGACATGGCGTGGAGCGGGGCGGGCCTTCCGGGCGCCGCGAACGCCTGCCCGATGATCGACCGCAGCACTTCGTCCTGCTCTTCCTGCGGGAGGCTCCGGATGGCTTTCAGCAGCAGGTTCTCGGCTCCCGTTTCCTCCATGCTTCCCTCCGATATCGGTCGCGATATCGCTGAAGATATCGCCGGGCGATAGGCGGGCGCAAGGGAAGGAGGAGTTCACGCCAGGAACAGCGGTCCAAGGCTCAGCGGTCGACGTCGCCGACCACGAAGAAGATCGATCCGAGGATGGCGATCAGGTCGGGGACGAGCGCGCCGGGGAGCATGGCGGGGAGCACGCTGACGTTGGAGAACGACGGCGTGCGCATCTTCAGCCGATACGGCTCGATCTTGCCGTCGCCCACGACGTAGTAGCCCATCATGCCGAGCGGGTTCTCCGTGCGGACGTAGACCTCGCCGCTCATCTTCAGCGTCTTGGGCAGCTTGTCCGCGCGGAACTGGCCGGGAGGAAGCTTGTCCATGCACTGTTCGATGATGTCGCACGACTCCTTCATCCGCTCGATCAGCACCCACAGGCGGTCGTAGCAGTCGCCGGTCTGTCCGACGGGAACGTTGAACTCCACCTCGGCGTACTTCTCGTAGGGCTCGTCCTTGCGCGGGTCCATCGGCACACCGCTCGCATGGAGCACGGGGCCCGAGCACCCGTACGCGACCGCGACGTCGGCCGGCAGGATGCCCACGTTGCGGGTCCGCGCGAAGATGATCTCGTTCCCCATGATGAGGGTCTCGTACTCCTTGATGCGCTGGCGCGTCACGGCGAGCACCTCGCCGGAGCGCTTGAGGAAACCGCGCGGCAG
>JBBQVZ010000069.1:0-18127 GCA_038211015.1 Actinomycetota bacterium | reverse complement strand
ACGATGTGGAACAGACCGGCCTTGAACTTCGAGGGCTGGGCGTCGGCGAAGAACGCGCCCTCGTCGGCCAACAGCGACGCCCGCAGCCCGAGCATGGTTCCGTCGCTCTTGAGCGCGAGCGATCCGGACATGTGGTAGTCGCGTGCGAACCCGGTGGAGATGA
Organism: Actinomycetota bacterium; assembly: GCA_038211015.1. GTDB lineage: Bacteria > Actinomycetota > UBA4738 > UBA4738 > HRBIN12 > JBBQVZ01. The sequence goes on along the minus strand of JBBQVZ010000069.1, from coordinate 17,964 downwards.
GGTTCTCGGAGCGATCCTCGATCCACTTCACCGGATGTCCGAGCAGGAGCGACGCGGCGGTGGCCACGACGTAGCCGGGGTAGACCGGCACCTTGTTGCCGAAGCCTCCGCCGATGTCGGGCGACACGATCCGGATCTTGTCCTCCGGCAGGCCCGTGACGAGCGCGAACACCGTGCGGATGGCGTGCGGCGCCTGCGACGTCATGTAGATCGTGACCTGACCGGTCGCCGGGCTGATGTCGGCGATGCAACCGCACGTCTCGAGCGGCGCCGGGTGGATGCGCGGATAGAACGTGTCGAGCGAGACGACGACGTCGGCCTGTGCGAACGCGGCGTCCGTCGCCTCCTTGTCGCCGGCCTCCCACGAGTAGACGTGGTTGTTCTCCTGGCCGTCCTTGTCGGTCCGGATGAGCGGGGCGCCGTCCTCGAGCGCCTGCTGCGGCGTCGTCACGGCGACGAGCGCTTCGTAGTCGACGTCGATCAGCTCGAGGGCGTCGTTCGCGATGTAGGGGTCGGTGGCGATGACCGCCGCGACCTCCTGCCCCTGGAACCGCACCTTGTCGGTCGCCAGGACCGCCTGCGTGTCGCCCGAGAGCGTCGGCATCCACGCGAGGTTGTGCTGTGCCATCAGCTCGCCGGTCACCACGGCGATCACGCCGGGGAGCGCTTGGGCCCTGGACGCGTCGATGCCCTTGATGGTGGCGTGGGCGTACGGACTCCGCAGGATGGCCATGTGCAGCATCCCGGGGAGGTGGATGTCGTCGATGTAGTTGCCGGCGCCACGGATGAACCGGTCGTCCTCGACGCGGCGAACGCTGTGGCCGATGCCGCGGATCTCTTCGGTGTCTGCCATCTTCGTCGAGCTCCTTCCGCTCAGGCGTTGGCGGGTAGGGAGGCTTTCGCCTTCGCCGCTGCCTGGATCGCTTTCACGATGTTCGTGTAGCCGGTGCACCGGCAGATCTGACCCGAGATCGCCCATCGCACGTCGTCGTCGGTGGGATCGGGATTCTCCGCGATGAGCGCGGAGCCCACGAGCATCATCCCGGGCGTGCAGAACCCGCACTGCAGCCCGTGCTCCTCTTTGAACGCCGCCTGGATCGGGTCGAGCCCGGCGGCGGTCGCCAGGCCCTCGACCGTCGTGACCGAGCGGCCGTCGGCCTGGACGCCGAACATGGTGCACGACTTCACCGGCACCCCGTCGAGCAGCACGGTGCACGCGCCGCAGCTGGTGGTGTCGCAGCCGATGTGGGTTCCAGTGAGCTCGAACTCTTCGCGGATCAGGTGCACGAGCAGCTGGCGAGGCTCCACGTCCGCCGAGCGCTCGGTGCCGTTGACGTTGACCTTGACCTTCATGTCGCGTCTCCTCTCGGGCTCAGGCGCCGGCCATCTCGAACGCGCTGGCCAAGCCGCGTCGCACGTACACGTCGACCATGTGCCGCTTGTATTCGGCGGACCCACGCACGTCGGCGACCGGGCTCGACGCCTCGGCGGCGAGACGTCCGGCTTCCGCGAACGCTGCATCGCCCGGCGTGGCGCCGGCGAGCGACGCCTCGGCGGCCGTCGCCTTGATGTTGGTCAGGCCCACCGAGGTGAGCGCGATGCCGGCCCTGCCGATGGAGCCGTTGTTCAGCTCCAGGTAGATCGCGGCGGCGACGGTCGCGTAGTCGCCCACCTTGCGCTCGAGCTTCAGGTACGCGCCTCCCGATCGCACGGCCGGCGCCGGCACACGGATCTCGGTGAGGATCTCGTTGGGCGCGATCGAGCTCTGGAACGTGTCCACGAGGAACTCGCCGATCGGGACCTCGCGCTCCGCGGTCGAGCTCTTCAGGATCACGCTCGCACCGAGCGCCAGCATCACGGAGCCGAGGTCGCCGGACGGATCCGCGTGCGTGAGCGACCCGCCGATCGTTCCCAGGTTCCGGACCAGCGGGTCCGCGATCTGCGGCGCGGCTTTCGCGATGGTGGGGTAGCGGGCGTTGATGATGTCGTTCGCCGCGAGATGGTTGTGTCGGACGAGCGCTCCGATCCGAAGGCTTCCATCACCCTCCTCGATGCCGTCCAGGCCCTCGATGCGGTTGATGTCGATCAACTGTCCCGGCGTGGCGAACCGGAGCTTCATGATGGGGATCAGACTCTGCCCCCCCGCGAGCACCTTCGCGTCCTCGCCGTGTGTGGCGAGGAGGCTGAGCGCCTCGTCAAGGGTCGTCGGTCGGTGGTACTCGAAGCTCGACGGCAACATCGGTTGAGTCCCCCTTCAGTGACGCGTGGTCCACCGTGCGGACGAAGATGCGTTTATCGCACGACCGGCTGCAACGGGCAACCCGTCGTCGCGTAGTACGGACGAGACGGCCATCCGGCTCCTAGCGAGCCTCTGCGCCGGGCTTCGGTCGATCGTGGATCGGCCCCGGCCGCTCTTTGAGGAACCCGCCGTGCCGGCCGCGGCGCACCGCCACGATCTCCGACAGGATCGACCCGGCGATCTCCTCCGGGCCCTCGCTCCCGAGATCGAGGCCAGCGGGGCCGTGGATGCGCGCGCGATCCTCGTCGGTGACCTCGATGCCTTCCTGGGCCAACTCCATCAAGAGGCGTTGGGTACGGGCGGCGGGTCCGAGCATCCCGATGTAGGCGACGGGGGATGCCAGGAACGAGCGCAAGTACGCCTTGTCCCGGAGGAAGTTGTGCGTCATGACGACCACGAACGTCCGCTCGTCGGTGGTCGCGACCTTGGCCGCGTCCTCGGGCTCCTCCACGTGGACGAACCCGGCCGCCTCGGGGTAGCGCTCTCGGTTGAGGAACCCCGGCCGGTCGTCGACGACGATGGGACTCCAGCCGAGGACCGCGGCGGCCTTCACCATCGGGACGGCGTCGTGACCGGCCCCGCAGATCAGCAACCGGAGCGGGGGCTCCAGCACCTCGACGAACGCCCGCACGTCGCCGGGCAACGGTCGGATCTCGGACGCCTGCGCCGCGAGTTGCTCCTTCGCCGCCCGGACCGCAGCGTCGTCGACGATCGGATCCCCGAGCGATCCCTGGGTCGTACCGTCGGGTTTGACGACGATCCGCGCGCCGGACGCGACATCGTCCCGTGGGGACTCGAGCACCGTCACCACGCTGATGGGGCGCTCTTCCTCCAGGGCCATCCGGAGAGCTCCCGCCACCTCGGCGGCTCGATCCGCGGGTTCGATGAACACCTCGATCGCTCCGTTGCATCCCAGACCGAGTCCCCAGACCTCGTCGTCGTCGGCCGTGAGGTCCCAGCCGGCCAGCCGCGCCCGGCCTTCCTCCATGACGAGCCTGGCCATGTCGGTGACGTCGCCTTCGAGGCACCCACCGGAGATGTTGCCGATCGGGGCGCCGTCCTCCGGGACCAGCAGGCGCGCCCCGGGCCGGCGGTACGTCGAGCCCCGGACCGCGACGATCGTCGCGAGCGCCATCCGTTCGCCCTTGGCCGACAGCGATTCGATCGCCTGGAGCACGTCGCCGATCTCGCTCACCGGTCGATGGTACGGCTCGCGTGTTCAGAGTGACAGGACTACACTCCCGCGCTATCGAAGGACCCGGTCCGTTTCCTGTTCGAAAGGAGCGCTCGCCGTGACGCATGTCGCCGTCTCCGTGAACGGGACGCCACGCGAAGCCGACGTGGAACCCCGCACGCTGCTCGTGTACTTCCTCCGAGAGACCCTCGGGCTCACCGGCACCAACGTCGGATGCGACACCTCGTCATGCGGCAGCTGCACCGTGTTGCTGGACGGCGAGTCCGTGAAGTCCTGCACCCTCTTGGCTGCTCAGGCCGACGGCCGCGCGGTCACCACGATCGAGGCCCTGGCCTCCAACGGCGATCTGCACCCGTTGCAGGAGGCGTTCCACCGCAACCACGGTCTGCAGTGCGGCTACTGCACGCCCGGCATGCTCATGGCCGCGGCGAGCTACCTCAAGGAGAACCCCACGCCGACGGAAGAGGACGTTCGCGAGTCGCTGGAGGGCAACCTCTGCCGTTGCACGGGCTACCAGAACATCGTGAAGTCGATCCTCGACGCCGCCGGGTCCATGAGCGGCGCGAAGGCCTGAGGAGGTCCAGATGACGACCACCGAGCTCTACATCGGAGCCGAGGTCCTCCGCAAGGAAGATCCGGAGCTCGTCACCGGCCAGGCCAACTTCATCGACAACCACGTGCTCCCCGGGATGCTGTGGATGGCGATGGTGCGCCCGCCGTACGTCCACGCCGCGGTGAACTCGATCGACACGTCGGCGGCCAAGTCGATGCCCGGGGTCGTCGGCGTCTATACGGCGGCCGACCTGGAGGTCGGCGGGCTGCCGTTCGTCTGGCCCATCACCGAGGACATCAAGGTTCCGGTCCACTACCCACTGACGAAGGACAGGATCCGCTTCAACGGCGACGCGGTCGCCGTGGTCGTTGCCGAGACGCGTGAGCAGGCTCTCGACGCGGCGGAGAACGTGACGGCCGACGTCACCGAGCTGCCGGCGGTCACGACCATGGAGGCCGCCATGGCCGACGACGCGCCGCTCATCCACGAGGAGCTCGGCTCCAACATCACGGTCCACTGGAGCCATGGCGGCGCCGGAGATCAGGGCATCTTCGACACGGCGCCGGTCGTGGTGCAGGAGCACTACCACCAGCCTCGCCTGATCCCGAACGCGATCGAGCCGCGCGGCTGCCTTGCCTCATCCATCCGGTCGATGGGGGAGTTCACGCTGTGGACCTCCACCCAGATCCCGCACATCGCGAAGGTGACGTTGTCCGGCGTCTGCGGGATCCCCGAGGAGAAGCTCCGCGTGATCGCGCCGGACGTCGGCGGGGGCTTCGGCTCCAAGCTCAACGTGTACGCCGAGGAGGCGCTGGCCCTGGTCCTTTCGCGCGAGACCGGCCGCCCCGTCAAGTGGATCGAGGAGCGGAGCGAGAACTACGTCGCCACGACCCACGGGCGTGGCGTGACGCACGACTGCACCCTCGCCGGCACGCCGGAGGGGAAGATCCTGGGGCTGAAGTTCGTGGAGATCGCGGACCTCGGCGCGTACTACCAGTTGCTGACGCCGGGCATCCCGGAGCTCGGCGGGTGGGTCTACATGGGCCCGTACGCTCCGGAGACCTACTGGTTCGAGTTCCGCGGCGTGCTCACGAACGCCTCGCCGACCGACGCCTATCGCGGCGCCGGACGTCCCGAGGCGACGTACGTCCTGGAGCGACTAGTCGACGCGTACGCACGGAAGATCGGCAAGGACCCGGCGGAGGTTCGCCGGATGAACTTCCATCCGCCGTTCGACGTAGCGACCACGTCGATCTGCGGCCTGAACGTCGACTCGGGCAACTACGAGCCGGCGCTCGACCGGGCCCTGGAGCTGGCCGACTACCAGCAGTTCCGCAAGGAGCAGCAGTCGCGGCGCGACGGCAGCGATATCCGTCAGATCGGGATCGGTCTCTCGACCTACATCGAGATGTGCGGACTGGCGCCCTCGAACATCTTGGGCGCGTTGCGGTACGCGGCTGGCGGATGGGACGCGGCAACAATCCGTTGCCTGCCCACCGGCAAGGTCGTGGTCGCCACCGGCACGTCGCCGCACGGCCAGGGGCACGAGACCACGTGGTCGCAGATCGTGGCCGACGGTCTCGGTGTGACACCCGACGACATCACGGTGCTGCACGGCGACACGCAGGTGACGCCGCTCGGCATGGACACCTACGGCTCGCGTTCGTTGTCCGTCGGAGGTGTCGCGCTGCACTTCGCCATGGAGAAGATCAAGGAGAAGGCTCGGACGATCGCGGCGCACGAGTTGGAGGTGTCCGAGGACGACTTGGAGTACGCCGACAACGCGTTCCGCGTGAAGGGCGCTCCCGACAAGGCGAGGACCATCCCGGAGCTGGCGCTCAGTGCGTGGCACGCCCACGATCTGCCGGCCGGGACCGAGCCGAACCTGGACGCCACGGCCGTGTACGACCCGCCGAACTTCACGTGGCCGTCTGGGACGCACATCTGCGTGGTCGAGGTCGACACGCAGACCGGCGCGACCGACATCCTGCGCTACGTGGCGGTCGACGACTGCGGCACGGTCATCAACCCCATGATCGTGGAGGGGCAGGTCCACGGCGGCGTCGCGCAAGGGATCGCCGAGGCTCTCTACGAAGAGGCGATCTACGACGAGAGCGGGAACCTCACGACAAGCTCCATGACCCAGTACCTGATCCCCGGTGCGACCGAGATCCCGAACATGACGCTCGATCGGACCGTCACGCCGAGCACGACGAACCCGCTCGGCGTGAAGGGCATCGGCGAGGCCGGGACGATCGCGTCGCCGCCTGCGGTGATCAACGCGGTCGTGGATGCGGTCTCGCACCTCGGTGTGACAGACGTCGGAAAGCCGGCGTCGCCCGAGCGCGTGTGGCGAGCTATCCGCGACGCCAAAGGAGGTGCGGCATGATCCCAGCGGCGTTCGAGTACGCGCGTGCGGAGTCCGTCGACCACGCGATCGAGCTGCTGTCCTCGAACGAGGACGCGAAGATCCTGGCCGGCGGGCACTCGTTGCTGCCGCTGATGCGGCTCCGCCTGGCGCGGCCGGCGATGCTCGTCGACATCGGGCGCGTCCAGGATCTGTCCGGTATCAGCGCAGACGGCGACTCCGTGGTGATCGGTGCGCTGACCCGTCACCACGACGTCGCGAACAGCGAGGTGTTGCAGGAGCTGTGCCCGATCGTGGCGCACACGGCCGGAGAGATCGGCGACCCGCAGGTACGCCACATGGGAACGATCGGCGGCTCGGTCGCCCACGCGGACCCGGCATCCGACATGCCGGCGGTGATGGTGGCTCTCGGGGCGCAGATGACGATCCGGGGAGCAGGCGGCGCGTCACGAACGGTGGCGGCCGTTGACTTCTTCAAGGGGCTGTTCACCGCCGACCTGGCGGAGAACGAGGTGCTGACGGAGGTACGTGTGCCCGCCACCCGGTCGGCGGGGTGGAGCTACATCAAGTTCCACCGCCGGGCGCAGGACTGGGCGCTCGTCGGCGTGGCTGCGGTGCGACAGAACGGGAGCGCCCATGTCGCGCTGACCAACATGGGCCAGACGCCGATCCGCGCGGCCGGTGTCGAGGAGGCGTTGAACGGCGGGGCCGACCCGGCCACCGCCGCCGCGCGCGCCGACGAAGGCGTCAGCCCGCCGTCGGACGCGTTCGGCAGCGCGGAGTATCGGCGAGAGCTCGTGAAGGTGCTGGTCCGTCGCGCCCTCGAGGAGGCGCTGGCCGGGTAGCTACGCCTGCGAGACGGGTGAGATGGCACCGTCGGCGAACGGCTCACCGACGGTGCCGATGCCGTTCTCTTCGGGGATGAGGTTGTTCACCAGCTTGGACAACCGTCGGCTCGCGTCGGCGACCTCGGCCAGGACCGCGCGAGTCTCGGCCACCGAGAGCGTCTGGAGGTCGAACCCGAGCGTCACGATCCGCGCGTAGATGTCGGCCAGCGGCTCACGTGCACCGACGATGACGGAGCGCATCAGCGCGTCTTTCATGTCGTTCAGCTCTTGCAAGCGCTGGCTGGCCTCGCGTTCGAGCTCGGCCAACCGTTGTTCCCGGTCCCTGGTCTGCTTGAGGCGGGCGATCATCGTGGCGACCAGGGTGAAGAGCACCAGGCGGAGTCCGAGGTTCACCAGGGCGAATGGGTGATGCACGATCCCTTGCGAGACGTCCGCTGCGAACCCGCCGAGTCCGCTCGCGATCGCGATGACGAGGCCGATGACGCGATCCCCGTACCAGGCGGCCAGGGCGATCGGCACGATGTAGAAGATCGAGAACGCGATGTAGGCGCTCGAGATCTTGTCGAGATACGCGACCGTCGCCACGAGCGCGAGGCAGCCCAAGACCAGCGCAACGCGCCTGGTCGTCCCGGTCAGCCGATCGGCCTTCATGCGTTCCTCATCTCCAAGCCTGCGTCCTCTATGGGGTGTCGGCTCGGAGGGGCTGGGTCTTGACATACGCGTTTGGCCCGATGGGCCGGCTACGGGGTGGCGGTGGAACAGCCGCCCTGGTCGTCCAGCATGCGGTTGAGCACGTTGGATGTCAGTCGCTTGAGCGACCGGCGGACGTTGTTGTGAGCGCCATCGCTGCTGCCGCCGGGCGCCAGCCCCCACGCCCAGTCCATCGTGCCGGTGGCGAAGACGAACGCTCCCGAGTGGGCGCAGTAGAGCGACGTGTTCTGGGTGTAGTCGTCGCTGCCCAGGAAGTTCGTGAACGGGGATCGCGTGAGCAGGAGCCGCCATGCCGAGTCCGGCGCCGGGTAGCTCGGATCGAACGAGTCGATCTCGTAGCCCGACAGCTCGGCGTTGATCGGGATGCCGTCCTGAAGACCCGTGCCCTCGAACGGCCAGGTGTCGGTGTGGATCGGCACGAGCGGTAGTCCGCCCCAATCGAGGTTCCCGTCCACGGGGAACTGCACGCCGACGAGCGCTTGCTCGGGACGATCGAGGTCGCGCCACTTGATCGTGCGGAGCGTCGGATCGGCGATCGGATCCGGCTTGAAGTCCTTGTACCCGACGACGATCCGCCCCGGGGTCCCTTCGGCGTTCGGTTGGATCCGCACCTGCCAGTAGATCTCGTTCGAGGTGATGAACGCCAGGTTGACGCCGGCGTCGCGCGCCGCGTAGGCGCCGTCGTACATCGGCTTCGACCAGTACTCGGAGTGTCCGGCGATCAACACCACCTCGTGCGAGAGCAGCGTCGATGGATCGGCGTCCACGTCGACGTCCGTGACGTAGCTGACGTCGTAGCCATGCTTCTCGAGGTAGGCGATCGTCATCGGCTCGAAGTCGGTGAGGCCGCCGTTGCCGGGGTTGCCGTACTGCGAGCTGTACGGGCGATCGAACGACACCTTCACGGCGGGCTTGCCGTCCGGGTACTTCTTGGTCGTCGGGCTGTTGAAGTCGTAGAGGCTGCGCCCAGTCAGCGGATACGCGCCCGCGTTCCAACCGACGCCGGCGGGCGGGTCGTACGGGAAGTTGTTGTAGGCCTGATACGTGTTGACCGACGAGACGAACACGATGTCCGACGGCCGGTCGTCGAGCACCGTGAACATGATCTCGGACTGGAACTTCGAGGCCGTGGTCAGCACCGCGAAGTAGACGCCCGACGTCCACGTGTCTGGGACGTCCAGCTCGACCGAGGTCTCCCACGGACACGTGACCATCCCGGCCTTCGGCATGGTGACGCACGCGGGCTGCGGCGAACCGTCGAACGGACCCAGGCGCGCGACGTGATGGCCCCCGAGGCCGTCGTAGTAGCCGAGCCGATACACGTCGACCGTGTACGGCTCGTGCTCGGCCGTGGTGATCCGCATGCCGATCGTGCCGCCCTGGGCAACGCTCACCGACGTCGCGTAGCCCTTGATGTTCAGGCGCCGGTCGTCGGTGATCCTGTGGCCGGGCCACGGGATGTCCCATCGATCCGTGCCGACCAGGCGGTTCTCCGCGACCACCGGGTTCGCCGGATGCACCCGGTGCAGTGAGCGGGACGCGAGCGTCGGTCCGGCGCCCACGACGGTCCACGACATCGCCAGCACGAGCAGCGCCGCAGCCCCCCGACGTCTCACGCGCGCACCGTATACCGCTCCCACAGGCGCAGGCAATCGCGTCCCCGCAACGAAGAGAACCGGCCCTCTGCGGAGGACCGGCTCTCTCGGGGGATCGCCATGAGGTGCTTCCGAGCGCCAGGGGAGCGGTCCGCTCGCGAGTCACCGTCCGTCCATGTCACACCTAGTATTTGAGCGGATGACATAGGGGACATGGGCGAAAAACACCCAATGTCCGAGCGGGAGGGAGCCAAGAAGCCCTGGTCAGAACGGGTTCGGTGACACGTCCGTGGGCTCGGTCGCGGGATGGGTGGATCGCGCCGCCACCCACCGGACGAGCTCGGCTCGGCTGTGGAAGCCGAGCTTGTGCAGGAGGTTCGAGCGATGATGCTCGATGGTTCGAACGGAGAGGTGCAGGATCTCGGCGATCTCGTGATTCAGGTGGCCGTCGACGAGGAGGTTGGCGACCTCGAGTTCGCGCGGGGTGAGATCCCCCCGGGGATAGGGAGCCGGATCGAGGAGGGCGATCATCTCCGGACCGAGGTGCTGCTCGCCCTCCGCCACGCGGCGAACCGCCATCACGAGCTCGCTCGCGTCCGCATCCTTGAGGAGGTAGCCGTTGGCGCCTTCGGCCAGGGCTTCGTAGACGTCAGCCGGCGTGCGCGCCGTCGTCAGCATCAGGATCGCCGCGGACGCGAATCGTTCTCGGAGCGCCCTGAGGACCTCGCTCCTCTCACAACCGGGAAGGACCAGCTCGGCCAGGATGACGTCTGGATCGTGCTCGCTCGCCAGTGCGTCGGCGAGGGTCGCCACTCCTCCCAAGACCTCGATGTCGGTTTCTCGACTCAGCAACGCTTCGACGCCCTCACGAGTGAGTGACTGGTCGTCGACTAGGAGCACCCGAAGCAAACGTCGCTGCTCCGCAGAGGTTGCGGGAAGGGTGACCGTGGGAGAGCGCATAGAAGGAGTCGACCGTCAGGCGTTGCCTCCACATGATACCTGCCGAGCGGGGGCCTTCCCCGTGTGGCGTGCCTGTGGTGGGACCACCCCGGGCGAAGGTGGTGTGGGCCTGTTTTCTCTTCGGTCCGCGATGCGAGACCCTTGCCCGATGACGACGGTCGCGGTGCGAACATCGTGGAACGAGGACCTCGCAACCTCGGCCCGGCGGCTGTCGGTCGCGATCGTCGGAGGGCTCGTCTCAGGAGCCGTGGTGGGCGGTCTCGGCGGACGCCTCGCCATGTTGGTGCTGAGGATCACGTCGGACGACTATCTGCACGGGCTCGATACCGACGACGGTTTCGTCATGGGCCAGATCAGCACGGCGACGCTGTTCCTGGTTGGCTTCACGAGCGTCCTCGGGGTCTTCGGCGCGCTGCTCTACGTGAGCGTGCGTGGATGGTTGCCGGAGCGCCGGCGGGCGGCGTTGACGGGAGTGTTCGGTGGGATCGTCGGCGGTGCCGCGTTCATCCGGTCCGACGGCATCGACTTCAGGCTTCTGGAGCCGCTGCCGCTGGCGATCGTGTTGTTCATCGCGCTCCCGGCGGCGTACGGGGTGGCGATGAGCCTCCTGGTGGAGCGCCGCCTGCGGAACGCCGCGACGACGGAGCGCTCGCGCTGGTGGGCGCTCGGTCTGCTGCCGCTCATCGCGGTTGGGCTCATCGGGCCGCCCGGCCTGGGCGTGCTCCTCCTCGTCTTGGCGACGTGGACGCTCCATCGCTGGGCACCCGAGATCGCAGCGCTCTGGCGGTCGGGGACCGTGATGTGGATCGGCCGGTCGGCGCTGCTCGCCGTCACCGCGTTCGCCGTGGTCGGGCTCGTCCGTGACATCACGCGGATCCTCTGAGGCCCGTCTCGGCGAGACAGCCGACCCTGCGAGGTTCGCTACCCTCGATCGATGCCACCGGCAGATGGAGTGCGGGTTCGACGGGCGAGCGCGGCCGACGAGCGCGAGGTCGCTCGATTCGAAGCGGCGTTCGACTTCGGCGTGCTCGCCGACGAGACGCGACGGTTCTTGACCGATGAGCGGCACCACTTGCTGCTCGGCTACGCCGACGATCAACCGGCGGGGTTCGTATCCGCGGTTGAGGTCTTCCACCCCGACAAGCGGTGCGAGCTCTTCCTGAACGAGATCGGCGTCGTCGACAACGCGCGCCGCCGTGGCGTGGCTCGCGCCCTCATCGAGGAGCTGAAACGGCTGGGCCGGGAACGGGGGTGCATGAGCATGTGGGTCCTGACGGACGAGGACAACGAAGCCGCGATGGGTCTGTACCGGAACACCGGCGGCACGTGGGACGGCACGCCTCACGTGATGTTCGAGTACGACCTCGGCGGCTCGGCGTAGGCTGAACGCGTGGGGAGGCGGTCGTTGGCGATCGGCGCGAGCCATGTGCGTGTACCGACCGCGCGGCTGATCGCGGGCGCGCTCGTCGCGCTCGCCGCGTGCACGGGATCGCCGTCACGGGCTCCCTCGCCTTCGAACACCGGATCCACCCCTTCGTCTCCCTCGACGATCGTGACCACGCTCGCCAACGGGGAGGCGCTGCCCGCCGGATGCCCGACCGGAGCCGACGTCCGGGCGCACACGGTGGCCTTCGTCGCGGGCGGGAACGCGTGGGCGCTCGACCCGGAGAGCGGCGACGCGACATGCCTCTTCCCCGCGCCCGCCCCCGGACCGTTCACCTGGAATCCGAGGGGAGACCGGGCGCTCCTGAGCGATCTCGAGATCGCGTCGGTCGGGGGCGAGCAGCTTCGTGCAGGAACGTCGCCGTCGCCGGCCGCATCGTCGTGGGGTCATCCGATCGGCAAGGCCGTCGTTTACATCTCGCCCAGCGGAACACGACTGCGCAAGATCTACCCCGGCACGCAGCGACGTGACGACATCACCCCGATACGTCGCGTCTACTACCTCAACGTCGTGTACCACCCGTCGGGGCTCGCGATCGCGTTCGTGGTCGACACCGGCGACGGGCAGGAGATCTGGCTCTCGTCGAACGTGGGCGAGGATCCGGTGAGGCTCGTCTTCGCCGTCGGCGGGACCACGTTCGGCTCGCTCGCATTCACCGCCGACGGTGGCACGCTCCTGTACGCGGCCGTTCACGCCGACGACGCGCCGCTCCTTCACGCACTCGACCTCAGGAACCCCACGATCAACCAGGGGTGGTGGCACGGGGACGCCGGAGATCGGATCTCGACGATCTTCCCGCAGCCTCGACGTGACGGGCGGCTGATCGCGTTGACCGTCGGGACTGCGTGCGGGGACTCCAGAGCGATGCTGTTCCATCGCGGCGACCCACCCGAGCCGCTGGCCGATGAACCCTCCCGGATCGTGGGGTGGCTTGACCGACGGACGGTGCTCGTGGCGACCGGCGGGTGCACGGGGCAGTCGAACCTGGCCTCCGTGGATATCACCCAGCAGGCCGCGATCCCGCTGGTAACAGGTGTCGACATCGCCGCGGCTCGCACGCCCCTGCTTCCGTTCGTGCCCCCGCTTCCTGCGGGGATCGAGCAGGGGGTGGGGGCGGGCGTCGGCTGATGAAAGCGGGGCGGCCGGTCGGCCGCCGATGAGCGGGACAACTACAGTCGCCGCATCAAGATCCGGATCCGGCATGTGAGAGAGATGAGGTCGTTCATGCAGAAGCGGTTGGTCACCCGTTACGCGACGTCATCGGCCGAGGCAGCCGATGAGAACCAGCGACGCGTCGAAGCCGTCTTCGACGAGTTGGCCGCCTCCGCGCCCGACAAACGTGAGCTACATCGTCCTTCGACTCGCGGACGGCTCCTTGGTCCACGTGTCTTTCCACAACCACGGCGACGACGAGGTGAACCCGATCGCCTCGACGGCCGCATTCGCGCATTTCCAAGAGGACCACGAGGATCGCCACGACGGTGCGGTCGACCAACAGACGGCCACCCTCGTCGGCGCATACATCACGGGCATCGACTAGCCGGCCCTAACTGACCGGCTGCCACAACGGGCTGTGCCGACGCCCTGAGGGCGAAGTGGCGATGGTAGCTTGGGCACGTCGATCGGGCGAACGAGGAATAGGCGGTAGACGTGGCGGGCGACGGCGAGCGCCGTGATGACGAACGACTCCTGGGGCTGGCCGAGGAGGCCCTGACGGAGATCAAGGTGTCGAAGGGGTTATCGGAGCCGCACGCCGCGGTTCTGGCGGCGTTACGGATCCGCTTGAAGGGCGATCCAGGTACGAGCCTGGATGACCTCATGGCCGCCGCCGGAGACCTCGATGGCCCGAAGCTCGACGACGTGATCGAGCGGTCGCAGGCAACACCCGCTCGGTCCATCGACGATCTCTTGTCGAAGGCCGAGGAGCCGAAGCGCTCGCTCGACGACCTTCTCGGTTAGATCGAAGGATCAGCCTCTCCGCGCGAACCTGGCTCGAGCTCCAACGCTACGGAGTTCATGCAGTAGCGGTCTCCGGTCGGCTGTGGGCCGTCCGGAAACACGTGTCCCAAGTGACCGCCGCACCGTGAGCAGGTGACCTCCGTGCGATGCATCCAGAGGCTGCGGTCTTCATGAAGATCAACGGCTCCCGGCTCGATCGGCTCCCAGAAGCTCGGCCAGCCGGTGCCCGACTCGAACTTCGTCTGTGAGCTGAAGAGTTCAGCGCCGCACCCGGCACATCGATACACGCCGGGCTCCTTCGTCGAGGCGTACATCCCCGTGAACGGGCGCTCCGTTCCCTTGTGACGTAGCACCTCGAACTGTTCCGGGGTCAAGCGCTGCCGCCACTCCTCCTCAGTCGTCGGTACTGACTGCGACTCCTGCTTGGACTTGTCCATCAACCATCGCCTCCTCAACGGCTCAGTCTCACGGCGGAGCAATCCGTTACGCCTGGCGGTGTTGTGTCTCGGATGACCTCCCTCTTTGACGGCATGGCCGATGCCCCGTTGAATGAGCGGATGTTCGCCGCGGTGAAGCAGAGCCAGACGTTCGCCGAGTGGTTCCGGCACGACGGCATCCCGATACTCGCGATCGTGGTTGTCGCCGTCGCCGTCACGATCGCGTCGCGACTGCTAGTGACCCGTTTCCGGCGGAAGCTCGAAGGCTCGCCGAGCATCACCCAGGCGATCAACCTGCAACGTGCCACGACGCTCACGAACGCGCTCGCCGCCACCGCGATCGTCCTGATCTGGACGATCGCCCTCCTGATGGTCCTCGGACAGCTCGACCTCAATCTCGCGCCACTGCTCGCGAGCGCCGGCATCGCCGGCATCGCGCTCGGTTTCGGCGCCCAGAGCCTGGTGCGCGACGCGCTCGCCGGCTTCTTCATCCTCCTCGAGAACCAGTTCGGCGTCGGAGACGTCGTCGAGACCCAGACGACCGGTGGACAGGTCACGGGGAAGGTCGAGTCCCTGACCCTGCGGATCACCACGCTCCGTGCGTTCGACGGCACGCTGCACATCGTGCCGAACGGCAACATGCAGGTGATCTCGAACAAGTCCCGCGGGTGGGCGCGCGCGATCGTGGACGTGCGCCTGCCCTACGGCGAGGACGTCGACAAGGTCCGCGGGATCCTGGAGGACCTCTTCGACGAGGTCCGCGACCGCGCGCCGCTGAATGACTGGCTGCGCGACGGACCGAGCGTGCTGGGCATCGAATCGTTGTCGGATTACGCGCTCGTCGTGCGCGTCATCGCCGATACCCGTCCGTCCAAGCGCTTCGATACGGAGCGGATGCTGCGTGAGTCGATCCAGGCTCGATTGGCGGAGCAGGGGATCAAGGTGCCCCTTCCGCCGACCCCGCCCTCGATGCGTCCCGGCGACGCGCCGGGCTTGTAGATGCCTCGCGGGAAACGCCTGCGGCCGATACCCTTCTGCCATGGGTGAGACCCCGTACTCCTCGGTGGACGACCTCCAGGCGGCGCTCGGGGGCGAGTCGTACCTGGCCGATCGCGGCCTGGCGACCTCGATCCACCTGGCTCTCTCGCTCGATAAACCGCTCCTGCTGGAAGGCGAGGCGGGCGTCGGCAAGACCGAGGTCGCGAAGGTCCTGTCGTCCTTGCTGGGCCGCCGGCTGATCCGGCTCCAGTGCTACGAGGGGATCGACGCCTCGCAGGCGCTGTACGAATGGAACTACTCGCGACAGCTCATCGCGGTCCGCGCGATGGATGCCGTCGACGCCGAGACGCACGTGCAGGATCTGTTCGGGCCGGACTTCCTGGTGGAGCGACCGCTGCTCGCCGCGATCCGAGCTGGCTCGGGCGCGGTCCTCCTGGTCGACGAGCTCGACCGCGCCGACGACGAGTTCGAGGCGTTCCTGCTGGAGGTGCTGTCGGAGTTCGCGGTGACGATCCCCGAGATCGGACGCGTCGCGGCCGAGACGCCGCCCGCCGTCGTCGTCACGTCGAACCGCACGCGAGAGCTGCACGACGCACTGAAGCGCCGCTGCCTGTACCACTGGATCGACCATCCGGACCTGGAGCGTGAGGTCGCGATCGTTCGGGTGCGCGCCCCGCACGTGAGCGAGGCGCTGGCGCGCGACGTCGCATCCGCGGTCCTGCGCCTGCGCGAGATGGATCTGGCGAAGCTCCCTGGCGTCGCCGAGACGATCGACTGGGCGAACGCGCTCGCGTTCCTGGGGGCGGAGCGACTCGATCGCGAGATCGCGGCCGACACACTCGGCGCGGTCGTGAAGGATCACGAGGACCAGCAGCTCGTCTCCGCGCGACTGGCCGAGCTCGTGGCGGAAGGCGACGGCTGATCGCCTAGCGTGGGATCGGGGTCGACGCCGATGCGTGACCCGTCCGCATCGCCGGCCTGTTGAGCGAGAACAGGTCGAGGTCGTCCCGGCCGACGCCCTCCGCGACGTCGGCCACGAGCGCGCCGAGCGCCGGACCGAACTTGAACGCGTGACCCGAGCAGCCCGCCGCGACGACGATCGGGCCGAGTCGCCCGATCGCGAAGTCGCCGTCGGGCGTCATCGTCCAAGGATGTCGAGGCGTGAGCGTCACGCGCGGCTCGACGGCCGGCATTCGCTCGCCCAGCCACGCGATCAGCCGGTCCTGCTCGGCGAGGTCGGGTGGCCACGCCTCGACATCGGGGAGCCACGGCTCCGTCGAGCCTGCGTCGAACGCGACCTTGTACCCGACTCCCGGCACCGGATGGCCGTACACGCCGACCCCGTCGTCCGCCAGCCAGTCGACGAACCCCGGGCGATCCTCGAGCTGCGGCGCCTCGAGGAACGTGACCTGGGCGACCGCCGGGGCCAGCGGGAGCTCGATGCCTACCGTCCGCAACAACTCGCCCGACCACGGGCCCGCCGCGATCACGACCCGTTCCGCGCGCACCGTTCGCCGGTCGGTCGCCACAGTCGCCTCGTCCGACCCGACCTCGATCGCGATGCACCGCTCGGGCGTCGAGAGCGCGGCGCCCGCTCGGGCAGCGTCGGTCGTCAGCGCCCGCATCGCTGCGTCGGCGAGCACCGTTCCCGCTTCCGGGTGGAACAGCGCTCGCTCACCGGCTCGGACCGCGAACTCGGGGAATCGGCGCCGAGCGGCGGTCGCGTCGAGCTCGTCGAACGGCACGTCGCATCCGCGCATCGCGGCGGCCAGTGCGTCGAGCTTCGCGTCGGGTCCCAGGTCGACCTGCCCGGTCACGACCAAGAGCGTGACGTCCTGCGCTGTCTCGAGGCGATGCCATCCCTCGAACGCCGCTCGCGCGAGCCGCACGTAGCGCTCGTCGTCGTAGGCGACCCTGATGGAACGCGACGCGCCGGTCGACGACGTCGCTGGATGGCCGCTTCCCCAACGGTCGATACCCACGACGCGGCGGCCTCGCCGTGCGAGCGCTCCGGCCGTCGAGAGCCCGGTGACCCCGAGGCCGATCACGACCATCTCGGCATGCTCGGTCGCCATCTCGTCACCCTGTCACAGCCCCGGAACGTCTCGCAAAGCGTTGCCTTAGCGCGAGGCCTGCGGCAGGATGTGCGGTACGAGAGGAAGGAGGTGGTCCAGCTTGCATGAACAGCTCGAGACCCTCGAGGTGACTGGCTGCTGAGCCATCCCTCGCGGGCCGGGGCTCACCACCTCCGCCCGCTCGCCGGGTGACCGGCAGAATCCACACCAGTTCACCGAACCTCCGAGTTCCGGCTGGTCCACCGGACGAAGCCCGCAAGGGTCAGAAGCGCTCGTGAGGAGCCACACCATCGAACAGGCTGGGCCCGAACAGGGTCCGGCCTGTTCGCGCTTCGGAACGTCGACGGGAGAACGGGAGAGAAAGAGCTAGAGGGCGCGGCTGCCCTGGCATTCGCGCAAGCGAGCGGCGAGCCTTTCCATGACACGGAGAGCGATGTCCGGATCCGACCGGACGAGATCGAGGAAGGCGGTGCGCGAGAGGCGAGCGGTGACGATGTCGGACGCGGCGACCACGCTCGCCG
>JBBQVZ010000068.1:0-18199 GCA_038211015.1 Actinomycetota bacterium | reverse complement strand
ACGATCAACCATCGTCCGAACGGCGTCAGCCTCGCCCTACGATGTGACACGAGAGCCTCCTTCCGGTCTGCGGCTTCGACACCACAAACCGTGCAGGGAGGCTCTCGCCGTGTAAACAACCTAAGTGGGAACTACAGCTAGCTCGGCTTCTTACGCTTGGAGGGCTGGACCCTCGGTGGTTCCTTGTCGGCCTTGGGGAAGTGCGGAGGCCAGGGCGCGTCGCCCAACCCTCCGGCCTCGTCCCGAGCCGCGAGCTCCAACAGCCCGTCCAGGCTCGACGGTTCGACCGTGTCCGCCCCGGCGCCCGGATCGCCGATCGCGGCCAGCCGATCGGGAACGGTCCTGATCGTGAAGACCGAGGGGTCGACATCGGGCACCTCCTCCCAGGACAGCGGCGTCGCCACACGCGCGTCGGGTACCGGCCGCACCGAGTATGCGGATGCGACCGTCCGGTCCCGCGCATTCTGGTTGTAGTCGACGAACACGCCCTGCCGTTCCTCCTTCCACCATGCCGCCGTCGCGACGCCCTTCGTCCGGCGCGTCACCTCACGCGCGAGAGCGAGGGCGGCGCGGCGCACCGTAGTGAATGAGTACTCCTGCACGATCGGCACCACCAGGTGTATCCCGCGCTTGCCGGACGTCGCCGGGAACCCCACCGCGCCGTGCTCCTCCAGCACGTCCCGCACCACGAGCGCGACCTGGCGCGTGTCGTCCCACGGCACGCCGGGCGTCGGGTCGAGGTCCACCCGAAGCTCGTCGGGATGATCGACGTCGTCGCGTCGCACGGGCCAGGGGTTCAGGTCGAGGCACGCGAGGTTCGCCATCCACACCAGGTGCGCGGCGTCGGCCGGCGCGATCATCACCGCGTGCCGGCCGCTGGGGAACGTGATCGTCGCCGTCTGCACCCACGGCGGCCGCTGGGTCGGTACGCGCTTCTGATAGAAGGGCTCGCCGTCCACGCCGTTGGGGAACCGATGCATGATCGTCGGACGGTCGCGACAACCGATCAACGCCGCCTCGGCGACCGCCAGGTAGTACTCGACCAGCTCCATCTTCGTCACGCCGATCGCGGGGAAGAGCACCTTGTCGGGGTTCGACACGCGGATCTCGAACCCGTCGACGTCGATCGTGGTGGCCGGCACTGGCATCGCTCTACCCCCAGCGCAGCGAATCCAGGAACGCGCGGAACTTGCGCTCGGTTTCGTCGAGCTCGGCCGCCGGGTCCGAGTCGGCAACGATCCCCGCACCGGCGAACAGACGTGCGGTGCTGCCGAGGATCTCCGCGCATCGCAGGGCCAGCGCCCACACCCCGTCGCCGTTGGAATCCATCCACCCGACCGCCCCCGCATACGCGCCGCGAGGGACGGGCTCGAGCTCCGCGATCGCACGCATCGCCTCGGCGCGCGGCTCGCCGCAGACCGCGGGCGTCGGATGCAGCGCACGCACCAGGTCGAGCGCGGTGACGCCCGGGTCCCTCAGCGTCCCGCGGAACCGAGTCGACAGATGCCATACGTTCGCGGTGGCCAAGAGCTGCGGCTCGTGATCGTTGGTGAGCTCCTTGCAGAGAGGGCGCAACACTCGGAAGACATCCTCGACGACGAGGGCGTGCTCGTGGCGATCCTTGGGAGACGAGCCGAGCCGTTCCGCGTTCTCGCGATCCTCTGCCGGGTCGCCCGCGCGGGGGGCCGACCCCGCGAGGGGGTTCGCTCGGATCTCGTTGCCGAACCGCGATATCAGGAGCTCGGGGCTGGCGCCGACGAGCGTCCTGCCCTCCCCGGTGTCGACCGCGAACGAATATCCGTCGGGCTCGACGGCGCGGAGATGCTTCAACAACTCGCGCGGATCCAGGACGCGGCCGGCCTCGACGCGGATCGTGCGAGCGAGCACGACCTTGCTGAGCGTGCCTCGTCGGATCCGGTCGACCGCCTCGGCGACCGCGCGCTCGTAGGCGTCCGGGAGCGGCTCGGGAAACACCTGCATCCCCGAGAACGGCGTGTTGGGTTCGTTCCGTCCGGGGGTTGGCTCGGACACGACGATGTCCCCCGGCTCGTCGTCCGATCGGAGCAGCCATGTTCCCCCGTGCCGGTCGCGCCGCACCGTCCGGCCCGGGAACACGAACTGTCCCGATCGTTCCGGGTCGAACGGGATCGACCCGAATAGCAAGGGCGCGGGAGCCCCCTTGGGGAGCAACGCGACATCGAACCCGCCGAAGAGCTGCTCGAGGGTCGGCAGCGATCGCATCTGTGGCCCGGAGAGCGCCATCCCCCACGGATCTCCGGCCCCCGCGCTGGCCACGCCGGCCCCCGCGCGCTCCAGGAAGAAGCCGCCGGGCGTATACGCGGCCAACAGGTCGAATGCGGGACCAAGTCGCTCCGCGCGAACGATGGTGCGGACCGACGTCATGCGCGCGTCCCGACGATCAGTTGCGTGATGCCGCCAGAAAGCTGATGGCGTTCGGCGTCGGGGAATCCCGTATCCCCGAGCATCGCGAGCATCTCCGAGGGAGGCGGCAGATACGCCATCGATCGCGGCAGGTACGCGTACGCCTCGCCGTTGGACAGCACGCCTCCGATCCGCGGCACCACGTGGCGGAAGTACAGGCCGTGACCCGCGCGCATGACACGGTTGTCGGGCTCGCTCGCGTCGAGCAGCGCGACGCGGCCACCGGTTCGGACGACCCGCGCCAGCTCGGCGAAGAACGCACGCAGGTCCACGACGTTGCGCAGCGCGAAGCCGCACGTCACGCCGTCCGCTGCGCCATCGCGGAGCGGCAGGCACAGCACGTCGGCCTCCACGAGCGGGGCAGACGTCGTCGCGGCCGTGAGCATGCCATGCGAGAAGTCGAATCCCACCGCGCGATACCCACTGCGCTGCAACTCTCGACAGAGATCGCCGGTCCCGCACGCCAGGTCCAGCACCAGCGCGCCGCCGGGGAGACGAAGGACGTTCACGGCGCGTCGCCGCCACCCGGAGTCCATCCCGAACGTCATGACGCGGTTCACCAGGTCGTAGCGGTCCGAGATCGTGTCGAACAGGGACCGGACGGCTCGACGTTTCTCGTCGCCTTCAGGCAGCCCGAGCTCGCGGGCGCCGTTCACGCGCCGCCCTCCATGCCGGCGCGCGCCGCGCGCACCTCTTCGTCGTCCCCCACCCGCTCGATGTGCGACTCCGCGGTCTCCAGCAGCACACGGCGGAAATGGTGCGAGATCAGCTGCGTCACGGCCGGGAGCAGCTCCGCGAACGCCACGACCATCTGGTCGGCGGCCTCGCCCTCGGAACCGGCGGTGTCGCGGATCGGCTTGCGCACGTGCTCATCGAACAGCTCGACCGCTCGTTCGGCCAGCCCGTGCATGGCCGCATCGGCGTCCCGGGCGAGCGTCAACAGATCCCCGAGGGGCAACCCGAAATCCAGCAACCGGAGGGCGGTCCGCACGAGCTCGATATCCGAGGCGGTATATCGCTCCACCCCGTCCACCGCGCGGCCCAACCGGATGCCCTCGCGTTCGACCGCCTGGATCAGCGACGCAGGCACCCCGCTACGGTCGGCGAACTGCTCGAGGGTCAGCGGCTGACGGTCGCCTTCGCCGCCGCGAGCGGCCGCGACCGCCGCGGCCAGGTCGGCGTCGGCCGGACCGAGCTCGCCACGGACGACCCGCCCGATCGCGGCAAGGGTCAGGCCCTTGCTTTGCAGCGATCGCACCTCACGGATCCGGTCCGCGTGCTCCGCGCCATACCAGGCGACGCGCCCCTCACGAGCGGGCGCGGGGAGCAACCCGAGCGTCTGGTAGTACCGGACCGTGTCGACGGAGACGTCACACGCCGCGGCGAGTTGCTCGACCCTGTACCTCACGACCAACCACTCTACGAGTGATCACTCGCAGATGCTCATACGGTGTCGCGAACGCCCGTCAGGGTGGTTGATCTGCCAAGAAGCCGCGCCGACGAAACCGCCGCAAGGAGTTCATCGGAACGTGGGTGTGAAGAATCCAGGTCGCTCGCCATCCGGGTCGGTTACTCCACAGGCTCAACTACATCGGCTACGCCCAAGCGTGCAACCGACGCTTCCCGCGGGTCCGCTCACACACGTGCGTCGCCTGCTCAAAGCGCATCGCCGACGTGTCGACCTTTGTGGAGTAACTCATGTCAGCAATGGGAGAGGGAAAAAGTCTAGATGTCTAGCTCACTCATGGCGATCGCGGCGCTTCCCCGCACCTATGCGATCATCCTTTCACTTGCCCTCTTTGTCCCATACGCGCCGTTTCATGCTACGTGATTTGGCGCCCGGATCATCATGTTTCACGGCTAGGAAATATCGTAGACGCGCCGGTCTTTCGTCGTTTGACTCAAAGGTCCATTGTCCGGCTTGCATCCTCGATAGGCTTGGTCTTCTTGACTGCCTTCTTGGTCTCCGCCTTCACATGTCACTCGACATACTGCTGAACTTCGAGCTCAAGACTCCTACTTCGATGACTGCGCAAGAGCATTACAGTCCCGCTGACCTGTGACCGAATGTCCACGTGTATGACTTTCCAACGCTAAGCGCGTAGCCTCCTCCGGCTCCGAAGAGTCTCTGAGTTCCGTTGCTGCAGCGTCAGAGGTCGGTCTTGACTAGCTATTGGTCAAGAACCCCAGGTTCGGACCTGCCCTTCGAATCGCTTGCGTGTGGACCGAGTTGACGCAAGGCCGACGATAGAGCAACCGCGACGGCCGCGAAGGCTGAACCCGCAAGCAGCGCCGCGATCGTATCGCTGGGCTGTGGCTCGCTCAGGAGAGTCGACAACACCGCGCCAACGCTTAGCGCATTAGCCACGATGGCGGCTGTTATCCCGAATCGTTGGGACCGACGTACCGGGCGCGCGTGTGATCGGAATAGGACCGTGGCAGCCCAGACGGTGCTCGCGACGATGGCCATGCCCGCGGCTACGCTAAGAGATAGCTTCGTCCGGTCGACGTACCATCGTTGGTTTGGAAGACCAAGAGAATTGAGACTGCTCGCTGTTGTTGACGACAGATACAACGTAAGAGCCGTTCCAACTCCAGCAAGAATCGCCTCAAACAACAAACGGATCAATCCAGAAGCGCTCATCAGAGCTAAGAGCCGACGTGACGACATGCATTCCTTTCTCGGATGTGATTGAGAGCATGCTGCGGGAGCGCGCAGGGCGATAGCAGCAGTCCTGACTAAAGGCAAGCAAAACTGAACCCTCTCCCACGGTGACCTCGCTATCGCCTTAGAGAGACGACCGAAAGGAAGCTTCTTCTACCTTCAGTTTCGCTCCCAAGGCGAGCGAATTGTCTACCAATTCTGAATAGAGGAAACAACGATCACGTCTGCTCGGGCTCCGCCAGCGGATTGGGGGAGGCGATCTCGAACGTGAGAACACACACTGGTCCAGTTCGACATTCGAGAGCTTTCGCTTGCACCGTGGCCCCGGCCTCCCGATACGATGCCCCGCGTGGAGCGTGCCGTTCGCCCCGTCAGCTTGCTGCTCATCCTGGGCTGCATGTGCGGCACGCTGATCCTCGGCAGCGCCCTGAAGGCGCCGTGTGCCCCCGGTGGGTGGTCGGACGGACGGCAGTACCGCCTGCTCTGCTACTCGGACATCGTGCCCCTGCTCTACACCGAGCAACTCGACGGCAACCGCCTGCCGTTCCTCCAACCGTGCCTGGAGTCGGGAGGCCCGTGCGACGAGTATCCGGTGCTCACGATGTACGTCATGCGGGTTGCCGCGTGGGTCGGTGGCGGCACGACGCTGGGGTTCTTCATGGCCAACGCCATCTTCCTGTGGGTGTGCGCCGCCGCCGTCGCCACGTTCCTCTACATGTTGGGCGGCAGAGCCTTGTGGTTCGCGCTCGCGCCCACGCTGCTCATCTACGCCTTCATGAACTGGGACCTGTTCGCCGTCGCGCTCGCGACGGGGGCGTTGCTCGCGTTCGCCCGCCGACGTGACGGGCTCGCGGGGGTGTTGCTGGGTGTCGGCGCCGCCGCCAAGCTCTATCCCGCGATGCTGCTGATCCCATTGATCGCGCAGCGCCTGCGCGAACGGGAGCCCGATTCCGCGATCAGGATCGGCTGGGCGACCGCCGGGACCTGGCTCCTCGCGAACGCGCCCTTCGCGATCGCGTCTCCGTCGAGCTGGTCGACGTTCTTCAGGTTCAACTCGGCGCGACCTGCGGATTGGGACAGTCTCTGGTACCTCGGATGCACGCACGTCGACGTCACCTCGATCTGCGGACACACGTCTCGGATCAACGTGGCGTCCCTCGCCCTGTTCACCACAACGTTCCTCTTGGTGTGGATGTGGAAACAGCGCCGGGAACCGCAGTTCGCGCGATGGAGCCTGGCCTTCCCGATGCTCGTCTTGTTCCTGTTGTCGAACAAGGTGTACTCGCCGCAGTACGGGCTGTGGCTGCTGCCGTTCTTCGCGCTCGGCGCGATCGACCTGCGAACGTTCGTTGCGTTCGAGGCGGCTGACGTCGCCGTGTTCGTGACCCGTTTCTCGTACTTCGGTGAGCTCACGGGGGTTGGCGGCCTGCCGTTCGGCGCGTTCGAGATCGCGATCGCCGTGAGGACGCTCATCCTGTTGTGGTGCGTGGTCGCGTGGGTGCGTCGACCGACCGTCGAGCTTCCCGAACTGGAGGCGATCGACCTCGGCGCACAGGTCGCGCCGGCCGGGGCTCCCGCGTGAGCGATCCACCCGACACGACCGAGGCTCCCCGCCTCAGGGATGGTCTTCGTCCATGCCTGATCGTCTTCCTCGCCGTACGGATCGGCCTGATCGTGCTCGCGGCCATCGCCGTGGGGCTGTTCCCGGCCCGCGGCGCGGTGAACGTCCCCGGATGGATCGCGTCCCCGCTGGGTCATGGATGGCACGGCGTCTTCACGGCGTTCGAGCGACAGGACGCCTTCTGGTTCCTCCGGATCGCCACGACGGGGTACGCGGTCGGCGACGGGAGCGCGGCGTTCTTCCCGCTGTACCCGTTGGTCGTCCGCGCCCTGTCGTGGGTGGTCGGAGGCCATCCGCTGCTGGCTGCGACCCTCGTCTCCAACGTGGCGTTCTTCGGATCGCTCCTGGTCCTCTACGACCTCTCGGTCCGCGAGTTCTCTCAGCGCGTCGCCCGGCGGACCATCGTCTATCTCTCGATCTTCCCGACGGCGTTCTTCTTCTACGCTCCCTACAGCGAGTCGCTCTTCCTCCTGCTCTCGCTGATCGCGTTCCGCGAAGCGAGGCGGGATCGGTGGGCGACCGCGGCGGCCGCCGGTGTGCTCGCGGCCCTTACCCGCAGCGTCGGTATCGTCTTGGCGCCGGCGCTCATCGTGATGGCACTCGAGCGACGGAGCGCTTGCGACATCGCATGGCAACGGGTCATCGCCGGGGCGGCGGTGGTCCTCGGCACGGTCGCCTACCTGGGGTGGTGGGGCGTGGTGCACGCAGACGCGCTCGAGCCGATCCATGCGCAGGCGAGGTGGCAACGACAGGGAGCCTTCCCGCTCACCACGCTCTGGAACGCCCTCAAGCTGGCCGCCGGGATCGGCGTGCCGGACCCGAACTACTGGCTCATCGACCTCCTGGTCGTCGGTGTGGTGATCCTCGCCGTCGTGGCCGGCGTTCGACTGCTCCCCCTGCCGTATCTCACGTATGCGCTCGGGAGCCTCCTCATCCCCCTCTCGTACCCGTTCCCGCCACGGCCGTTGCTGTCCATGCCACGGCTGGTGGCGGTGATCTTCCCGGCCTTCTGGATCTTGGCCGACGCGGCCGAGCGGCGGAAGTTGCCGCACACGGCGATCGTCGCGACGTTCGCGGGGGGCCTCGCCCTGCTCACGGTGCTGTTCACGAACTGGTGGTACATCTTCTGAACAGGCATCCGCGAGCGTTTAGGATGGTGCGGACCGCGTCCCAGGCGCGGACGGAGGACGGGGCATGATCAAGGTAGCTATCGCCGACGACCACTCGTTGGTACGTCAAGGACTCCGCCGGTATCTCGAGATGGCGGACGGGATCGAGGTCGTGGGCGAAGCCTCAGACGGCCGAGAGTTGCTGACGTTGATCGAGGAGCAGGATCCGGACATCGCCCTCGTGGACATCCGGATGCCCGAGATGGACGGTCTCGAGGCCGCCCGCGAGATCCGCGACCGCTTCCCCAAGGTGGGCGTCATCATGCTCACCGCCTACGACGACCGGCAGTTCGTGGTGGAGGCGGTCCGATCGGGCGCCCGAGGATACGTCCTGAAGGCACGCGACGCCGAGCACCTGATCCAGACGGTTCGTTTGGTCGCCGGAGGGAACATGGTGATCGATCCGCAGCTGGTGGTCGCGCTCGCCGAGGAGCTCTCGACGGCCAAGGAACGCGATCGGCGCGCTGAGACGCTCACCGCTCGCGAGATCGAGGTGCTTCAACTCCTGGCGTTCGGTCACACCAACCGCGACATCGCCGAACGGCTCTACATCTCGCCCGACACCGTGAAGACCCACCTCGAACACATCTTCGAGAAGCTGGGCGCGTCGGACCGCACGGCGGCCGTCGCCGAGGCCCTCCGTCGCCGACTCATCGAGTAGCGCTCCGGCGGGCCGGAAGCCTCATCCGCGCGACCGGTGAGGGTTAGTCCATCCGGTCATGCATGTCAGACGACTGGGTGATGGAGCCTGAGGGGTCGAACCGGCAAGATGGAACCATGAGCGACGCTCATGTCCGACGACGATCCCGATCCGCTGCCGCCGTTCCACTCCTCGCCGCCGCGGTGGCCGTCACCGTGTCCGCCATGGGCCAGTCCGGGCGCACGCAGACGCTCGTGAGCGAAGCGTCGGTCATCGCGTTGAACCTCATCGCCGCCGCATCGATCCTCGGACGGAGCCGGCTCGATGAGTCGTGGCGCTCCGCTCGCTTCTTCGCGATCCTGATGGTCCTTGTGGCGCTCGCGGCGGCGGCCCTGTTCGTCGCCGACCTCCAACGCATGACCCCGGAACCGCGGTCGTTGGACGTCGTGTTCCTGTTGTTCCTGATCCCGGTGCTGGGCGCCGCCCGCGAGGAGTACCGCGGGCACTTCCCTCGTGAGGATCGGCGCGAGATCTCGATCGACGCCACGTTGATCGCCGCCTCGCTCGCGGCGATCTGCTACGCCATCATCCGGCCGATCGGAGGCGGTCCGCCCGAGTCGCTGTCGGCCGGGACGTTCGCGATCGTGTCCGCCACGCTCTTCGCCGCGTTCGGCGTCCTGGTCCTCTGGGCTCCCTCCGCGGCCCACACGGTGCAGTGGCTGGTGCTCACCGCCGTCTCCGCGGCGACCCTCGTCTTCGGTTGGGATTGGACACGAGGCTCGTTCCACGTCGGGTTCCCGGGGATCGTCATCGTGTTCATGGTCGCCGGGCCGTTGCTCGCCGCGACCGTCATCGTGTTCCCTCGACGCGTCGGCTCGCCGCCCGAGGAACGGCGGCTGCATCTTGCCCGCCCGATCCTCACGAGCGTTTCCGTGGTCTCGGCGTGCGCGGCCCTCGCCACCGTCGCGAGCGTCGACGATGCGCACGGGCTCCCCGCGATGCAATCGACGGCGATCATCGCGGTGCTCGGGCTCGGTCTGGCGGGACGCATCCTCGCGAACCAGATCCGCAGCACGTCGGCCCACGCGGAGGCCAGGCACGCGCTGGGCGACAAGGAACGAGCCCTGACGGAGGCCGACCTGGCGCTCGAACGGGTGCGCGAGACGAACGAGACGCTGCGCCAATCCGAGGAACACCTCCGGCTGGTCTTCGAAGCGGCCGTCGACGGGATCGTCGAGCTGGATCATGGCGACGTGATCCTGCGAGCGAACGACGCGTTCTGCAGCATGGTGCGCATCGACCGGGTGTCGATCGAAGGGCTGCCATGGACGGCGCTCGCTGCGTCGGTGAGCGGAGCCGACTCCTCGTTCGCGTCGCTGCCCACGACCGGGCAAGGCACCATCCAACGGACCGAGGGACAGCCGCTCTACCTGGAGTCGCGCATCTCCGACGTGCCCATGTCGCCGCCGCGGCGACTCCTGCTCGTTCGCGACGTGACCGCCGGACGGATCGCCGACCAGACGATCCGCTCGCTCTTCAAGTTCCTGCAGGATCGCGACGAGGACCGGACCCGGCTGCTCCGGAGAACCAACAGCGCGATCGAGGCGGAGCGCAACCGCATCGCTCGCGATCTCCACGACGGCCCGGTGCAGGGCGTGTCCGCTGCGTCGCTCTCCTTGGAGGCGGCACTCCTGATGATCAAGGCCGGCGACAGCGGTCGGGGCATCGAGATCCTCACGAAGATCCGCAAGGAGCTCGCCGAGGAGGCCGACGGTCTCCGCGCGTTGATGTCCGGGCTCCGCCCACCCCTGCTGGAGGAGCGAGGGCTGATCCCGGCGATCCGCGAGACGCTGGCGCGCTTCGGCACCGAGCAAGGTGTTCGCACTGAGTTCTCGGGGATGGTGGGCACCGAGATCCCCGACGACCTGGAGACACTCGCCTACCGCGTGGTGCAGGAGGCGCTCTCGAACGCCGCGAAGCATTCGCAGGCCACGCACGTGGCGGTTTCGGTCGAGCTCGACCAGGTGCAGCTCCGTGTCGAGATCGTCGACGACGGGGTCGGCTTCGACAACGCGCGCGCGAGGGAGTTCTTGCAGATGGGTCGGGTAGGCCTCGCATCCATGCGCGAGCGTGTCGAGCTGGCGAGCGGGACGTTCGTGGTGCGATCGACGCCGGGTCGCGGGACGACGATCATCGCGACCTTGCCGATCGACATCGCGCCGGTGAGTCGAGAGCTCAGCGTCAAAGACGCAACCTGATCGGACCCGTCGGACCGGTACCGACTGGGCCGGTCGGTCCGCTTGGGCCCGTGCCCGTAGGTCCCGTCGGGCCGGTCGGGCCCGTGCCGGTCGGGCCGGTCGGGCCGGTCGGTTCGGGCGACGGCGACTCGCTCGGCGACGGGCTCGGGCTGGGGGTGGGCGACGGCACCGGCGTCGTCGGTCCGATCGTGTGTCCGTCGAACGACGGCACGGCGAACTCCTCGACGGGCTCGCCCTGCATCGCGACCGTCATGAAGTCGTGCCAGATGGCGGCGGGGATGGTTCCGCCGAAGACCGGCGAGACGCCCTCCACGCTCTCCAACGGGATCTCGCCCTGCGGGTACCCCACCCACACGCATGTCGCGAGCTGCGGGGTGTAGCCGCAGAACCATGCGTCGACATAGTCCTGCGCGGTCCCGGTCTTGCCGGCCACCGGGCGATCGGAGAGGCGAGCCGCGGTGCCCGTCCCGTACGTGACGACGTCCTGCAGCGCGTACGTGACCAGGTCGGCGTCGTTCGCGTCCAGGACCTGCTTCGGCTGCCGGGTCACGTCGTCGACCACCTTGCCGTTGTGGTTCGTCAGCTGCACGAGCGGGTTCGCGTAGCGTCGGACGCCGTGGGCCGCAAGCGTGGCGTAGGCGTTCGTCATCTCGAGGGGATTCACGGCCTCGACGCCGAGCGTGATCGAGCAGACGGGATCCAGATGGCTGCGGATGCCCAGCAGGTGCGCCATGTCGACGACCTTCTGCGGACCGAGCTGGGCCGCCACCTGGGCGAAGATCGTGTTCACGGAGTGGGCCGTGGCCGCTTTCAGAGAGAACGTCCCCCCTTCGGAATCCGAGGCGTTCGACAGCGTCCACGGCGCGCCGTTCGTGTAGCAGTCGGTGTTCGGGATGGTGATCGACGGCGGTCCGTACCAGTACGCGTTGAGGTTGTACCCCTCCTTCATGGCGGCGGCGAGCGTGAACGGCTTGAACGAGGACCCGGACTGGCGCCCGGTCCCGCCGAACGTCTCCGTCCTGAGCCTCAACCCGGTGACCGCCAGGTTCACCTGCGACTGGCTGAAGCCGCGCCCGCCCACCATCGCCAGGATCTCGCCCGTGCTCGGGTCGATCGCGACCAGCGAGCCTTCGGGGTCCGACGGGCTCGGCAGATGCGCGTTGACCGCGGCCTCAGCCGCGCGCTGCAGTCCGAGGTCGAGTGAGGTCGTCACCCGGAAACCGCCGCCGAAGACCGCGGCGCCGCCGTACCTGTTGATCAGGTAGCGCTTGGCGTAGTCCACGAAGTACTCGGAGTTCGCGGGCGCGTTCACGGCCTCCTTCTTCGGATCCGTCGTGACCTTGAACTCCTTGATGTGATCGGCGGTCGCGCTGTCGAGGTAGCCATATCGCACCATCTGATCGAGCGCGTAGTCCCGCCGGACCTTCGCGTCCTCTTTGTGATCGATCGGATCGAAGCGCCCCGGCGACGTGATGAGGCCGGCGAGCGTCGCCGACTGCTTCACGCTCATGTCGGCGGCGTCGACCCCCCAATACGTCTGCGCCGCCGCCTGCACGCCGTACGCTCCGTGTCCCAGATAGATGGTGTTGAGATAGCGAGCCAGGATCTGATCCTTCGACAACGTCTGCTCGAGCTTGATCGCGAGGAGCGCCTCGCGGATCTTCTCCTTGATGGTGCGAGGGGGCACGATGTACTCCCTGGTCCCATCCGGCTGCTCGACGTAGCTTCCGGCGTACACCTGCTTGACGAGCTGCTGCGTGATCGTCGAACCACCCTGGACGGTGTCGTGCTTGACCAGGTCGGTCCACGCGGCGCGGAGGATCCCGACGGGATCGATCCCCGGATGCTCGTAGAAGCCGTGGTCCTCGACGGAGATGACGGCGTCGCGCAGGTGCTCGGGCATCTGATCGAACGGGATGATGGTCCGGTCGACGGCGCCATGGATCGACGCGAGCAGGGAGCCGTTGCGGTCGTACATGAACGTCGATTGGATCGGCGGGTACGTCCCCGGCAGCTCGATCTGGGAGTAGGCGTACACCAAGGCTCCGCCGACGGCCAGAACGACGACGACGGGCACCGCGAGGAGGACCCACCAGAACCGTCGGAAGAAGCCTTTCTTCGGCTCCCCCTTCTGGCCGCGGGTGTGCTTCGGGGTATAGGTGCGACCCGGGGTCGCTCGCGGGCTGGTGTCGGTCGACACTGCTTGGGATTCTATCCAGGGCAGGCGGGAACCATGCCCAACCCGGTGTGCTGTTCCGATGTCGGCGCGGAGCTCAGACGGCGGCCGTGCGCCTGGCGGTGAACGCCTCTTTGAGGTGGTTCCACTGGCAGTTGCGGCAGACCTCGACGACGTAGCAGCAGGAGCCCGGATGCGCCGCGGCCATGCGGAGGCCCGTCTGGATGGACCAGACCCTGCCGCTGTCGGCCTTCAGGCCGTCGCCGTAGACGTAGGCGAGCAGGACGAGCTTCTCCTTGCCGCAGACGGGACAGTCGTTGTTGGTCGGCTCCCCGACGTGGCGCGCCGCCCGCATCAACTCCGGATGCGCGTCGCAGACGTCGGTGAGACCGAGGACGCCGATCCGCGCGTCCCGCAGGAGCGCGCGCTTCGCGAGCGTGTAGTCGATCACGCCCAACTCGGCGCGCCGCCCTCCAAGCGGCATCCGCTTGCTCGCCATGGTGGCCAAGTGTACCCCGACACCCCGACGTGGTGGACCTGCCGTCCGACCTACGCCGTTGGATACTGGCTGGGTCCCCCGGAGGAGGAGCGAGGATGCCTGAGGTCACCCTGTTTCGCAGCGCCGACCGGACCGATTGGGCGGCCCTGGTGGATCCTCCCGGACGTCTTCTCTCGCCGGGTCGCGAGATCGACGCGTTCACGTCCGGCGACAAGGCGTTCACGTGCGGTCTGTGGGAGCGGGAACCCGACACGTGGTCGTTCGAGCGGCCGTACGACGAGGTCGCCTACATCCTGGAGGGCTCGGCGGACGTCGAGACCGAGGACGGTCGGGTGCTCCATGTGGGCGCCGGCGACATCTTCGTCACGCCGAACGGGTCGAAGGGCAGGTGGCGCGTCCACGAGACCATCGCGAAGTTCTTCGCGATCTACTCGGGCGGCGCGATCGGCGACACGACGATGCGCGTGATCGGCGCCAACGACCGCGTCGAGTGGATCACGCTCGAGAACGCGCCGGGAGACGAGGATCCGCCCGGACAGGAGTGGTACGCCTGGCGGAACCCCGACGCGAAGTTCTCCACCGGGGTCTGGCGACGGGAGCCGGAGACCGGTTCGTTCGAGCGCACGTACCACGAGGTCGCGTGCGTGATCGAAGGGGACGTTGAGATCGAGACGCAGGACGGACGGGTGCTCCGGGCGGGCGCCGGCGACGTGCTCGTCACACCGCAGGGCTCCGAAGGGGTGTGGCGCGCCCTGAACCCGGTGAAGAAGTTCTGGGCGGTGCATCACGAGTAGCCCGTACGGCTCGCTGGATCCCGTGCAACGACCGCGGATCGAGCCGCTCCTGGTGGAGGCCGGCGCGGCAACCGTCCTGCTCCGTGGACTGCGCAAACGCTGCCCCCGCTGCGGCGAGCGTCGCATCTTCGGGTCCTGGCTCCACCTGATCGAACGATGTCCGAACTGCGATCTCCGCTTCGAGCGTGAGCAGGGCGGCTTCCTTGAGGCGATGACGATCAACTTCGCGGCCGCGGTGGCGGTGTGGGTGGGGATGTTCGTCGTCGTGCTGGTGTTCACCGTTCCCGACGTGCCCGTCACGCCGCTGCTGATCGCGAGCGTCGTCGTGCTGGTCCTGATGCCGCTCTGGTTCTACCCGCGCTCCAAGACCTTCTGGGCGGCGATCGAGTTCCTGGTGGCCCGCAGCGACCCCGAGTACCGCACGCCCGCACGGCGCGACCCTCGAGCGATCGACCTGGAGTAGCGGATGATCAGGAGATCGACCAGGTCCGCTCGGCGGTGAGCGACTGGTTGCCGGCCGCGTCGGTCGCGTACACGGCGAACGTGTGAGCGCCGCTGGAGAGATCCGCGAAGTGGATGCTCGACGAGCAGTTCGTGAACTCGACCCCGTCCAGCGAGCACATGAGTTGTCCCTTCTCGCTCTGCGAGACGCTGAACGTGATCTCGCCGGGACCCGAGGTCGAACCCTCGGTCGGACCGCCCACCAGGGTCACCATTGGCGGCGTCCGGTCGATCTTCCAGACGTATCGGACGACGGCCGAGCGGTTGTACGCCAGGTCCACCGACCAGACCTTGAGCGTGTGGCGCCCCTCCTTCAGACCGTAGAAGTTCGGAGCGCCGAAGCACGGCATCTCGACGCCATCGTCGAGGATGCATCCGAAGAACCCGGGGCCCTCGTTGGACCACAGGTTGAACGCGGAGATGGGATCCTTCGACAACTTCCTCGGCGCATCCAGGATCCCGACCTCGGGGCGGACGCGGTCGACCATCCAGTGGAACTCGGTCGTCCCGACGTTCCCGGCCGTATCCGTGGCCTTGACGCTCAAGACATGCTCGCCCACCGTGACATGTGGCATCGACACGCGACCGTTGGAGCAGCCGACCGCCTTCCCGTCGACGGCGCACGTCGTGGAACCGGTGATCTTCTCCTCAGGTTCGAACCGGAAGGACGCGGAGTCGCGGCGCGTGTTGACCGCGGGCGCGGTGGAGAACGCCACGGTGGGACCGGTGGTGTCCACGCGGAAGAACCAGCCGGCGGCGGGGTCGCTGACCTCGTCGGTCGCGGCATCGCGCGCTCGGACGTCGAACCGGTAGCCGCCGTCCAGAAGGCCGGTGAACGCCGCTCCGGTCGAGGCGCACGGTGCCCACGGGACCTCCGTGTTCAACGGGACCAGCCGGCATTGGAACTCCGTGCCAGCTGAGGTGCTGGCGTAGGTGAACGTGGCGGTCGTCGAGGCCACGGAGTCCTTCGGATGCGCGCCGAGCGAGACGTCGGGACCGCTCGCCGACACCGTGAACGTCCGAGATGCGGGCGAGGGATCGACGCGGCCGTTCTCATCGATGCCCGCCACCTCGAACCGGTAGCTGCCGTCCGCGAGATCGCTGAAGGCCGCGAACCCACCCGGGCACGAGCGCCATGGTGCGTTCTTGCCGCCGGCGATCAGACGGCACCGGTAGGTCGCGAAGCGCGACGGTGAGAAGAACGAGAACTGGGCGACACGCGAGCTGAACGGACGGCCGGGGCCGGCCGCGATCGTCGTCTGCAGCCGTGGCTTCAGGAGCGCGTGGAGCTTGGCCACCATCTGGCGCCGAAGTCCGGCGCTTCCCGGGTTCCTCGAGAGGTCGCGGAACTCGTGGGGATCCTTCTTCAGATCGATGAGCTGGCGCGACCCGTCGTCGAACTCGACGTACTTGTAACGGTCCGTGACGACGCCCTGGAAGCCGGGCGTCATGATCCGGGCACCGTTGAAGTTGTAGCCCGAGCAATCCGGGATCCCACGGGAAACGCCGTGGCAGTGCTCGATCAGCGCGGCGGTTCGAACGGTGTGCTTCTTCCGCTCGATGACCGGGAGGAAGGACACGCCGTCGCCTCCCCACGGGATGCCGACGGCGTCGAGGATCGTCGGGGCGAGATCCACGTTCTGGACGAGCGCGTCGCTCACGAACGCCTGGTTGGCCGGCAATGCCGCCGGATACCTGACGACCATCGGGACGTTGACGGATTCCTCCCACGGGTCGTTCTTGCCGGTCCGGCGGTGCTCGCCGTAGAGGAACCCGTTGTCGGACAGGTAGACCACGATCGTGTCCTGGGCCCGGTCGCCGAGCGATGCGAGCAGGGAGTCGACCGCGTCATCGAACGAGCGCGTCGCGTGCGCCATCGACGTGTAGTGATCGTCGGAGGTCGCGATCTCCTCCTGCGTGAGCGGAGGGCGCCTGGAGTACGGGGGCGTCGCCCGCGTCATGGTGTTCACGTCGAACGCCGGGCCTCGCGGCGGCGACACGGGCATGTCCGCATACCGGGTATCGTCGGCGGGAAGGTGCGGCGTCGTGGGCGTGTACATCACGAAGAACGGCTGGTCGGCCGGTGTGTCCTTGATGAAGTCGGAGGCCAGGTTGCCCAGCACGTCCGGCTCGTAGCCGGTCTTCCGCTGCCAGACCCCGTCGATGTTCACGATGGGGTCGACCAGCGAGAGCGAGGAGATCTCCGGCGTGGCGACGCACGCCCACCGGTCGAACTCGGCGCGCGGGTCGCACGGCCAGCTGTTCATGTACTTGCCGGCGAGCATGGTGCGGTACCCGGCGTCGTGAAGGGCCATCGGGAACGTCGGACGCGTCAGCAGGACCTCGTTCTGGTCGACACCCGTGTCGTGCTCGTAGAGACCCGAGACGATCTGCGCGCGAGAGGGACAGCAGAGCGACGTGTTCACGTAGGCCCGCTCGAACAGGACGCCCTGGTCCACCAACTGGCTGTACACACTGGGCATCAGGTCTCGATCAAACGTCGACCACGCCTGGTCGTCGCTCACGATCAGCACGATGTTGGGGTGCGCGTTGGGGGCCGCGGCCGCGGTCGATCCCACACCGCTTGCGAGCGCGGGAGAGCCGGAGGTCGCGAGCGGGAGGAGCGCGCTGAGCAGCGCGATGCTCACCAGCCCGATACGTGCTCTGCGTCCCCTCATCCCATAGGGTTCTCGGCTGCTCCGAGGCCGACCTTCAGTGGAAGGTGGCGATCCATGGCCAATACGAGCTATGTCGGGGGTGGTTCGCCCGGCATGTCCACGACGGCGCGGGCGCGTGCGGTGACCGTCCGCGTGCCCGTGACCAGCAGGAACCCGTCCACGACGATCGACACGGTCACCGTGGCGTCGGTCCTCCCCGCGGCACACAGGCAATCGCTCAAGATCGCGTCGTTCCGCTCCGCGTAGGCAGCGGCGACGTCGGCGGGATCGGCTCCGGTGGGCAGCGCGAGCTCCTGCGCAGCGGCGAGCGCGGCCGCGTCGGCGGCGGTCCGGGCGTGGCTCCGCGCGACCAGCACCCGCGCCACATCCGCCACGCCAAGCGACAGGACCAGCGCGAGCAAGACGATCGCGGAGACGACGATCGAGACGGAGCCCCGCTCCCGCCTCACCCGAACTCCTGGCGGTCGGTTGCGGTCGCGTCGAGCCGGATGGACGACCCGAACAGCCAGCCGATCAGCGGCACGTTCACGATCTCGTCGTAGCTGACGGACACCGTTACGGGGTCGCCCTGGGTCCCCTGGCGGGCGATCTCCACCGCGGCGAGCGTCGGATCGAGGTCCGGGCGGGCTTCAACGCCGACTTCGACGGTGACCAGATGGCCGTCCATCTGCCCCTGTCGATCGAAGCGCAGACCGAGGCGCACGTGCTCATGATGAGCGTGCACAACATCTTCGGACCGGCCAACGGCAAGCCGAT
>JBBQVZ010000067.1:0-18461 GCA_038211015.1 Actinomycetota bacterium | reverse complement strand
GGTCAGCCGCTTCTTGAACGGACGCCGATGACGCCGGGAGACGAAGTAGCCGATGCCCATCCCCACGAGTCCCGTGTACAGGACGTGGGAGTAGAGCCCGCTCGCCACGACCCGGACGAAGAAGCCCTGCAGCACACCGTCGGGGCGCCCACCGAACACGCCCATGAAGTAGAAGACGTCCTCGACGACCGCGAAGCCCAAACCGCACACCGCGCCGTACACGAACCCGTCCATCATGTCGTCGAACTCGTCGGAGGCGATCAGGTAGATCATCACCACGCCAAGGCCCTTGAGGATCTCCTCGACGACCGGGGCGGTGAGCGCCGCCGTCCAGCGCGCGGCGAACTCCGGACCCCCCACCCGTGCCACGACGAGACCCCATCCGTCGTTCGCGAACCCGGACAACGTCGTGGCGGCGACCGCGCCCCACAGCAGCGCCCCGATCACCAGCGAAAGCGGTTCGCGTTCATACAGGTCTAGGACGTAGACCAGGAAGAGCACTGGGAGGGCGTAGATGGCCATGAGCGCCCACGACAACGCCCATCCTGCGGGAGAGATCTGCCGGAAGAAGCTCTGCTCGCCGAACGACACCAGCCCGGTCACGACCATGATCGCGACATAGGCCCAGAACGCCGGGCGTCGCGGTTGGAAAAGGCTTCCGTCGTGCAGGGGAGATCGGCGACGTCGAGGCACCGAGGCGATCATCGGCTCACGTCACCTCTGCCTGGATGACCATGGCGCGAACGTCGGAGCGCACGAACGACAGCAGGCCGGCTGGACTCCATGCGTTGAACACGACGCCGTGCCCGGAGAGCGTGACGACGACCGTGACCTCGCCCTCGACGGACGTGCCGGTCTCGGCGATCACTCCGACATATGCGAACCGCACACCCGACAGCCCCGACCGGAACCGGACGGCCTCGAGGCTCCTCGAGACGGAGAGCTGGCTCAACTGCTCCGCCAGCACCGAGTCCCGGTACATCTGCGCGAGCGTGTCGGGGTCGCCTCGATACGGTTCGCGGACGGTGACGAGCAGGTTGCCGCTCCCCCTGGTGAGCTGAACGAACGGGCCTCCACCGAACTCCGTCCCCTTCTCGGCGAAGATCCATCCGGAGAGCGGCCGGATGCTCACCACACCACGGATCCCCACCGGTTGCCCGGCGGTCTCGGAGAGCGCGGCGGCCGCGATGTATCCACCGAGGACCACCGCGAGGATCGCGGTCACCACCGCGATCGTCGCCCACCCGCCTCGCGAAAGAGGGCGCCCATCCGCAGGAACGTCGGGACGGGTCGGCGCGCCGACGACGGGGGGCGCGCCCACGTCAGGCCACCGACAGCAGCGCCGAGAGCCGGGCCAGGCGCCGCGGGTGCGTCAGCATGCCGCGGATGTGGATCCGCCGTGACAGCACGTCGCGGATGACCGCGCGACCACGTGGATCGAACACATCGGGCAGCCCGAAGCGGAGCGGGGCAGATGTGAGACTCAGCAGTCGCTCGGAGTCAGCCGTGATGGCGAGGTGTGCGCCTGGGTCCGCGCCGTCGCGCACCTCGACGCCGCCCGGGCTCATCCGCACGGTGATGGCAACGCCGGCGTCGGGGACCGTGATGGTCGCCGAGGCCGGCCGCAGCAACCGCAGGCGTGTCGGGTCGCGCTCGAGGTTCTGGTCGATCAGGCCGCCGACCATGCTGGCGAGGCCGCTTGGCTCGTCGGTTCCGAAAACGACGCTCACGGCAGCAGCACGACCTTCGTCGCCTCCCGGCGATCGAACAAGGCGTAGCCGTCGGCCGCCTTCTCAAGCGGCAGCCGGTGCGAGATCAACGGCGCAGGGTCGATCCGGCCGACGACGACCTCGTCCATCGCGTGTTCCCACCACGCGTGGACCGGGCAGATGCCGGAGAACCGGAGCGTCAGCGCGCGGGCCCAATAGACCCCGAGTTGCAGCTCGACCGACTCGCCCGCGTAGACCCCCACCACCACGACGCGGCCTCCCCGCCGGACCATGCCCACGGCGCTCTCGAACGCGGCCGGCGTCCCCACCGCCTCGATGACCACGTCCGCGCCCCGGCCGTCGGTGGCCTCGGCGAGCGCGCTGGCCGGGTGGCGTTCCCTGGCGTTCACGGGAACGGCGCCGACGCTCGCCGCGAGCGCGAGCCGGTCGGGCTCCATGTCGATCGCGAATACGCGGCCCGCGCCGAAGGCGCGGGCCGCCTGGGCGCAGAAGAAGCCGACCGGACCGCACCCCACGACCGCGACCGTGCTCCCGGGCTCGATCTCGGCGATCGACGCCGCGTAGACGCCCGTCGTCAAGATGTCGCCGACGAACAGCGCGCGCTCGTCGTCCATCTCGTCCGGGATGCGCAACAGGTTGACGTCGGCGACGGGGACGCGGACGTGCGTGGCCTGCGCGCCGGCCAGGCTGCCGCCGAACGCGCCGGCACCGAGGTTCCGGAAGTCGTCGCAGAGCTGGTTCTCGCCTCGACGACAGAACCAACATGCGCCGCACACGATGTTGAAGGCCACCACGACACGGTCGCCGGGTGAGAACCGCTCGACGCCGGGCCCCACGACCTCGACGACACCCACGGCCTCGTGTCCGAGGACGTCGCCGGGCTCGATCGGGGCCTTCCCGTGGAAGAAGTGGAGGTCCGAGCCGCAGATGGCGGTCCGCGTCACGCGGACGACGGCGTCGCCCGGCTCCTCGACCACGGGATCCGGCACATCGACGACGCGAACCTCACGGACGCCGCCGAACACGACCGCGCGCACGGCGCCTCAGTCTCCGTCGGGGAACTCGGTGTCGACGGTGCCGGTCAAGTGGACGAGCTCGTTCGCGGCGCTCACGTACCGGATGATCGTGGGCAGGTCGCCCTGCACACGGAGCTTGCCCTGCATCATCCCGCGGATGGGATCCAGATCGCCCTCGAGCACCTCACGCCACCGCGAGTACGGCGCGCTGATCACGAAGGTGGAAGCGGCGCCCTTCTCGGGATCGACGACGCCCCCGCCTCGACACTCGCCGTGCCAGAGATCCAGGAACCCCCAGACCGTCTCCGGCACTCCCTTATCGGGCTCGGCTTCGATCCGGAAGGCGACGTCGCCCTCCCATGTGGCCGCGACCTCTCGGTAACGCGAGGACCCGTTGATGGCCACGATGAACTCCTGGAACCAGTGGTCGGTCGGGAACCTGGCCACGCCTGCGTCACCTCGATCCGGAGCACGGATACATCGGCCAGCACAGCATACGGACGCGACGACCGGCTATCGAACGAGACCGAGGATCACCACGACGCCGGCCACGTTGAACGCCATGTGCGCCGCCATCGTCGCGGCAAGGGTGCCGCGTCGTTCGTAGATCCACGCGAGACCGATGCCCGTGAACACCATGGTGAGCTGCAGGACGAGCGCGTCGATGGCCGGTGCCGGCACGTAGTGCACCAGACCGAACGGGATCGCCGAGGCCAGAGCCGCCGGCCAGAACCCGTGACGGTCGCGGACGGTCCTGAACAGCACACCTCGGAAGAAGAGCTCCTCGCTGATGGGAGCGATCACCACCGCAAGCAGGACGAGGAACCCCGCCGACAGCGGCGACAACCCCGGCGCCACCTGCTCAGGGACCGTGACCTGATGCCCCACGGCCTCGCGGAAGATCGCCTCGATCCCGCCACTGATGAGCCCCACGGCGGGAACCAGGATCAAGCCCGCGACCGCTCCGTACAGCAGGTCCCGCCAGATCCGCTCCGGCGCCGGCGGCAACACCATCGCCGCTCGCCACTCCCGGTGCCAGCGCGCCAGCCAGAACACGAGCACCCCAGTCATCACGAAGTCGGCGACGATCGTGGCGAGGATCTCCGACTTGCCTATCGCGCCGTTCACGGTCGTGTCACCCAGCACCGCGAGGACCGGGATGGAGGCGAACCCGCCCGCCAAGAACGCCAAGAGGTAGACGCCGACGCCCTCGAACCACCCCCAGGTCGATCGGGGACGTCCGTCCACGGTCGTGAGCATGGGACCGGGGACGGTACCGCCGGTGTCCGGACGCGGGGGGGTCGGGAGGCTCACAGTCCCATCATCATGCCGTCACGCCATCGCAACGACACGTAGAGCATCCCGGCGAGCGACGTCGTGAGCCCCTCACCGACGGCCGCCGCGCCGGAGTCGTTGACCAGGTACGCCACGACGCTCGCCGCCACGATCGTGAGCAGGGCGACCCGCCAGACGGGCGCCCCATCGAACGACGGTCGGATGGGACCCGGCGGCCGGAGGACGACGACCAGCATGACTGCCACGCCGATCACGGGGAGCAGCGCGAACGGGTTGTCCGCGATCAGGTCGGCACCGACGCCCAGGCGGTCGACGAGCCTGTCCCACAGTCCTTGGATGCCACCGGTGTGTTCCGAGAACGTCGTGATGTGCGTCGTCGCGGAGGTGAGGAATCGATGAGCGACGACGACGATGACGGTCCCGGTGGCGATCGCGGCGACAGCCGCGATCGCGGTGCGCCACCAGGAAAGCTCGCCGCGGAGGCCCAACCAGATGCCGGCGGCGGCGAATAGCGTGACCGCTGCCCCGATGTTCGACCCGGTCCACGGCGAGCCGGCGAACAGCCCGGCGACCGCGATCAGGGCGGTGCCGTGGACGCGGGGCAGCCGCTGCGCGACGTAGAGCGAACCCCCGAGGAGCAGTCCGACGAACGCGTTCGGCAGGCCGAAGAACCGTCCCCCGTCGAGCTGTGACCCACCGAGCAACGGCGTGAGCGCGGCGGTCCAGCCGAGACCCGCCTCCACGACCAGTGCCCCGAGCAAGATCGAGCCCGCAGCGACGATGGCACCAAACGTTCCCCATCTGCGCGCAGCGACCGCCAACGTGATCGTGACGAGCGCGGTGGTCGCGATCAGGAACGGGATGACCGTGCCATAGGTGAGCGACGGGAGATGCCCGACCAGGAGCAGCGACAGCGCCAGGAACGGCACGGAGATCGCGAGGGAGGCACAGAACGCCCGGACCCGGCGGGACGCACTCGGCCTCGAGAGCGCGATGATCGCGATGAGGCTGGCGAGGCCCGCGTAGAACGCCGCAGCGGTCCCGATCGGCACGGTCAACCGCTTCGACTGGATGTAACGCTCGTGCAGGTCGATCGGAGGCGGGGCGTCGACCACGCGGATCGGTTCGCCGCCAAGGTCGTGCGCCAGAAGACCCCCGGAGGCGAACGCCGTCTGCGCGAGATCCGGGCTGGCGACGACCCCTTCGCGTCTCGTGGAGTCTGAGGTCAGCGTGCGCACCGATGCGTCCGACGCTTCCGCTCGGATCGCCGCGGCCAGGTCCTTCGGGGATCCCTCGGCCATCACCATCGCGCCGAGATGATCCCCCGCGGCTTCTGAAGCGCCGGGCGGCGAGTTCGACGCGAGGAGGACGAGCTCGCTCGTCGCAGTGGAGCGATCGAGGACAGATGCGAGCTGTTCGGCGGCTGCGCCGAGCTTGGCCGGCGATGCAACCCCTGCCTCGTCGGCCATCGATCCGAGGTCGACCTTGACGAACGCGTCCGGGAGCGGCCCTCGGGACGATGAGGAGAACACGTCGGGGAAGTCGTGGAAGGCGTCACCGGGCTCCGTCATGACGAGCAGCGCCGCTCCTCCCTGCTGCGCGAGCGACAGGAACCCGGACGTGGCGAGCAGGTCCTGGAGCGCCGCGTCATCCAGTGTCGCGAGGAGCACCTCACGGTCCCCCAGAACGGTCTGCGCAGCCGCGTGTGGGATCGAGGACAGGGGACATACGAGGATCAGCGACGCGAGCAGCAACGCGGGGATACGCCGGATCTGATCCCTCACGGGAACGTGACGAGCTCGCGCTCGCGCCGGACCTCGGCGCCGAGCCCTTCGAGCTTCGCCTCGAAATCCTCGTACCCGCGGTCGACGTGCTGCATGTCCGCGACCTCGGTCACACCGTCCGCGCACAGGCCCGCGATCACCAAGGCGGCGCCCGCGCGGATGTCCAGGGCACGCACCGGCGCCGCGGACAGGTTGGGAACGCCGCGGATCACCGCGTGGTGACCCTCGGTACGGATGTCCGCACCCATGCGCAAGAGCTCGGGGACGTACAGGAACCGGCTCTCGAACACATTCTCGGTGACGATGGCGGTGCCCTCCCCGGTCGCCAGCATCGCGAGCAGGATGGGCTGGAAGTCGGTGGCGATGCCCGGGTACGGAAGCGTCACGAAGTCCACAGCTCGCGCGCGCGTCGATTGCCGGATCCGCAGACCTGCGTCGGAGACGGAGACCTCGGTTCCCGCATCGCGGAGCTTCGACAGGAAGAGCTCCAGATGCTCGGGCCGGGCGTTCTCGATCGTCACGTCGCCCTGCGTGGCAACGGCTGCGGCGGCCCATGTCCCCGCCTCGATCCGGTCGGGCACCGCCGTGTGGTCGGTTGGCCGCAGCTCGTCAACGCCCTCGATCTGGATCGTGCTCGAACCGGCGCCATGGATCCGCGCCCCCATTGCGACGAGGCAGTTCGCCACGTCGGCGATCTCCGGCTCGCGCGCAGCGTTGTCGATCACCGTGCTTCCTCGCGCGCGCACGGCGGCGAACAGCAGGTTCTCGGTGGCGGTCACGCTCGGGTAGTCCAGGGTGATCGGCGCGCCGCGCAGCTCGTCTGCCTCGGCCAACAAGAACCCGTGCTCGAACCGGATGGTTGCCCCCATCCGCTCGAGCCCGCGGACATGCAGGTCGACCGGCCGAGCGCCGATCTCGTCGCCTCCGGGCATCGACACCCGTGCGCGGCCGCATCGAGCGAGCAACGGACCGAGCACGACGATCGACGCGCGCATCTGCCGGACCAGTTCGTCGGGGGCTTCGACGTCGTCCACGCGGGTCGCATCCAACTCGGCGACGCCGTCGCGGAACGTGACCCGCACGCCGAAATGCTCCAGCATCTCGGCCATCACTCCGCAGTCCCGGATACGCGGGACGTTGCGAACCACGCTCCGCCCGGGCGCGAGGAGCGAGGCCGCCATGAGCTTGAGCGCGGAGTTCTTCGCGCCGGAAACGCGGACCGAGCCGGCCAGGCGCGCCCCGCCCGTGACGAACAGGCGATCCATGATCGTCCGATGCTAACGCGAGGAAGCGCCGGGAAGGCCTAGCCGGCCAGCTTGACCCGCGCCTGCGCCTTCCGCATCTCGAGCTTCAGCACCTCCAGCTCGGCCTCCTCGAGCTCGGCGCCGCGGCTCTCCAGCTCCGCCAACGTGCGACGCGCCTGCTCGACATCGATCTCGGCCGCCAGCTCGGCCTGCGAGGCCAGCACGTCTGCGCGCGTTACCCCCTCGTGCGTGCCGACGTGCAGGAATCCGCCGTCGACGACGGCGGCGAGCAGCTCTCCTCCCTCGCGATGGATGCGGAGCGGTCCGATCACGAGCTGCACGAGCATCGGCTGGTGGCCGCCGAGGATGCCGAGCTCCCCGTCGACGCCGCGCGCGATCAGCATCTCGGCTTGGCCGATCCAGATCTCACGTTCCGGCGTGACGAGGTGCACCTCAAGCGACACGGGTTACGCGGCCTCCA
This sequence comes from Actinomycetota bacterium, assembly GCA_038211015.1. GTDB lineage: Bacteria > Actinomycetota > UBA4738 > UBA4738 > HRBIN12 > JBBQVZ01. Next base: position 10,910 of record JBBQVZ010000067.1, on the reverse strand, counting down.
TCTGCTTCGCCTGGGCGACGGCCTCTTCGATCCCACCCACCAGGAAGAACGCCTGCTCGGGCAGGTGGTCGTACTCCCCTTCGCACAGTCCCTTGAACGACGCGATCGTCTCGTCGACCGGCGTGTACTTCCCGGGCACACCGGTGAACTGCTCGGCGACGAACATCGGCTGCGACAGGAACTTCTGGATCTTCCTGGCGCGGGACACGATGACCTTGTCCTCCTCCGACAGCTCGTCGATCCCCAGGATCGCGATGATGTCCTGGAGGTCCTTGTAGCGCTGCAGGATCTCCTGGACGCGTCTCGCCACGGCGTAGTGCTCCTCGCCCACGTACCGGGGGTCGAGGATCCGGCTGCTCGAGTCGAGGGGGTCGACGGCCGGATAGATGCCGAGTGAGGCGATGTCGCGCGAGAGCACGGTCGTGGCGTCCAGGTGCGCGAATGCGGCATGGGGCGCCGGGTCCGTGATGTCGTCCGCGGGAACATAGATCGCCTGGAGCGACGTGATGGAGCGCCCCCCGGCCGACGTGATCCGTTCCTGGAGAGCGCCCATCTCCCCGGCCAGGTTCGGCTGGTAGCCGACGGCGCTCGGCATCCGCCCGAGCAGCGTCGAGACCTCCGACCCCGCCTGCGTGAACCGGAAGATATTGTCCACGAACAGCAGCACGTCCAGGTGGAGCTCGTCGCGGAAGTACTCGGCCATCGTGAGCGCCGAGAGCGCAACGCGCAGACGGACGCCGGGCGGCTCGTCCATCTGTCCGAACACGAGTGCCGTCTTCGCCAGGACCCCGGACTCGGTCATCTCCAGGAAGAGGTCGTTGCCCTCGCGGGTGCGCTCGCCGACACCGGCGAACACCGACACGCCGCCGTGCTGCTCCGCCTGGCGGCGGATCATCTCCTGGATGATCACGGTCTTGCCGACGCCGGCGCCGCCGAACATCCCGATCTTGCCGCCCTGCACATAGGGCTCCAAGAGGTCGATGACCTTGATCCCCGTCTCGAGCATGACCTTCTTGGGCTCCAGGTCCGCGAACGGCGGCGGTTCCCGGTGGATCGGCCAGTACGTGTCAGGGTGGACGTTCGAGATGTCGGTGTCGAGCGGTTCACCGAGCACGTTGTACACGTGGCCCAGGACGCCCTCGCCCACCGGAACGCTGATCGGCGCGCCCGTGTTCTCGACGGGAGCCCCGCGCGTCAGGCCGTCCGTCGGCTTCAGCGCGATCGCACGGATGATGTTGTCGCCGATGTGCTGCGCAACCTCGCACGTGATGGTGGTGGTGGCGTTCTCCAGCGTGACGTCGACCTTCAGCGCCGTGTAGATGTCGGGGAGCTCGCTCGGCGGGAACTCCACGTCCACCACCGGTCCGATCACCCGTACGACCCGCCCTCGTGGGTGTGCGTTGTCTTCAGCCATGCCTCATCCCTCCGACGATGCGGTCAGGGCTTCCGCCCCGCCGACGATCTCCAAGATCTCGGTCGTGATCTCGTCCTGGCGGGCGCGGTTCGCCTGCCGGGAAAGCAGCTTGATCAGGTCCTCCGCGTTGTCCGTGGCGGCCTTCATGGCGCGTCGCCGTGCGGCGTTCTCCGAGGCGGCCGATTCGAGCAGTGCCGCGTACACCTTGGTGATGACGTACTGGGGCAAGAGGTGGTGCAAGAGCTCCTCCGGCTCGGGCTCGAAGAGGTACTCCGCGGAGACGGCCTCGACCCCGGAGCCTCTGACCTCCTCGGGCGCGATCGGCAGGAACCGCTTGGCCGTCGCGCGTAACGTGAACGCCGAACGGAAGTCGGTATACGCGCACTGCAGCTCGTCGATCTCACCGTCGGCGAAATCGGCGATCAGCTTGCGACCGACCTCCTCCGCCTTCGCGTACGGCGGTACCTCGCTGAACCCCTGCCACTCGCCTCGCATCGGCATGCCGCGGAACCGGAAGTAGCCCACACCCTTCTTCCCGATCACGTACACGACGGGCTGGAGGCCGCGTCGGGTGACGTCCCGCAAGAGCTCCTCGCCGATCTTCAGGACGTTCGCGTTGTACGAGCCCGCGAGACCCCGGTCGGACGTCACGATAAGCACGCCCACGTTCTCGGGCGACTCCCGCTCCTCGAGGAGCGGGTGCGCCACGGACCCGGTCTGCCGGGCGAGGTCCTCCATGGCGGCCGTCAGCTGCACCGCGTACGGGCGTGAGGCTTCGACCCGCTGCTGCGCCTTTACGATGCGAGAGGACGCTATCAGCTCCATGGCGCGCGTGATCTTCTTCGTCGATTGGACCGACCGGATCCGTCGACGGACGACGCGGAGCTGGGCACCCATGCGCTACGCGGGCGCCGGAGTCTCGGGGTCGGTCGATGGCTCGTCGTCGACCGACGACATCCGGTCCCATCCGACGTCCGGCTTGACCTCATCGGGCGGGGTCGGCGCGCCGATCCCCGACTCGGACCCCTCCCCAGCGGAGCTCGAGACGAACGTCTCCGCGAACGCGCCGATCGCCGCCTTCAGCGCGCTCTCGTTCTCGTCGGACAGATCGCCGGTCTCGCGGATCGCCGACGGGATCTCCGGATGCCGGGTTTCGAGGTAGTCGTTGAACGACGTGACGAACCGCTTGGCGTCCTCGACCGGGTACGCGTCGAGGTGGCCGCCGGTCACCACGTAGATCGCCACGACCTGGCGTTCGACGGGCTGCGGCTGGTACTGGGGCTGTTTCAGGATCTCGACGACGCGAGCGCCACGAGACAGCTGCTGCTGCGACGCCTTGTCGAGCTCCGAACCGAACTGCGCGAACGCCTCCAGGGCGCGGAACTGCGCGAGGTCCAGGCGCAGCCGCCCGGCGACCTTCTTCATCGCCTTGATCTGGGCGTTGCCGCCCACGCGCGACACCGAAACACCCACGTTGATCGCCGGCCGGACGCCGGAGAAGAAGAGCTCGGACTCGAAGAAGATCTGGCCGTCGGTGATCGAGATGACGTTCGTCGGGATGTACGCGGAGATGTCACCACCCTTGGTCTCGATGATCGGCAGCGCGGTGAGGGAGCCCCCGCCGAGCTCGTCGGACAGCTTCGCGGCGCGCTCGAGCAGCCGTGAATGCAGGTAGAACACGTCGCCCGGGTAGGCCTCGCGTCCCGGTGGGCGACGGAGCAGGAGCGAGATCTCCCGGTAGGCGACCGCCTGCTTCGACAGGTCGTCATAGACGATCAGCGAGCTGTCGCCCTCGTACATCCAGTAGGCGCCGAGCGCCGCGCCCGCGTAGGGCGCGATGTACTGGAACGGCGCCGGGTCCGCTGCCGAGGCGTTCACCACGACGGTGTACTCCAGGGCGCCGTTCTCGCGGAGCGTCTCGACGACCTCGGACACGGTGGACGCCTTCTGACCGATGGCCACGTAGATGCACTTCACCGCGCGGTCGGTGCCCCAGTGCTCACGCTGGGCGATGATCGCGTCGACCGCGACGGCGGTCTTGCCGGTCTGGCGATCGCCGATGAGCAGCTGGCGCTGGCCGCGTCCGATGGCCGTCATGGCGTCGATCGCCGAGATGCCGGTGTAGAGCGGCTCCTTCACCGGCTGCCGCGAGACGACGTTCGGCGCCTGCACCTCCAGGTTGCGGCGCTCGGTCGACGGGATCGGGCCCTTGTCGTCGAGCGGGCGGCCGAGGGCATCCACCACGCGCCCGAGGAACCCGTCGCCGACCGGCATCGAGAGGATGGTCCCCGTCTGCTTGACGGCGTCGCCCTCCTCGATCTTGTCGGACTCACCCAGGATGATGCAGCCGATCTCGTCCACGTCCAGGTTGAACGCCAGGCCGAAGATCCCTCCGGGGAACTCCAAGAGCTCGTTCGCCATGGCGCCGGGCAGTCCCTGCACGCGAGCCACGCCGTCTGCCGTCTCCGTCACGCGACCGACCTCACCTCGTTCGACGGTCGGCTTCCAGCTCTCGACGTTCCGCCGGAGCGCTTCAGCGATCTTCGAAGGATCGATATCCAGTGCCATCACACGCTCCCTAGTGCTTGCTTGGCGTCTTCCAGACGACTCGCGATCGAACCGTCGAAGACCTCGTCGCCGACCCGCGCCACCACGCCGCCGATCACGCTCGGATCCACCACGACCTTCACGTCGACCTTGCGACCCGTCGCCCGCGACAGGGCCTCGGCAAGGCGCTTGCGCTGGTCGCTCGACAGATCCACGGCCGTTCGAACCTCCGCGAGAACGTGCTCCCGCTCCGTGGAGGCCATGCGAGCGAGCTCCTCGACGATCTTGGGGATCTCTCGCGCGCGCCCCGCGTCGATCACGAACCCGAGCAGGCTGACTGTCACGGGGTTCGCCCGCTCGCCGAGCAGGTCCGCAACGACGCCCTTCTTGTTCTCTGCGGGCAACGCGGCGTCGGTCAGCGCTTCGCGGAGATCGGTGTGCTGCTCGAGCGCCTTGCCGAACGCGTAGAGCTCGTCCTCGACCTTCGGAAGGACGCCCTCGGCGCTGGCCACGGCGAACAGCGCCTTGGCGTACCCGCCGATCAGCTCGTCATCCGTCATGTCAGTTGTTCCCGTTCCCCGACGTGACCTGGTCGATGTACTCGTCGATCAAGCGAGTATGGGTGGACGTATCGAGCTCCTCCCCGACCACCTTGCCGGCGAGCTCGACGGCGATCTCGCCCACCTGCGTCCGGAGCTCCTGGAACACCCGGTCGCGCTCCGCGCGGATCTCCTCCTGGGCGCGGGCCACGATCGCGTGCGACTCCTGCTCGGCGCGGGCCTGCAGGTCCGCGCGGAGCTGGTCGGCCGTCTTGCGCGCTTCCTCGATGATCCGGTTCGCCTCTCCGGCCGCATCGGCGAGTTGCGCCTTGTAGCGGCTCAGCTCCTCGTCGGCCTCGTGGTGCGCCTGCTCGGCCTTCTCCATCTCACCTTGGATCTTCTCCCTGCGCTCTTCGAGCAGCGTGTTCACCCGAGGGAGCACCCACTTCCACATGAAGAAGAAGATGACGCCGAAGGCGACGGCGCCGACGATCAGCTCGGCAGCATGCGGGTAGAGGTTCTCCTTGTCGGTCGACTCGGCGGCGAGGAGCCCGAATGTGTTGCCCACGTTCGATCCCCTCCCTTAGATGATGAACGAGAACGCGATGCCGAACAGCGCGAGCGCCTCGATCAGACCGATGCCGATGAACATCGTGGTGCGGACCTGACCGGCGTACTCGGGCTGCCGCGCCATGGCCTCGACCGACTTCCCGATCAAGATGCCCAGGCCGATGCCCGGCCCGATAGCGGCCAAGCCGATCACGAGGCCCTTGCCGATCGTGGCCAGTCCGTCCAGATTCCCCGTGACTTGTGCGAGCAGTTGGAACATCCAGTGCCTCCTTCTAGTGCCCCTCCGCCATAGCCTGCCCGATGTAGGAGGCGCTGAGGACGGCGAAGATGAACGCTTGTAGGGCCGCGACGAAGAGCTCGAGTCCGACGAGCATCAGCGAGAGCGGGAACGACAACGCGACGAACGGCCATGTCTTGGGTCCGTCTTCCAGGAAGAAGACGGTCCCCAAGAAGAAGATCGCCAGGAGGAAGTGCCCGGCGACGAAGTTGGCCGTGAGACGGACGGTGAGGGTGATCGGCCGCACGATGATGTTCGAGATGAATTCGATCGGCATCAGCAACCCGTATCGGAGGATCGCGGGGGCCTCCGGGATGATGGTCGTGTGACGGAGGTAGCCGAAGAAGCCGTGCGTGCGGATCCCCACGGCGTTGTACGTGACCCACGAGACGAGCGCGAGGACGAGCGGGATCGCCACCCGGCTGCTCGCCGAGAAGTTGATCCCCGGGAAGACCTCGAACAGGTTCCCGATCAGGATGAAGAAGAAGAACGATGCGAGGAGCGGCATGAACGCCGTCGCATGGCTGCCGAGCATCGGTTCGGCGATGTTCTCGCGGACGAACGACAAGCCCAGCTCCATCATCAGCTGGAACTTGCCTGGCATGACCTTCGGCTTGCGGAACGCGACGATGAACAGCGCGAGCACGATCACCGTCGTGAGGACCACCAGGAACGTGATGAAGTTGAAGCACAGGTCGAAGCCGCCCACCTTGATCGACGGGCCCCAGCAGCCGAAGACGAAGTCCTCCGTGCTAGGCGGCTCGAACGTCGCGGCGAGGATGGCGGCTCCGGTCACGGCCGGCCCGCTTCGTCGAACGTCCAGAGGTCGGCCTGCATCCGTCCGGACAACAGCTTGGCCTCGAAGATGAGGAGCCCGACGATCGTGGGGATCAGCGCGAGCGCGAACGCCACGGGCGAGAACCACGGGAGCTGGTTCAACAGCACGAGTGCCACCGTGTAGATGATCAACCGAACCACGTAGCCACCCAGCGCGACCACGCTCACGAGCGTGGGTGATACCCCGGCGGCCCAAGAGATCGAGAGCGCGTTCGCCACGAAGTTCAGGTAGACGATCGCGATCGCGATGACGGCGGACCAGCCGGCGTCGGCGCCACCGAATAAGGTCCCGACGACGTACGCGAGGATCGCGGCGGGAAGGGCGAACGGCGTGACCCGGCGGATCAACGCGCGTTCAGGCTCAGGTCTCGTCATCGTCCCCCCTCCCATACCGCAGCCAGATGATGTAGGTGCCGAACCCGCCCCCAAGGACGAACCCGATCGGCAGGAACACGTGCTCGATGCCCAGCAGTCGGTCGACCAGGTATCCAAAGGCCCCGAGAGTGGCGATCGCTCCGATCATGGTGGAGGTGATCGACCAGCCGGTCCCCATCCCCGACCACCGGTCGTTCCGCTGCTCGTTGACGGCCATGGGGGCGCCAGTATAGGCGGCGCGTGCGAAGCTCGTCAAAGCTCGAGAAGTCGTGTTTTCGCAGGTCAGAGCCGGTTTCCTTGTGAGCTTGTGAAAGGATTCACGAAGTCTGGGCGGGCACGAGGCGGGCCTTGTCCTGCGCCAGGCGCTTCGCGTCGCCCCGGGCGCGCGCCCGAGAGGCCGCCAGCTGTCCCACCACGATCAGGATGCCGAACGCGAACAAGAGTGTCCCCATGACGTTGACCTGCACCGGGATGCCCTGCCTGGTGGCACCGAACACCCACAATGGGAACGTCGTCTTCGATCCAGCGACGAAGTTCGTGATGACGTAGTCGTCGATCGACAGGGCGAACGCGAGCAACCCCCCGGCGATCACACCGGGAAGGATGAGCGGCAGCGTCACCTTGAAGAAGGTCGTCCTCGGATCGGCGCCGAGGTCGCCCGCGGCCTCCTCGAGCGATCGATCCATGCCGGCGACGCGCGCCCGCACCGTGATCGCCACGAACGAGATGCAGAACATCGTATGGGCGAGCAGGATCGTGATGAACCCCTGCGGCACGCGCGCGTTGACGAACATCGTCAGCAACGACGAGCCCAGGACGATCTCGGGTGACGCGATCGCCAGGAAGATCACGAAGTTCATGGCGCCGGCGCCCCGGAAACGGTATCGGCCGAGCGACAAGCCGATGAACGTGCCCAGGATGGTCGACAGGATCGTCGCCAAGAACGCGACCTCGAGCGTGAGCTTGAGCGAAGACGACAGGTCCGGGAACGAGAACAGGTCCCGCCACGCATCCAGCGACGCGTGCTCCCACTTGATGTTGTAGCGCCCGGCCGGCGTGTTGAACGCGAACACGATCATCACGGCGATCGGGACGATCAGGTACAGGATGAACAGCGTCGTGTACGTGGGCAGGATGAACCTGGTCCACCGCTTGTTCGATGGTGTCTTGGGTGGAGGCGACGTCGCGTCCGTGATCTCGTTGACCGTCGACCCGATGGCCGCCGAGAAGTTCGGCGTGGTACTCATCCCGACGCCGCCCCAGCCGTGACGTCCTCGGTCCCGAGCACCCGCGCGTAGATCGTTGCCCCGACCAGCAGCGCGGCCATCAGGATGAACGACATCGCGGCGGCCAACGGGTAGTTGAAGTTCGTCAGGAACTCGGACTGGATGACGTTGCCGATCATCGTGTTGCCCGGTCCGCCCAGGATCGACGCGTTCACGTAATCGCCCACCGCCGGCACGAACGTCAGCAGGAACGCCGCGAACACCCCGGGCAGCGCGAGCGGCCAGACCACTTTGCGGAACGTGGTGAACCGGCTGGCGTACAGGTCCTTGCCCGCCTCCACCAGCCGTTTGTCGATGCGCTCGAGCGCGACGTACAGCGGGAGCGCCGTGAACGGCAGGAAGTTGTACGTGATGCCCGCGATCACGGCGACCGACGTTCCGAGCACGTGGTAGTTCTCCGGCAGCAGGCCGATGCTCTTCAGCGGGCCGAGGATCAAACCGTCGTCCTTCAACAAGAACTGCCACTGGACCGTCCGGATGATGAACGACACGAAGAACGGCAGCAGGAGCAGGAACAGGAAGACCGACTTGCGCCTCCCGCCGTAGAACGCGATCCAGTACGCGACGGGATAGGCCAACATGAGCGCCAGCAAGGTCACGATGCCCGCGTATACCAGCGACCGCACGTAGATGTTGCCGTGCAGCTTGATCGCGTCCGCGTAGTTCGCGAAGTGCCAGTTGAAGTGGAAGTCGCCGATGAACCCCGATTGCAACGACGTGTAGAACATGTATCCGATCGGGATCAGGAAGAAGATCGCCAGGTAGAGCGCACCAGGCGCCAAGAGCTCGTATGGCGCGAGCTTCTTGTTCGGGCTGGGCTTCCGCGGCTCGATGAGCGGCGTGCCCGACCGAACGATCTCGTCGACGGACGGCGTGCTCAGGGATCCCCCTGCCCGAACGCGCGCGACATCCGACTCAACCCTGGTAGATCGGCTGGAACAGCGCGTTCCACTCCGTTTGCTCCTCCGGTGTCTTGAAGACGTAGTAGGTGTGCGTCTTGGCCAGATCCGCGTCGGTGGGGAAGATCAGCGGGCTGTCGGCGAACGCCGGATCGATGACATCTTTGGCCCCCGGCACCGGACAGATGTAGTTCACGTACGACTCGATCTTGGCCTGCACGTCGGGTTGGTAGACGTAGTCCATGTACGTGATGGCGTCGACCGGGTTCTCGGCACCCAGCGGGATGCACATGTTGTCGGTCCAGATGACGACGCCCTCGTCCGGGATGCAGAACTGGAGGCCGGACGCGTCCCCTTCCAGGTTGAGCTGGAAGATGTCGCCCGACCACGCCATGGTGAGCGCCACGTCGCCGTTCTGGAGCGCGCTCGTGTAGTTCTGCGTGAAGTACTGCCGGACGATGCCATCGTCCTTCTGCTGGGTCAGCAGGTCGGCCGCCGCTTGCCACTGGTCGGGAGTGGATGTCTCGGGCGCCACGCCCTGACCGACCATGGCGAGGCACGGCAGGTCCGCGTTGTCGGCGAACATCCCCACCTTGCCCTTGAACGCGGGGTCGAACAGATCCATGACGCTCGTGATCTCGGGCTTGTCGGGCCGCAGCGCCTTGACCTGCACGGGATCCCATCCGATGCCGGTGAGTCCCGACTGCCACGCCATCGTGAACTTGTTGCCCGGGTCGTAAGCCGGGTCTGTGACCGCCACGCTGGCGTTCGCGTCGAAGTTCGGGCGCTTATCAGCAGGAAGCTCCACCAGGTAGTTGAGCCGCAGCAGCTGGTTCAGCGTGTCGCCGTTCGTGATGACGATGATGTCCCATCCGGTCGGCTGTCCCGCAGCGAGCTGAGGTTGGATCTTCCCGAAGAACTCCGCGTTCGCGTTGATCACCTCGCGGTACGTGACGTCGATGCCGGTCGCGGCCGTGAACTCCTCCAGCGACGGGTACGTCACCTGGCCGTTGACCTTCTTCTTGTCCATGTACAGCGGCCAGTTCGCGAACATCAGCGTGCCGTTCGGCTCGGCGTTCCAGTCGATGCCGCCATCTCCACCACCACTACTGCCGGTGTCGCCGCCACCTCCGCCGCCGCCCGCACTGGTCCCGCCGCACGCGGCCAGGATGGCTCCGAGCGAAAGCGCCCCCACACCGACGCCGGCCGACCGGAACAAGTCGCGGCGTGACATCCGGCGCATCGTGAGACCCCGTAGGAACGCGGGATCCTTCAGCAGATCGTCGTGACGCTGGTCGATCCGACGGTCGGTCATCCTTCGTCATCCTCCTCGGTGATCGGTGTGGCGGACGGCTCGACGACGAACGTGTGCTCCGGCAACCACTCCAGTCGCACCTTCTGACCGGGGTGCGGCTGAGATCCGGCGCCGCCGAGGTTCTGGACGTACACGGTCAGCTCGTGCCCACCGGGCCCTTCGACCTTGTACTGATAGTTGACCCCGATGTAGGTGGACATCCGAAGAAGCCCCTCCACCGAGTTCCGATTCGTGGGTGCCTCGCCCTCGTCGGGGACGATCGTGATCTTCTCGGGACGCACACCGACCCGCACCTTGGATATGCCGGGCGGCACGCTGTCGGTGTTCGTAGTGACGGAGCCGCCCGTCGCGAGCGTGATCGTGGTGTGACCCTTGTTCGTCCCCGCGACCTCACCGTCCAACATGTTGGACGCGCCCAGGAAGCCGGCCACGAACTCGGTGGAGGGCGACTCATATACCTCCTCCGGGGGGCCGATCTGGTCGATCTTGCCGTGCCGCATGACCGCGAGGCGGTCCGACATGGTCATGGCCTCTTCCTGGTCATGCGTCACGTAGATGAACGTGATGCCGACCTCTTGCTGGATCTGCTTGAGCTCCAGCTGCATCTGCTTGCGGAGCTTCATGTCGAGTGCGCCCAGCGGTTCGTCGAGCAACAACACCTTGGGATGGTTCACGAGCGCCCGGGCGAGCGCGACCCGCTGCTGCTGCCCTCCGGACATCTGCGGTGGCTTGCGGCTCTCGAACCCGATCAGGTCCACGAGCTTCATCGCATCCCGGACGCGCTGGTCGATCTCGCTCTTCTCCACCTTCTTGCGGCGCAGACCGAACGCGATGTTCTCGTACACGTTGAG